>JBBRIE010000037.1:0-18896 GCA_038221545.1 Lysobacterales bacterium
GCAGCATCAGCGCAATCGACTAGCAACAGCGCAACGCGCTGGTAATCGTCGCCGGGGACTTTGCCGACTTCGCCCCCACCGTTGCGGTCGAGAAACCCGCCGAGCGTCATCCTGTCTTCATCGCCTCATCGAGAGGATGTCACGAGTCCGTTCAATTGGCCGGCCAGGCGAAGGTGCCGCTGCAGGTGCTGGCGCAGCGCTGCACTCGGCGGCGCGGCCTGGCCGCCACCGAGGTGCCGGTGCAGCATCGTTTCCATCAGGAAGTAGTAGGCCTCGCGGGAATACTCGGCGGCGATGCCGTGGTCGGCCTCATCGTCGACGAACAAACTGATGTCCTTGCCCAACGTGCGCAGCAGCGCCGCGTAGTGGGTAATGCCGCGGATCGGCACGCGCTCGTCCTGTCCACCGGCGAGGATCAGCACGGGCCGCCGCAACAACCCCGCGTTCGCGGTCGGCGACTGCGCCGCCAGCCGGTTGGCCAGCGCCTTGTCCGCGGGATCCATGCCCAGGTGGCGCATGCTGAGCGCCATCGGTATGCCAGGGAACATCTCCTGGCCCGCGCCCAGGTACTCACGCAGCACGAAACCGAAGTCGACGGGGGGCACGCCCGCCACCGCGACTTTGAACAGCTCGGGTTGGAAAGTGACGCCCAGGAGCGCCGAATAGCCGCCGAACGACGCGCCCGCGATGCCGACGCGCTGCGCATCGCCGACGCCGTTCGCCAGCAGCCACCGCGTGCCGTCGACGATGTCCTGCTGCACGCGGCCGTTGCCGAAGTCGCCCTGCGCCGCGAACATGAACTCGCGCCCGAGGCCGGTGGAACCCCGGAAGTTTGGCTGGAAAACGACGTAGCCGCGATTCGCGAGCAGCTGCGCGTCGTTGCTGAAGTCCGGACGCACGAGACTGAAGGGCCCTCCGTGCACACTCACCACCAGCGGCGCCTTCGCGACCTCCACGCCGGTCGGCAGCGTTACGAAGCCGTGCAGCACGCGCCCATCGGACGCGCGCCAGCGCATCGGCCACTTGTGCGCCATGATCGTTTCGTCCGGACGCGCCTGCGGCCTGCCCGCGAACACAAAGCCGGCATCGGCCAGCACTTCGCGCAGCCCCCCCCGCGCATCCGACAGCCACCAGCGCTCGCCGCGCAGAGTATCGCCGCGCTCGTGCACCAGCCAGCGCGCCACGCCGGGCGTGATTTCCAGGGAACGGCCCGGTCGATGGCGCTGCAGCGCGGCAAGACGTAACGCATCCTCCGGCTCCAGCGCGAACAGCTGCGCGACCGTACTGCGGTAGCCGACGAAACGCGGGCGGCCATCGACCGGATCGAGCTTGACGTCGAAGACATCGGCTTCGCCGCGCGGATCGTCATGGATGCGCTGAACGCGACCGTCGGGGTGCACGCGCAAGAGACCGATGCGGTCGCCATCGATGTTGCTGGAAAGCCATAGGCCACCGCCCGCCGCAGAACCCAACAGGCCGCAGCGACGCATCTGCTCGCAGCGCAACACTGGCTGGCCCCGGCCGGAACCGGTCGCGCGATAGAGCACATGGGCTTGTCCCTCGGCCAGCAGCAGCCATTCGAGTCGACCGGTCGCGCCGATCGCGGCATCCACGATCGGCCGCGTGTCTTCGTGCAGCAGCGTTTCCTCGCCGTCCGCGGCCACGCGCAGCAGGCGCCAGCGGCGGCCATCGCCGCCGGTCCGCGCTGGTCGTTCCAGCAGTAGCGCGGCGGCCGGCGCATTCGGATCGACCCACAGGAACTCTCGACGAGTCAGTCCACCGAGCGGCGCGACTTTGCCGGCGCCGCGTTGGCCGTCGACAGCCAGCACCGCCAACTGTCGCGGCTCCGGGAGGAACAACCAACGGCTGTCCTGCGACCAGGCCAGTTCGCCGGCCGTGGTGCGCGGAAGCGCCAATCGCGGCCTGCCGTCGGGCAGCGATTGCACCCACACCGCACGCCGGCCACTCCGTTCGTGGATCCACGCAAGCCTGAGCCCATCGGGCGACATCGCCACGGCCTGCACCTGCGCCTGGGCCAGAAAGGCTGCGCGCGGCACGCGCCCGGCAACCGGCCGTGCCCGTTCGGCGGCGACCGCCGCCCGCAGCGCCGCGGCATCGGCCGCCGTGTCCTTGGCGCTAAGGCCCCCGGCGAGTCCGGCGAAAAAGAAGGATGCAAGCGCAGCCGCCACCGGCATCCGGAACGCGATCCGGAAGCTCATCGATACTCTCCCTGGTTCAAAGTGCGCGTCAGGCCAGTGCAGGCGCGGCCGCGGACGACATCTGCATGCTTTCGCGCCGGGGTATGGCCAGCCACAAGGCCATCAATGCCGGCACGCCGACGGCACCGCAGGCGAGACACCAGGCCACGCGCCCGGTCCGGCGGAGGTTCGTGCGCCGTACGTGCAGGCCGGCCGCCAGCAGCGACAGCGCCATCAACAAGCCGGCCAGCCAGCGCACGCGATCGGGACGCGGCGGAGGCGACACCGCATGGCCCGGCTGATAAGGCGCGAACAGATGACGCAGTGCTCCCAGGCTCTGGTCGATCAGGGGCGACATCCACCAGGTCTGCCAAGTGAACAAGGGCCCGTAACCGGTGGTGAGTTCGCGCCGTGCCACCTTTTCGACGCGGCCCTGTGCATCCACGCGCACGATCTGCTGGAACGAGGGGCCCTGGCCATTGTGGCGTTGGCGCGTCATCCCGAACGACACCAGGTGGCCGTCCAGCAGTTCCATGATGTCCACGCGCGTCAAATTGCCGGTGGCTCCGGGCAGCGGCACGCGCTGGTGCGTGGCCAGTGGCGTGCTGTCCAGCGACAGCGGCCTCGCGTCGAACAAGTACAGCGCACGGTCACTGAGGACCGCCAGGCGCTCCCCGGTGAGGTCGATGCCGGCGATGACTTCGCCGTCCGCCAACGACAGCCGCGGGAGCACGCGCTGCGTCTCGCCGTCGAATTCGTGCAGCGTGTCGCGTCCGATCAGCAGGCCGCGCGGACCCGGCAGCGGTGGTGATGGGAAGCGACTTCCGCCGGCGACGCCGAGTTCGCCGATCGCTTCCCTGTCCGCGAGGCGGTAGCCGACGAAGCGGCCCAGGTCGTGGCTGAACACCCAGCGGATGCGGCGCTGCTCGTCGTCGAACTCCATCGGCGCGCGGTTGCCCAGCTCGTTCCAGACCGGATTCACCGGGATGCCGACGCCGAGCGTCACGACGTCCGAGATCGCGGCCTGCTCGCGCCACAGCGGTGCGTCAGCGGCGCTGCTCGAAGCCAGTCCTTCGATCAAGAGATCGGAACCTTCGGCGTTGTCTGCCTGTTTTGCGCTGCCGGCAGGCGCGCTCGCCAGGTTGTTCGGATGCGTGCCCTGGGCGATCCACAGCAACTCGAAGCCGAATCCGGCCATCACCAGCAGCAGCCACATCAGCACCTGCAGCGGCGCGGCCAGCAGCACACCGGCCGCACCGCGGGGCGCGCTACCGAGGTCGGGCTTGAAGGCAGCGAGGGTCAGCGCCAGCAGCCATGCCATCACCAGCGCCTGCAGCGCAATGAAGCCCGTACCAGTGGCAAACGCGGAGGGCAGCAGCGCCAGGAACACCAGCGGTGCGGCAGCCGTACGACGCGGCACCAGCATCGCGGCCGCACCCGTGAGATAGCCGATCACAGCGATGCCGAACCCCGCGATGCAAAGGCCGACATGGCGCAAGTCGAGCACGCGCGGCGTCATCAGCTCCTGCCACGCGGCGGTGGCCAGCAGCGGCAGCAGTATCGCGATCAGCAGCAGCGCGGTTCCCGCAGCGAGCAACGCCAGCGCGATGCGCCAGTGTGCGAGCGGCCTGTGCAGCAGGTTGAGCCACGCGTTGGGGCGCCGGTAACCGCCCATCTGGAACAACCCAAGCAGCGCGCCAGTGAGCGCATGCAGCGCGGCGATCACGAAGTAGACCTCGTCCGGCTGCTGCGCCATGTCCACCACCCTGGTGAAAAACATCAGCACCATGAACTGCGCCGCCGCGTACACGGCCGCCCAGGACAGGAAGCGCCGGAATTCGGCTTTCAGAATATCGAGCATGGGATCGTTGCCGTTTCAGGCGGCGCTGGGCGCCGCGTGGTTCTTGGCGAGGAAGCCATTGACCGCGCGGTCCAGTCCCACCGGCATGCTGTTGATCGAACGCGCGCCGGCGGCGCGCAGGAAATCGGCGAACGAGTCGTCCTGGTCCAGCACCAGGTAGTGGTGCAAACCGTCGAGGCGCTGGACCTGCAACAGCCCCGGCACGGTGCGCGGATCCGGGCCCTTGAACGGCACGTCGGCCACCCAGTAGGTGACCCGCGCGACGAAATCCTCGGGCGGCGACATGTTCGCAAGCTCGCCCTGCTCGAGGATGATCAGGTTGTCGGCGACCCGCTCGATCTCGTCCATCTGGTGCGAGCAGTAGATGACGGTGCAGTCGTCGCTGCCGTTGCTGTACATCAGGGCTTCGAGGAACGCGCGCTTGGCGACCACGTCCAGGCCGAGCGTGGGTTCGTCCAGTACCAGCAGTTCCGGTCCCTGCGCGAGGGCCAGCGCGAGATTGAAGCCGGCGCGTTCGCCGCGCGACAGCTGGCTGACTTTCTGAGTCGGCAACACGTGGTAATGGCCCAGTACTTCGTCGAACAGTTGCTGGTCCCAGCGCGGATACAGGCGGCGGTGCGCGGCGGTGATCGCCTGCACGCTCATCCAGCCCGGCAGCGTGTGCTCCTCGTTGACGAAGCCGATGCGGCCACGATCGTCGGGCGTGAGTCGCTGGCTGTCGCGGCCCAAGATGCGGGCGTCGCCAGCGGTCGGAGGCAGGAAGCCCAGCAGGATGCGGAACAGCGTGGACTTGCCTGCGCCGTTGGCGCCGACGATGGCGTGGATGCGTCCGCGCGGCACGTTCAGGTCGAGATGGCGAAGCGCCAGCTTGCTGCCGTAGCGTTTGCTCAGGTCTCGGGTTTGGATCACGTAGTCGGACACGGTCATTCCTGGGGCGGCCCTGTTTCGTCGTCAGGCATCAGGCGGTTTTTTTTGGCGCGCAGGCCTGCAGCTCGAGGCCGAGACGCACGAGCACTTCGTCAGCCGGCAGGTCCAGCGCCACTACGTCGTGCACGAAGCGGCTCACCGCCTCGTCCAGGCGCTTGTCGCGCTCGGCGCGGCTCAGGCGTTGGCGCGGCGGCGCAACGAACAGGCCCAGACCCTGCCGCGATTCCAGCCAGCCTTCGGCCGTGAGCTCGGCATAAGCCTTGGCCACCGTGTTCGGGTTGATGCCCAGTTGCTGGGCCAGCCCACGAACGCTGGGCAGCTGCACGCCCAGCGCGAGCTCGCCGGTCGCCACTTTCATGCGCACGCCGTCGACGATCTGTTTGCTGATCGGACGGGCGTCGCCGGTCGCGATCTCGAGCATCAGGGCTTGGGTACGGGCCATGGCTGGTCCTGCTGTACTGTGTGTGCTAGTACAGTATGGACAGCCTTCCGGGCTTGTCAAGCGCCCCGGAAAGAGACGGACTCCGCGAGGGCGGGCTCCCGAGCGGATATCCGCGGTCCTGCAGGTTGGCACCCATGCGCTTCAGCGCAGTGGTCGCAATTTCAAAACGACCACCACTCTGCGTGCGCGGAATTGCCCGCGCACTATGACTTCGCGGACTGGCCTAGATGCTGCCGTAGCGTGCGCGGTCGATGCCGTGCTTGAGGTCGCGCGCACGTTGCGCACGGGTCATCACTTCCGAAACAAGGTGCCGCGGCAGGATCGGCTTCATGAGGAATGCGTCGCCCCCGATCGCGATGGCGTCGAGTTGCGCATCCCGGTCCTCCTCGCCCGACAGGAATATGATCGGGATGAAGTCGCGGCCGCGCTGCTCGCGGATGCGCGCGGTGAGTTCGATGCCGCTCATGGTCGGCATGTGCAGGTCGACCAGGACCACATCCGGCCTGAACGACTCGATGCCGGCCAGCGCCTGTTCCGGATCGGTGCAGACCTGGGTCAGCAAGCCGCGGTGCTTGAGGACGCTCTCGCAGAACTTCGCCTGACTGCGATCGTCGTCGACGATGAACACGCGGAAATGGTGCCCGCTGTCCGCTTCGATGCGTTGCTTGAGTTCCGCAGCAAGTTCCTGTGCCGGCAAGCCGGCGCGCACCACGAAGTGGGCCCCGGCCCGCAATGCGCCGAGCCGCTGCAGCGTGTTCTCGCGCGGCACGATGGCCAGGCACAGCGCGCGTTCGCCGCTGCTCGACTGGTGCTGTGCGAGTTCGTGCATCACCTGGTGCACGGACCCGAGCGCCGAAGGCTCGACCAGCAGGCAGAGCTTCGTGAATCGCGCAGCGAGTTCGGTCGCCGCCCTGGGATCCTCGATCGCCAACACCTCGTATTTCGCGAGCACGGGTTCGCGCGACAGCGCCCGCGCGAGCTGCTCGTCGTGCCCGAGGACGAGGATTGCCCGGCCGCCATGCAGCTGAGCGCCAGCCGACGGTGCGCCCTGCGCATGCGTGTCGCCTTCGGATGCGGCCGGCGCCATCATGCGCACGAGTTCGCGGAGCTGCGCGCGATGCTCGGGCGTCGGCAGCCGGTCGCCATCGACGAACGAGCAGAGGAAGACCGAAAGGGCGATCGCCTTCTCGGCAAGGTCGCCGAGGTCTGCGGCATCCGCGGCGGCGGCGAGCTCGTCGACGAGCTCGTGCAGCTCCGAGGCACGCGCCGGATCCCATGGCTGTCCCAGCAGTGCGGCGAAATCCCGGCTGAGGACCCGCGGGTCGGGCTCAAGCATCGGCAGCGGTACGACCTCGTGATCGGCCGCTGGATGCGTGTCCCGGTTTTGCTCTTGGGTCATGTATGCGTCCTTCGATGACGGTTCCGTGCGGAATCCCCCGACTGACCGATGGACATGCGGCCGCATGTCGCCGAAACACATTCCAGTGGTGGAGATTCTTCGCAAGCACATCCCTGGTCGCGAGGAGCCGGACGGGCAATCGTGCTCCAGTGCACATGAATCGTCCCGTGCCACGTAATTTCGCAACCGGTGAGACGGGTTGTGACAAATCTTACCGGCTTCCACGCCCCCGGGACCTGCACATGCTCGCCATCGCCCCAGCCCGCCCGGTAGCTCTTCCGCGCCAGGAGTGGCGCGCCGATGGCCGAGCGCTGGCGCGACGGCTGCAGTCGAAGTATTCCGACAGGATCACCGGCGCACTCGTGCTTCCCGCACGCGCCGGCCGGTATGCCGACGTGCCGGGAGAACTGCCCGAGTCGATCGTATCTGCGCTGCGCGCCCGCGGCGTCGACCAGCTCTATTCGCACCAGCTGGAAGCCTGGGAAGCGACCCAGCGCGGCGAGCACGTGGTGGTGGTGACGCCCACGGCTTCCGGCAAGACGCTTTGCTACACGTTGCCCGTGCTTGCTGCCGCGACGTTGAACCAGTCCAGGGCCCTGTACCTCTTCCCGACCAAGGCGCTCGCGCAGGACCAGGTCGCCGAGCTCCTCGAGATCAACAAGGCGGGCAACCTCGGCTTGCGCGCGTCCACGTTCGATGGCGACACGCCCGGCGATGCGCGCCAGGCGGTTCGCCTGCATGGCGACATCGTGGTGTCGAATCCCGACATGCTGCATACCGCGATCCTCCCGCACCACACAAAGTGGGCGCAGTTCTTCGAGAGCCTGCGCTACGTGGTGATCGACGAGATCCACACCTATCGCGGCGTGTTCGGCTCGCACGTGGCCAACGTGCTGCGGCGCCTGAAACGCATCTGCGCGTTCTACGGCGTGCACCCGCAGTTCATCCTGTGCTCCGCCACCATCGGCAACCCGCACGAACATGCGGAGGCCCTGCTCGAGGACCGGGTGACCGCCATCACAGAGTCGGGCGCGCCCAGCGGCGAGAAGCACGTGCTTTTGTGGAACCCGCCGGTGGTCAACCGCGATCTCGGCCTGCGCGCATCGGCACGCTCGCAGTCGACGCGGATCGCACGCTCGGCGATCCGCGCCGGGCTCAAGACCCTGGTCTTCGCGCAGTCGCGGATCATGGTCGAGGTCATCACCAAGTACCTGAAGGATGTGTTCGACCACGATCCGCGCAAGCCACCCCGCATCCGCGCCTATCGCGGCGGCTACCTGCCCACCGAACGCCGTGAGGTGGAGCGATCGATGCGCGCGGGCTGCATCGATGGGATCGTGTCGACATCCGCGCTCGAACTCGGCGTCGATGTCGGCGCACTCGATGTCGTGCTGTGCAATGGCTATCCGGGTTCCATCGCGGCGACATGGCAAAGGTTCGGCCGCGCGGGCCGACGCCAGCAGCCGTCGCTCGGCGTGCTCATCGCCAGCTCCGAGCCACTCGACCAGTACCTCGTCCGGCACCCGGAGTTCTTCCGCGATGCGCCGCCCGAGCACGCACGCATCCACGCGGACCAGGACCTGATTGCGCTGGATCATGTGCGCTGCGCGGCATTCGAACTGCCTTTTGCCTCCGGTGAATTGTTCGGAATGCTGGATCCGGAGCCCTATCTCGAGCTGCTGGTCGAAGCCAGCGTGCTGCACCGCGAGGACGGTCGGTGGGAATGGATCGCGGACAGCTATCCCGCTGGAGCCGTATCGCTGCGTTCGGTGGCCGACGGAAACTTCGTGGTGGTGGATCGCACCGACGGCCGCCAGACGATAGTCGCGGAAGTCGATTATTCCGCAGCGGCACTGACGTTGTACGAAGGTGCAATCCACATGGTGCAGGCCGCGCCCTACCAGGTCGAGAAGCTCGACTGGACCGGGCGCAAGGCGTTCGTCACCCGCACCTCGGTCGACTACTACACCGATGCGATCGATTATACGAAGCTCAGGGTGCTGAGCTGCTTCGAACTCGCGGCCATGGGCGACGGCAGCGTGCAGCACGGCGAGGTGCATGTGGTTCGCCGCGTGTCGGGTTACAAGAAGATCCGCTATTACACGCACGAGAACATCGGCTACGGCCCGGTCAGCCTGCCCGACCAGGAATTGCAGACGACTGCCATCTGGTGGCAACTGCCGCTGGCCGCGCTGGAGCGCCTGTTCGGCTCGCGCCAGCAAGCGCTCGACGCCTTCCTCGGCGCCTCGCATGCGCTGCATGTGCTTGCGAGCCTCGCGGTGATGGCGGATGCGCGCGACCTGCAGCGTTCCGTCGGCACCGGCGACGATTCGTGGAACGTTGGTGCGCATCGACGCGCGTTGCAGCCTGCGTCGGCGTCGACGTCGCCCGACGCATTCCTGCCGACGCTGTATCTCTACGACAACTATCCCGGCGGCATCGGCCTTAGCGCCCCGCTGTTCGACCGCGCGCGGGAGATCGTCGACGGTGCGCGTGCGCTGGTCGAACGCTGCGACTGCAAGGCGGGATGCCCCGCCTGCGTAGGCCCGGTCCTGGCAGCGGACGAAGTTCTGGAAATCACTCCGAAGCAGTTGGCGGTCCGCGTGCTCGCCGCGTTCGCGACTCCGGCATGACCCACCTCGCCCGGCTGCGCGCATTGCGCCGACAGGCGGGTGCGACGCCTTCGTGCGGGCCACCCCTGCCGATGGATGCGACCACCGCGATCGCGACCCCGGGTGCATGCGCACCGCTCTGCCGCCCGGCCGACGCGGCGAAGGGTAAGGCGGACGGCGCAGCCGAATTGCAACGGCGCGTTGCATCGTTGCGTGGATTGCTCGGGCGCCGCGAGGCGCTGCGCCTGCCGCCCGGCCTGGATGCTTCGTCCAGCCGGGCACCCATCGGGGATCGCATTCCGCCCGGGATTGAAGTCGCGGCGGGCGTCCATCTAATTCAATGCAGCTACGCGCCGCCGCCGATGCCCGACGCGATCCACATCGCCGCGTTGCGTTCGCTGCCGCAACAGCGCCACGCGCGGCGGCACGACCCCGACGGCGATCAGTTCGTCAGCGGGTCCCGCCTGCTCGCGATCGACACCGAGACCACGGGCCTCGCAGGGGGCACCGGCACGCGTGCCTTCATGATCGGGGTGGCCGATCTCGACGGAGATCGCTTGCGGGTACGGCAGCTGCTTACCACCACGATGGGTGGCGAGGCTGCCATGTTGCGAATGTTCGCCGCGTGGTTGCGTCCCGACCATGTGCTCGTCAGCTACAACGGGCGGAGCTACGACCGCCCGTTGCTCTCGACGCGCCTGCGGCTCGCCCGCCTCCAGGATCCGCTGGCGGGCATGCCGCATCTGGACCTCCTGCACGTCACTCGGCGTGCGTATCGCCGCGTATGGCAAAACTGCCGGCTGGCGACCGCGGAACGGGAGCTGCTCGGCGTCGTGCGGGACGATGACCTGCCCGGTTCCGAGGCGCCCGCGGCATGGCTGGGCTATTTGCGAGGGGGTAGCAGCCACGCGTTGCATCGCGTTGCCGCGCACAACGACCAGGACCTCCGCAGCCTCATGGGACTCGTCGCGCACTTCGCGACCTTTACCGGCTCCCCGGTCCACGGGAAGTAGGAAGGGCGCGTGATCGCTAGACTGACGGCATGGAAATCTTCAAGGTCTTCACGCTCGAGTCCGCGCATCGCCTCCCCAACGTGCCCGAAGGCCACAAGTGCGCGCGCCTGCATGGCCATTCCTTCCGCATCGAGATCGCGGTACACGGCGAAGTCGACGCGCATTCCGGCTGGGTAATGGACTTCGCCGACATCAAGTCTGCGTTCCAGCCGCTGTTCGACCAGCTCGACCACCACTATCTCAATGAGATCCAGGGACTCGACAATCCGACCAGCGAGAACCTCGCTGCCTGGATCTGGCAGCGGCTTGTGCCCGCCTTGCCATCTCTCTCCCGGATCGTCGTCCATGAGACCTGCACGTCGGGTGCCCGCTACCTCGGACCGCATAAACCCATTACTCAGGGGGCGTAGCGGGCAGTTTGCCCGCAGGGGTAGCGATTGGAAGGGTCCGGCATGTCCGGCTTTTCGTGTTCAGAAGTGCCTGTTCCTTAACGGGAAGCTTTGCTCGCACGGAAATATGTTGCAATGCAGCACGAAGTCCGTATGATGCACTGCAGCATTACCCACCGAACCGATTTGGAGCAAGCCATGTACGAGCAGATGAACACCCAGTTCCTGGCCACCAGCAAGCACCTGGCCGAGACCACCCTCAAGGCGCATGGCCTGGCCTTCGCCGGTTTCGAGCGCGTTGTCAATGTCCAGATGAAGGCTTTCCAGGACCAGCTGACTGCGAACACCAACTTCTGGACGCTCGCCAGCGACGTCCGTGAAATCGAAGGCGCCAAGAGCGTCGGCGCCACCGGCCTCCAGCTCGTCCGCGAGTCGGCCGAGAAGGCCTACGCGACCGCGCAGGAAGTCATGACCATTACCGCCCAGACCAACGAGTCGATCGGCGCGCTGGTCAAGGACGTTGCCGAGTCCGTCAACGCAGCGGCCGTGCAGAACGCCGAGCAGGCGCTTGCCGAAGCCGGCAACGCGACCCGCGAAGCCGTGCGCACTGGCGATCGTTTCGTCAAGGACGCCACCAACACCGCCAAGAAAGCTCGCTAAGCCTTCAAACGGCAGCGGCTCCGCCTCGCGGAGCCGCTGGACACCGCGGCCCGCTACTGACCGCGCAGAACTCAAACCCGCTGGCGCAATCCGGCGGGTTTTTTATGCCCGACTTTCAGGCGGCCACGACGAACAACGCAACCGTCGCGAAGAAGCCCAGCGCCCAGAACACACTGCGCAGGGCCGCGATGCCTGAGATGTACAGCACGCTGTAGACGCTGCGAGCGGCGATGAAACCCATTGCAAGCCCGTCGATCGTCGCCTGTTCTGCCCTCGCCAAATGCGCGATGATGACCGCGGCGGCAAAGAACGGAAACGCTTCGAACGCGTTGAGATGTGCCCAGTGCGCGCGCGCGGCACGCCCTTCGAGCCGCGCTTGCCACTCGCGGGGCGAGTGATTGTCGTAGCCGCGAGCGGTTCCTTTCGCGTAGCCGGTCAGGGCAAATGGCATCAGCGCCGCGATCAGCACGCACCAGTAGGCAACAGTCATCGGCAGTCAACGAGTCGGAAGTGGCGGACAGTATGCAGCGTTTAAGCGGGATTCCGCCCAGCAGCAAGACACTGCAGGAATGAATCGACCCCGGTCCAATCCACTGCTCCTGGCAGTGCTGCTCATCGTTTCCCTCCTCCCGGATCCGGCAAGTGCCGCGCAGACCATCGTCATTGGCGGCGATCCATGCCGCAACGATCGCCTCTTCGCACATGATTTCGGCGAGGAAACGGACCTCGAGGTAGGCCTGCTCACGCGGACACTGGCAGGCAGGACGCACTTCCTGGTGGTTCCCCCGGGCTATCGCCACGCAAGCGCCCACCCACTGCTGCTGGCGTTGCACGGCACCGGTGGTTCGCCCGCCGGCGCGGTGAGCAACGCGCTGGCGATCGCCCGGATCTGGCAGCCCATCGCGCGCGACAGCGGGATGCTGGTGGTGGTGCCGATCGGATCTTCGCCGATGGGCAGCTGGAATCCTCCTGTCGACTTCGACTACCTGGATGAACTGCGGGCGCACGTGGCCGGCGAGTTCAACATCGATGTCAGGCGGCACTACCTCTGGGGATTCTCCGCCGGGGGTCATGTCGGCCATGATCTCGTCCTGCAGCGGACGGACCAGTTCGCGGCTTATGCCATCGCGGCCGGGGTTTTGCGGGGCTACGCCTGTGCACCCGCGGATTGCCCGGCTTACCTCGCGGCCGTGATCCGGAAGGTGCCGCTCGATGTATCCAGCGGCACCATCGACCCGACTGTGCTCTTCAGCGAGGTAGTCGCCGACGAGGGGCGCTTCACAGACGCGGGCTGGCAATCGGGCCTGAACTTGTGGGTGCGCGGCCTCAGCGGCCAGCGGCATACCTATACCGCCGGGCAACTTTCAGCCAACTGGAACACTATCTGCCGCTTCGGCGTCGTGCCCGGCGGCTAGCCGCGACACGGCACGATCAATCCGGCGTTGCCGCGTGGCGCGGTCGCCGCTAGAATCTCGCGGCTTTGCCGGCGACTGCCGCGCCTGGCGATTCCCGATGCTTTCAGCGGCACCCATCGATTCCGTCCGCAATCCGCACGCGCATGGTCAACGACTCGCGCGTCGACTGAGCGGGCTGCAGGCACTGGCAGCGATCCTGATCGCGATGCCGTGGCTGTTGAGCGGTCCGCGTGAATCGCTGGGCGCACTGGTCGGGGGATTGGTCGTGGCGCTCGGCACATGGTTGCTGGGTCGCGGCATGTTCGGGGGCACCGGGGTTTCCGCGGCACGCGCATTCACCGGGTTGATCGTGGGTTCGCTCGCGCGTTGGTTGACGATTGCAGCCGGACTCGGGTTCGCAATCGGATGGGCGGGACTGCCGCCACTGGCTGTAGCGAGCGGCTTGATAGTGGCGCTGTTGATACAACTCTCTGGGTTAGGGCTGCAAGCGAAAGTGGAGCGATAAGTGGCGAGCGAATCGGCATCCGGCGGCCTCACCGGGTACATCCAGCATCACCTGACCCACAATGTCGGAGACCTCGGCACGGGGGTTGTGCATTACGACACCTGGCTGGTGTCCTTGATCCTTGGAGCGCTGTTCTGCCTGTGGTTCTGGTCGCAGGCGCGCAAGGCCACGGCTGGCGTGCCCGGCAAGATGCAGGCATTCGTCGAGATCGTGGTCGAATTCGTCGACACGCAGGTCAAGGACGTGTTCCACGGCGATCGCCGCTTCATTGCGCCGCTGGCGCTGACGATCTTCATGTGGGTGTTCTTCATGAACGCCATGGACCTGCTGCCGCTCGACCTGCCGGGCTGGCTGGTGCAGACCTTCGCCGGCAAGGAAGCCGCGCAGCACACCTATCTGCGAGTCGTCCCGACCGCCGACCTCAACACCACCTTTGCCATGTCCGCCGTCGTGTTCCTGCTGACGATCTTCTACTCGATCAAGGCCAAGGGCGGCTGGGGCTTCACCCGCGAGTTGTTCACCGCGCCGTTCCATGCCGACAGCGCCGGCGCCAAGGCAGCGCTCGCGCTGCCGAACTTCGGACTCAACGTAGTCGAATACCTGTCCAAGCCGATTTCGCTCGCGATGCGACTGTTCGGCAACATGTATGGCGGCGAGATCGTGTTCATGCTGATCGCGGGACTCGCGGTGAGCTGGTTCACCTTCTTCTTCGGCGTCGCCTTCAATTTCGCGTGGGCGGTGTTCCACATCCTGATCATCCTGCTCCAGGCCTTCATTTTCATGGTGCTGACCGTCGTGTACCTCGCGATGGCACACGAGCATCACTGATCGTCGGACGTCCCACTTTTTGTAGTCTTTCGTCTTTATTGCTGAGGAGAAGCGTCATGCAAGAATTCATCGCCATGGTCCAGGCCTACACCGCCATCGCCGCCGGCCTCATGATCGGTCTGGGTGCGCTCGGTGCCTGCATCGGCATCGGCATCATGGGCTCGAAGTTCCTCGAGTCCGCCGCACGCCAGCCGGAACTCGTGCCGATGCTGCAGGCGCGCATGTTCCTGCTCGCCGGCCTCATCGACGCCGCGTTCATCATCGGTCTCGCGATCGCGCTGTTCTTCGCCATCGCCAATCCGCTGCTGTCGGCGGTGACTGGCGCTGCTGCCGGCTGAAACGCCGCATGGTCGTGAGCTTCGGCTCACGACCGGTCCGTTCCCGCACGCCGGACAGGGTCCGGCGATGCGTTGCGCTCCACCGAGGCTGGATATGAATCTCAATCTGACGTTTGCGCTGCAGGCCCTGAGCTTTGCGCTACTTATTTGGTTCACGATGAAGTTCATCTGGCCGCCGATCATGGCTGCCATCGAGGAACGTCAGCGCCGGATCGCCGAGGGCCTCGCGGCTGCAGACCAGGCACGCGCCGACCTCAAGCTCGCCGATGAGCGCGCGAACGAAGAAGTGCGCAAGGCGCGTGCGGAGGCGTCGGTGATCGTCGACCGGGCCAACCAGCAGTACGCGCAGATCCTGGAGTCGGCGAAGAACGATGCCGTGGCCGAAGGTCTGCGCCAGAAGAAGCTGGCCGAAGCCGAGATCGCCACGTTGTCCGAGCGGGCGCGCGAGCACCTGCGCCAGCAGGTCGCCGCGCTCGCCGTAGCCGGCGCGGGCAGGATCATCGCCCGCGAAATCGATGCGGCAACACATCGCGACCTGCTCGACCGGCTGGCGGCCGAACTGTGAGCAACGCAACCCTCGCCCGTCCGTACGCCCGTGCCGCGTTCGAGCTGGCGCAAGGCGCTCAGGCGCTCGGCGACTGGGCCCGGCAGCTCGACACCGCGGCGGCGATTGCGTCCGACGCGCGAGTCGGCGCACTGCTCATCGATCCACGCCGTTCGCAGGCGGAGACGCTGGCGCTGTTGCTGCCGACCGGCACCGCGTCGGACAGCGCGTTCGCCGATTTCCTGAAGGCGCTCGGCAGCAACGGTCGGCTGCCGGTGTTGCCGGAGATCGCCCAGCAATTCGACGCGCTCAAGCGTGACGCCGAGGGCTCACTCAAGGTCACGGTGCGCAGCGCCGTGGCGCTGGACGTGGCGCAAGTCGACGCGCTCAAAGCCGCGCTCGCGCGCCGCTTCAAGCGCGCCATCGAGATCGAGACCGCCGTCGACGCCGACCTCATGGGTGGCGCGATCATCGAAGCCGGCGAGACCGTCATCGATGGCTCGGTGCGCGGGCGCCTCGCGCGTCTCGCCCAGGAACTCACGCACTAATTCCCACCCGAACCGCTTTCAAACCCAAGCCGCGCGTGCGCGGGCAAGTTCCCAAGGAAACATCATGCAGACTTCCCTCAACCCGTCCGAAATCAGCGAGCTGATCAAGGAACGCATCCAGAAATTCGCAGGCTCGATCGAGGCGCGCAATGAAGGCACGATCACGTCGGTCTCCGACGGCATCGTGCGCGTGCACGGCCTTGCCGACGCGATGCAGGGCGAGATGATCGAGCTGCCGCAGACCGAGGACGGCAAAGCCACGTTCGCGCTGGCGCTGAACCTCGAGCGCGATTCGGTCGGCGCGGTGGTGCTGGGCGACTACGAGCACCTGCGCGAAGGCGATGCCGCACGCACCACGGGCCGCATCCTCGAAGTGCCGATCGGTCCGGAACTGCTCGGCCGCGTGGTCAACGCGCTCGGCGAACCGATCGACGGCAAGGGCGCGATCAACGCGACCCTGACGGCGCCGGTCGAGAAAGTCGCGCCGGGCGTGATCTGGCGCAAGTCGGTGTCGCAGCCGGTGCAGACCGGGTACAAGTCGGTCGACTCGATGATCCCGGTCGGCCGCGGTCAGCGGGAGCTGATCATTGGCGACCGCCAGACCGGCAAGACCGCGATGGCGATCGACACGATCATCAACCAGAAGGGCACGGGCATCAAATGCGTGTACGTCGCGATCGGGCAGAAAGCCTCGTCGATCGCGAACGTCGTGCGCAAGCTCGAAGAGCACGGCGCCATGGGCCACACCATCGTGGTGGCCGCGGGCGCGTCGGAATCGGCCGCGATGCTGTATGTCTCCGCGTATTCCGGCTGCACCATGGGCGAATACTTCCGCGATCGCGGTGAAGACGCGCTCATCATCTACGACGACCTTTCCAAGCAGGCCGTCGCGTACCGCCAGATTTCACTGCTGCTGCGACGTCCGCCGGGTCGCGAGGCGTATCCGGGCGACGTGTTCTATCTTCACTCGCGCCTGCTCGAGCGCGCGGCGCGCGTCAACGAGGAATACGTCGAGAAGTTCACCGAGGGTCGCGTGAAGGGCAAGACGGGCTCGCTGACGGCACTGCCGATCATCGAGACGCAGGCCGGCGACGTGTCCGCGTTCGTGCCGACCAACGTGATCTCGATCACCGACGGCCAGATCTTCCTCGAGACCGACCTGTTCAACGCGGGCATCCGCCCGGCGGTCAACGCCGGCATCTCGGTCTCGCGCGTCGGTGGCGCCGCGCAGACCAAGATCATGAAGAAACTGTCGGGCGGCATCCGCATCTCGCTCGCGCAGTACCGCGAGCTGGCGGCGGTCGCTCAGTTCGCGTCGGTCCTCGACGAGACCACGCGCAAGCAACTCGAGCGCGGCCAGCGCGTGACCGAGCTCATGAAGCAGAAGCAGTACGCGCCGATGTCGATCGCTCTCATGGCACTGTCCATCTACGCGGTCAACGAGGGTTATCTCGACGACGTCGCGATCAGCAAGGTCGGTGCGTTCGAGGCGGGCCTGCACTCGCATTTCACCAACAACTTCGGCGACGCGCTGGCGAAGATCGTGTCGACCGGCGACTGGAACGACGAGCTGGAAGGCGCGTTCAAGCAGGCGCTCGGCGAATTCAAGAAGACCGGTAGCTGGTAATCGCTTTGGCATTTTGTGTTGTAGAGCCGAGCGCAGCTCGGCTGCTTTTGGCAACGCTTCAGCCGAGCTGCGCTCGGCTCTACAGGTAAAAGAGCATGGCAGGCGGTCGGGAAATCAAAACCAAGATCAAGAGCGTGGCGAACACTCGCAAGGTGACGCGCGCGCTCGAGATGGTCTCGGCATCGAAGATCCGCAAGGCCCAGGACCGCATGAAGGGTTCACGCCCGTATGCGCGCCTGATGCGCCAGCTGATCAGCCACATCGCGCAGGCGAATTCCGAGTACAAGCACCCCTTTCTGGTGGAGCGGGCCGAGGTCAAGCGCGTCGGCTACATCATCGTGTCGACGGACCGCGGCCTCGCGGGCGGCCTCAACTCCGCCATGTTCCGACGCATCCTGGCCGACATGCGCGAGTGGCAGGCGAAGGGCGCCGAGGTCGAAGTCGTCACCATTGGCCAGAAGGCGACCGCGTTCTTTCGCCGCCTCAAGCTCGACATGCTGGGTTCGGTCACGCACCTCGGCGAGAAGCCACAGCTCGAGAAGCTGATCGGCGTCATCAAGGTAATGCTCGACGGCTTCGAATCCGGCCGCACCGATCGCGTGCAGCTCTGCTACAACAATTTCGTCAACACCATGACGCAGCGCGTGATGGTCGACCAGCTGCTGCCGCTGCCGGCAACCGAAGCGTTGCCGGCGCACCACGACTGGGACTACCTGTACGAGCCGGACGCGGAAACCGTACTCAATGACGTGATGACGCGCTACATCGAGTCGCTGGTGTACCAGGCGGTGCTCGAGAACCTCGCGTCGGAGCACGCCGCGCGCATGGTCGCGATGAAAGCCGCGTCCGATAACGCGAGCAAGCTCATCGACACGCTGAACCTCATCTACAACAAGGCGCGCCAGGCCGCGATCACGCAGGAAATTTCCGAGATCGTCGGCGGCGCCGCTGCGGTCTGACCACCCATCCAGTGTAGGAGCGCCGACAGGGGCGAATGCCGGTCACCGCAAAGCGAATCGCGCCTCGCGGCGCTCCTACAGAAACACCCATTCGATTTGTCGAGGAACGCAACATGAGCAAGGGCAAAGTGGTTCAGATCATCGGCGCGGTCGTCGACGTCGAGTTCGCGCGCAGTGACGTGCCGGGCATCTACGACGCGCTCAAGGTCGAAGGCACCGAGATCACGCTGGAAGTGCAGCAGCAGCTCGGCGACGGAATCGTGCGCACCATCGCGCTCGGTTCCACCGACGGCCTGCGCCGCAACCTGGTCGCGGTCAACACCGGCAAGGGCATCGTGGTGCCGGTCGGCGCCGGCACGCTCGGACGCATCATGGATGTGCTCGGTCGACCGATCGACGAGGCGGGTCCGATCGACGCCAGCGATCATTGGGAAATCCATCGCGCGGCGCCGAGTTACGAAGACCAGGCCGCCGCAGAGGAACTGCTCGAAACCGGCATCAAGGTCATCGACCTCATGTGCCCGTTCGCCAAGGGCGGCAAGGTCGGCCTGTTCGGCGGCGCGGGCGTCGGCAAGACGGTCAACATGATGGAGCTCATCAACAACATCGCGAAGCAGCACGCGGGCCTGTC
>JBBRIE010000038.1:0-18883 GCA_038221545.1 Lysobacterales bacterium
GCCAGGCGCGCCAGTGCTTCCCCGGCCAGACGAGTTTCGAGCTGGCGCACATGGCATCCCCGATCGTGTACGAGCTGTCGAAGTTGGGACCGCCGCACGTGCCCGAGGCGATCGTCGGCCACTTGCGCCATGTCGATGCGGACCTCGCGCAGCGCGTGGCGAACGGTCTGGGTCTCGACAACCTTCCGCCCGCACCGCCGGCTGCGGCGCCCGTACTGGATCTGCCGCCGTCGCCGGCACTCCAGATCATCGGCAAGATGAAAGACACGCTCGAAGGTCGCGCAGTCGGCATCCTTATCTCCGACGGTTCCGATGGCATGGCCATCAAGGCGCTGCGCAAGGCCGCCGAGGATGCGGGTGCGACGGTCAAGATCGTGGCGCCTAAGCTTGGCGGCGCGAAGCTCGCGGATGGCAAGCGCCTTCCGGCGGACGGGCAATTGGCGGGTACGCCGTCCACCGTGTTCGACGCGGTCGCGCTGGTGTTGTCCGACGCCGGTGGCAAGCAGCTCGCTCAGGAAGCGGCTGCGGTGGACTTCGTGCGCGACGCGTTCGGTCACCTGAAAGCCATCGCGTTCGATGCCGGCGCGCAGGCCGTGCTCAAGGCGGCGGGAATCGGCAAGGATGCCGGTGTGGTCGCGGCGGACGACGTCAAGTCCTTCATCAAGGCCGCGAAGACCCGGCAATGGGCACGCGAGGCGAAGGTGCGCATGCTGGCCTGACCAGTGCGCGCGGCACGGGTGAGCCGGCCCCCGCATCGCGTCGGGGCTGGCGAGGTCGCGCAGATCGCATCGCCGGGCACGTCGATGACGTGCGTCGGCCTCTGCGGATTCGCGCGTGTCGACGCGCCACGGGTGCTAAGGTTGGGATGGCGTTCGGGAGTGGTGGACCATGACTGGATATTGGGCGAAGGCACCGCGTTCCGCGAAAGGCCGCGAGATCCTGCAGAACCGCGAGCACGCACGTGCGCTGTTCAATGCCATCAAGGCGATGCCAGCGGATGCCGACTCAAGGGTCGTGGGCGTCGCGGGCTTGCGCTTCCGCAGCGACGCGCCGACCACCGCCAAAGCCGCGAACGACGGCTAGGCGGGGCGCCGCGCCGTGGGTCTCGGCCTCTCCGCGCTGGTCGCGCTGCTGTTGCTGCTGCCCGGCATCGCATTTGTCTTCGCCCTGCATCGGCTGACCGCGCACTCGCGGCCGCCTTCTGCGTTCGACCAGCATTTCAGCGTCGGCCTGCTGCTGGCGGTCGGCGCCTCCCTCGCCCTGCACCTCTTCGGTATCGCACTGGTGCAGTTGACTGCGTGGCTCGGCTGGACCGGAGCACCAGCGCCCGCGCTGGCACTGGTGCTGCTCGCAGGCGACCTCAAGGCGCCGCTCGCCGCCGAGGCACTCGCGGGCGTGGATCGACACGTAATGAGCATCGGCGGATACCTGCTGTTGCTCTGCGTCACCGGGGGCCTCGCCGGCCAGCTCGCCAACCGGTTCCTGATCGATCGGCCGCAAGCG
Source organism: Lysobacterales bacterium (assembly GCA_038221545.1). Lineage (GTDB taxonomy): Bacteria > Pseudomonadota > Gammaproteobacteria > Xanthomonadales > Ahniellaceae > JBBQNY01. Next base: position 1,504 of record JBBRIE010000038.1, read on the forward strand.
GACTGGGGCAAGCTGCTGGCCGGGGACGCCGATGCCCGCGGTGGCGATGTCGGCTTCGTCGTGCTCACCGCGGAAGTCGACCACGCCGACGCGACGTGGCTGTACTCGGGCTATCTCGACGACTATTTCATCGATCGCGAGGGTCGCCTGCAGCGCGTGGTGTTCCGCGGATTCGCGGCACGCCGGCTGCTCCGCGACCAGGACGACGAGCCGGAACCGCTGGACGATCCGACCTTCGTGCCGCGTGCGCGCTGGACCGAAATACCGGGCGAGGTGTTCGTCCTGCAGATGGCCGATGCGCGCACCGTCAACATCGACTTCTTCTTCGACGAGGTCGACGAGGTTCCCGCGGACCCGACCCTCCTCACTGCCTGAACCGGAGCGGTGAGGAGGCGCGCGCTTGACCGGAGCGACGTGTGGCCGCGCCGTCGCGCACGCTGCAGTCGCTCGCCGCCTGCCAGCTGCGTCAAAGCGGCATTCGGACCCGGCGCGGCGATGCCCGGCGTGCGACGAGCCGCGGATGCGCCTGGCTCAGTCCTCGCGCATCACCACTCGTAGCCGACGCGCGCGTACACGAACGCCCCGTTGAAGCCGAACGGCGAGGAGGCGCTGTAGGGGATCTGCCCGAACGTCGCGTTCTGGAAAATCACCTCGTCCGGATACGCGTCGAAGATGTTGTCCGCGCCCACGGTGAAATTCCACCGCTCGAGCCGGTAACTCGCCGAGAGATCGACCGTCCATTCGTCGCCGAAGGTCTGGTCGCGCGTCGGCGTCGTTTCCACAGCATCGAACAGCACCGTGAACTCGCCGTACCGCGTGGCCGTCGCACTGAACGACCAGTTGCCCGTGTCCCATACCCCGGACAGCAGGAACTTGTCGCGCGGCGCACCGATCTCGATTCGACCCTGTTCAACGCGGCCGATGCGCAGCAGGTTGAGGCCGCCCGACGTCAGCACGGCCGGATTGGGCGCGATGCTTTCGATCGTGGTCTTGCTGTAGTTGTAGCCGGCGGTGAGGTCGATGCTGCCGGAGTCGATGTCCCAGCGATAGGTGCCGATGACGTCGACGCCGCGCGTCTTCGTGTCGAGCGCATTGGTGAAGTAGCGCCCGCCGGTCACGCCGAAGATGCCGCGGTTCTGCAGGAAGGTCGTGACGGCGCTGCCGATCAGGTTTTCCGACAGGCTGATGCGATCGTCGATGCTGATGCTGTAGCCGTCGATGGTGATGTAGAGCGCGTCGACGGGCTGCAGTACCAGGCCCAGGCCAAAGCTGTCGGACTCCTCGGCCTTGAGCGGCTCGGAGCCGAGCGCGATTGCGGTGGGGTTGTCGACCGCGAAGGTACGCACGTCGAATGGCACGCCGCCGATGAAGTTGGTGGCGGTCGACTGGAAGAACTGCTGCTGCAGCGAAGGCGCGCGGAAACCGGTGGATACCGTGCCTCGCAGGGCCACCTGGTCGGTGAATGCGTAGCGCGCCGACAGCTTGCCCGACGTGGTGGTGCCGAAGTCGCTGTAGTCCTCGTAGCGGGCGGCGAGGCCGGCTGAGAACTTGTCGGTGATGTCCGCCTCGAAATCAACGTAGAACGAATAGCTGTCGCGGCTGTTGCTGCCCGCATCGCTCGGCCGGAAGCCAGGGAACACCTGCGAGCCGCCCGCCGCGCGCTGGGTCGCCCCGGTGGTGCTGCCCGGGACCGGAATCAGCAGGCCCGTGTCCGCGAACGAGTTCGGCTCGCCCGCGCGCTGCTCGAATTCTTCGTCGCGGTATTCGCCACCGAAGGCGAACGTGAGCGGATAGGCGAGGAAGCCCACGTCGAACTCACGGCTGAAGTCGACGTTGAAGATGCTTTGCGAGGCTTCGAGCGCACCCGCGTAGAACTCGGTCTGCGAGCCGTCGCCGAGGCTGCGGTTGAGCGTGTTGAGGATGTCGAACGTCAGCTCGTCCTCGCCATGGTTGAAGCTCACGTCCCAGTTCCAGCCGCCAGCGGACGTGCCGCGCAGTCCTGCCACGAAGGCGCGGTCCTTCGCGACGTTGTTGATCAGCGGCAGGAATCCGTTCGGGTAGATCGTCGGGTTGTTGCGCGCATCGCCGGCCGCCCGGAAGAAGCCGTTCGAGACGATGTCGCGATCGCTGTAGTTGCCGAAGGAGTAAAAGGTGGCGGCGTCGCCGAGCGCGAGTTCGAGGTTGTACGAAAGCGCGAACTGCTCGACGTCCGGGTCGCCCTGGCTCTGGACGACCTGGCCAAGTGGCGGCCGCAGGACGGCGATCGGCGGCGATTGCGGCGGCGAGAGGCCGGGCGGCGGCAGGGTGAACGGTCGCGCGCGATTGGTCTTGTCCTGTTCGCCCAGCTGCCCCGCGACGTGCAGGAAACCGCGGTCGCCCAGCGCGAAGCCACCGTCGCCCGCGAACTGGTATTGCTCGCCATCGCCTTCGGTGAACTGACCTGCGAGCAAGGAGACGCCGCCACCGTGGTCCGCGCCCTTGAGCACGATGTTGATGACGCCCGCGATCGCGTCCGACCCGTACTGCGCCGAAGCTCCATCGCGCAGCACCTCCACGCGTTCGATCGAGGCGATGGGGATGGCGTTGAGGTCGACCGGCGACGAGCCGCGACCCTGCGTGCCGTTGATGTTGATGAGCGCCGTCGTGTGACGGCGCTTGCCGTTGATGAGGATGAGGACCTGGTCCGGCGCGAGGCCGCGCAGCTGCGCCGGCCGCACCGCCACGGTTGCGTCGGAAATGGTCGGGCGCGGGAAGTTGAGCGAGGGCAGCGCGCGCGACAGTGCGGTCGCCAGCTCAAAGGTACCGGTGGCCTCGAGTGCCTCGGGCGTGATGATGTCGATGGGGGCGACGGATTCGGCCACCGTGCGATCACTGACGCGGGTGCCGGTGACGATGACCGTCTCGAGCTCCCTGTCCTCCCTGTCGCGGGCCGGGGCCTGCGCGAGGACCGCGGGGGCGGCAAGCGCCAATCCGATCGTGAGACTCAACAGTCGACGTTGCATGCCCTTGTCCCCCTGGATGCCGCGATCGCGGCTTGTTCCGACTATCGCAGCACCGGCGAACAAGTCAATCGCCCGGAAGTGGGGGGCCGCGCGGCGGGGACGCATCGCATTCGTTCGCAGCGCTGCGCGTCAGTGCTGGATGGCCTCGGAACGGCGGCGTCGCCATCACCATCTCCGCCAGCGAGAATGCGAGCTCGCGTTCCGCGAGCACGACCGCATCGGCGCCGTGTTCGAGCAGGTGCTTGAGTTCCCCGTCGCTGTGCGCGCGCGCGAGGACGGTGATCGACGGATTCAGGAGCTTCAGCCTTGTGATTGCCTCGCCGGCTTCCAGCGCGTTCGGGATCGCGAAGACGGCGAGCTTCGCATCCCGGGGCGAGGCCTCCAGCATCACGCGCTGGCTCGCGCCGTTGCCACGCACCGTCGGTATCCCGGCGGCACGCGCCTGCGCCGCGAGGTCGGCATCGTCCTCGACCACCACCACGGTGATCCTCCTGTCGCGGAGCAATGCCGCGAGCTGGCGGCCGACGCGGCCGTATCCGACCACGATCGCGTGGTCCGCCACGTTCACCGGCGTTACGGCAGCTTCCGCCACGAGTCCGGCGGCGACGTTGCGACCCATCTCTCGCGCCTGCCAGCGGTCGAGCCACGCGAACAGGAGGGGGTTCGCGATGATCGACATCAATGCGCCGGCGAGGATCAGGTCGCGGCCCTCCGGCGGCAGGATGCCGAGGCCGACGCCGAGCCCCGCGAGGATGAAGGAGAACTCCCCGATCTGCGCGAGACTCACGGCGATGGTGCGCGCGGTACCTTCGGGATGGCCGAACGCCCGCACGATGCCCCAGGCGGCCACCGACTTGCCGAGCACGATGATCGCGGTCGTGGCGATCACCTCGAGCGGCCGTTCGAACATGATCGAAGGATCGAACAGCATGCCGACCGACACGAAGAACAGCACCGCGAACGCGTCGCGTAGCGGAAGCGAATCCTGCGCCGCCTTCTGGCTGAACTCGGATTCGTTGAGCAGCATGCCGGCGAAGAACGCGCCGAGCGCGAAAGAGACGCCGAACAGCGCCGCGGAGCCGAAAGCGACGCCCATCGCGATCGCCAGCACCGCGAGCGTGAACAGCTCGCGCGACCCGGTACCTGCCACGCGCTCGAGGATCCAGGGTATCGCCCGGCGGCCGACGATAAGCATGAAGACCACGAACGCGGCGAGTTTGCCGGCAGTCAGCGCGAGGGTCGTCCACACGTTGCCGTCGGGCTCGGTGCTCCCTCCGAACAGGCCGGCAAGCGGCGGCAACAGCACGAGCGCCAGCACCATTGCGAGGTCTTCAACGATCAGCCAGCCGACCGCGATCCGGCCGCGTTCCGACTCGATGAGCCTGCGTTCCTCGAGCGCGCGCAACAGCACCACCGTGCTCGCGACCGACAGCGCAAGGCCGAACACCAGCCCGGCGCCATGCGACCAGCCGAGCGCACGCGCCAGGCCCCAACCCAGCACGGTCGCCACCGCGATCTGCACCAGCGCGCCCGGGATCGCGATCTTCTTTACCGCGAGCAGGTCGCGCATCGAGAAGTGCAGTCCGACCCCGAACATCAGCAGGATCACGCCGATCTCCGCGAGCTGCGGCGCCAGCGTCTGGTCGCCGACGAAGCCGGGCGTGAAGGGCCCTGCGACCACGCCGGCGAGCAGGTAGCCCACGAGCGGCGACAGCCGCAGGCGCTGTGCAATCGCGCCCAGCACGAACGCGAGCACGAACCCGACGACCAGGATCGCGATCAATGAAGTGTGGTGGGGCATCGGCGATCCGCGGGCAAGTCCAGACATCTTGGCGAAGGCGCCGTGGCGCTGCAAACCGATGGGCGACGGCGATCTCCGTGTCGGACTATGCGCGGCCCATCCCGTGAATGGAGCGGTGGCGGCTGCAAAATCCGCGGGGACGTGGCGAGCGCGGTTAAGATCGCGCCCTCATGATCGGTTTTCGCAATTTTGCGCTGCGCCGCGGCCAGCGCCTGCTCCTGTCCCAGGTCGACTGCGTGCTGCACGACGGCTGGCGCGTGGGCGTGGTCGGACGCAATGGCAGCGGCAAGTCCAGCCTGTTCGCCGCCATCCGGGGCGAAATCGAGGCCGACCAGGGCGACCTCGACGTGCCGAACCGGCTGCGGATCGCGAGCGTCGCGCAGGAAACACCCTCGCTGCCCGATCCGGCGATCGATTTCGTCCTCGGCGGCGACGCGGCGGTTCATGCTGCTATCCGTGCGGAGGCCGAGGCGATGGCGCGCGAGGACTGGGAAGCGGTCGCGCATGCGCACCATGATCTCGAGGAACTCGGTGGCTACGACGCGGCCGCGCGCGCGGCGAAGCTGCTGTTCGGGCTGGGCTTCGACACCTCCACCCATGCCCAGCCGGTCGCGTCGTTCTCCGGCGGCTGGCGCGTGCGGCTCAATCTCGCGCGTGCGCTGATGACGCCGAGCGACCTGCTGCTGCTCGACGAGCCGACCAACCACCTCGATCTCGATGCGGTGCTCTGGCTCGAACAATGGCTGCTCAAGTACCCGGGCACGCTGCTGCTGATCTCGCACGACCGGGAGTTCCTCGACAACGTCGCGACGCATACGCTGCACCTGCACGAAGGGCACGCGAAGCTCTACACCGGCGACTACACGGCGTTCGAACGCCAGCGCGCCGAGCAGCTCCGGCAGCAGCAGATCATGTTCGTGAAGGAGCAGGTCGAGCGCGAGCACCTCGAGGCCTTCATCGCGCGCTTCCGCGCCAAGGCCTCCAAGGCGAAGCAGGCGCAGTCGCGCATGAAGCGACTGGCCAAGCTCGCCGGCACCGAGGCCGTGCGCGCCGAGCGTTCCCTGCACATCCAGTTGCCGACCCCGCTGCGTCTGCCGCATTCGTTGCTGCGGCTGCACCACGTCGATGCCGGCTATCCGGCGGATGGCGAAGGCCGCCACGACGTGAAGGTGCTGGGCGACGTCAGCTTCGGGCTCGAGGCAGGCGATCGCGTGGCGCTGCTCGGCGTCAACGGCGCGGGCAAGTCGACGCTGGTGAAGACGCTCGTGGGTGAGTTGTCGCCACTGGCCGGCGAGCGCGCGGCGCATCCGGACCTCGTGATCGGATATTTCGCCCAGCACACCGTCGAGTCGCTGCGCGAAGGGGCGACGCCGATCGACCACCTGCGCGACCTTGCGCCTTCGGTGACGACGCAGGTGCTGCGCGACTTCCTCGGCAAATGGAATTTCGCCGGCGATCGTGCCTTCGAGGTCATCGATACCTTTTCGGGCGGCGAGCGCGCCCGCCTGGCCCTCGCGCTGATCGCGTGGCGACAACCGAACGTGCTGCTGCTCGACGAGCCGACCAACCATCTCGACCTCGACATGCGCGAGGCGCTGGCCGAGGCGCTCAGCGATTTCGACGGAGCCATCGTGCTGGTGTCGCACGATCGCCATCTCATCGGGCTGGTCTGCGACACGTTCTGGCGCGTGGCGGAAGGCCGAATGGAAGCCTTCGACGGCGACCTTGACCAGTACGCGGCGTGGCTGCGCGCGCGTCCGGCCGGTGGGGCCGTCACGGTGGCGGCATTGCCGGTGTCGGCGCCGGCCCCTGCGCAGCCTGTATCCGCGCCGGTGCCCGTGCAGTCGGCGCGCGCCGCCGGCAAGCGCGTCAAGTCCAACCCGCTGCGACTGGCCCGCCTCGAAGCAGACATCGCCGACATGAGCCGCCGGATGGCGGAGGTCGATGCGGAGCTGGCCAGCCCCGCTGCCTACGGCGATGGCGGCAAGCGCGCGATCGGGCTGGCGCAATCGCGCGAGGCGCTACAGCAACAGCTCGCGGACGCGGAATCGGAGTTGCTCGATCTGTATGCGGCGGACGCAGCGTGAGAATGCGGGAGCCGCACCGGTCGGCCGCAGGGATCAATGCCGCCGACCAGATGACCGACTGTCGTGCTGCTTGATCTTGCCCTCAGGCGTCCCCACTAACGCCGTCCCGTATTCCATTTCCTGATTCCACAAGGTCTTCGATGCCGATCTACGCGTTCGCCTGCCAGGCCTGTGGCCATGCCTTCGACAGCCTGCAGAGGATGTCGGACCCCGATCCCGCCGAGTGCCCCGAGTGCGGCGAAGCGCAGATCAAGCGCCAGCTGACCGCCCCGTCGTTCCGGCTGTCGGGCTCGGGCTGGTACGAAACCGATTTCAAGAAGGACGGCGACCGCAAGCGCAACATCGCCGGCGACGGCGGCGAAGCGAAGTCCGCGGACGCTGCAAGCGCGTCGAAGGACTCCAGCCAGACGAAAGAGACGGCTGGCAAGGGCGACGTGAGTGGCAAGACGGACTCGCCCTCCGCGCCTGCGAAGGGCAACGATGCGGGTGGTTCTTCGGGCAAAGCCCTCGCCGCTCCCGCGGCTTCGCCCGCAAAACCGTCCGCGCCTGCCACGTGAACTTGCGTTGAGCCGAGCGCAGCCCGGCAGCTTGCGCATGACCGAACTACTGCAGCCGAGCATGCGCTCGGCCCTACAATGCGCGCCCTCGCGCATCCGCGCCCGCGCTGTCGTTTTCCGGAGTTCCAATGCGTAGCCATTTCTGCGGCCTGATCGACGAGTCGATGGTTGGTCAATTCGTGACCTTGTGCGGCTGGGTCGATGTCCAGCGCAACCTCGGTGGCGTCTGCTTCGTCGACTTGCGCGACCACGAAGGCATCGTGCAGATCGTGGTCGCGCCCGACCAGGCGGGCGTGTTCCCGGTCGCGGCGGGCCTCGGCTACGAGGACTGCATCCGCGTGACCGGCACGGTGCGCGCGCGCCATGCGGTCAACGACAAGTTGAAGTCCGGCCGCGTCGAGATCGTCGCCGAGTCGATCGAAGTACTCAACAAGGCCGCGCCGCTGCCATTCCACGCGCACGAGAACCCGGGCGAGGAAATCCGCCTGCGCTACCGCTATCTCGACCTGCGCCGGCCGGAAATGCAGAAGATGATGCGCACGCGCATCGCGCTCGTGCAGGCTCTGCGGCGGTGGCTGGACGCGCGCGGCTTCCAGGACCTCGAGACGCCGATCCTGACCAAGGCGACGCCTGAAGGCGCGCGCGATTTCCTCGTACCCGCACGTTCGCATCCGGGGGAGTTCTACGCGCTGCCGCAATCGCCGCAGCTGTTCAAGCAGATCCTCATGGTCGCGGGCTTCGACCGCTACTACCAGATCGCGCGTTGCTTCCGCGACGAGGCGCTGCGCGCCGATCGCCAGCTTGAGTTCACGCAACTCGACATGGAGTTCGCGTGGGTCGGCGAGCGCGACGTGCAGGATGCGGTCGAGACCATGGTGCGCGACGTGTTCCGCGAGGTTTCCGGGGTCGAGCTTGCCGCCTCCTTCCCGCGCATCACCTACGCGGAAGCCATGCGCCGCTTCGGCTCGGACAAGCCGGACCTGCGCATCGCGCTCGAGCTGGTGGACATTGCCGATCTCGTGAAGGCCAGCGGCTTCAAGGTGTTCAGCGAGTGGGCGAATGCGGCGGGTGGGCGCGTGGCCGCGCTGCGCGCCCCCGGCGGCGCGGCCTTCTCGCGCAAGCAGTTCGACGACCTCGCGGCGCACGCGGCGAAGTTCGGCGCCAAGGGCCTCGCGTGGTTGAAGGTCGACGACGCGACGAAGGGGCGCGAGGGAGTGAGCTCGCCCATCGCCAAGTTCCTCGACGATGCGACGCTCGCGTCGCTCATCGAGGCCAGCGGCGCACAGAACGGCGATGCACTCCTTTTCGGCGCCGGGCCGTATTCGACGGTGTCCGATTTCATGGGCGCGCTCCGGATCAGGGTGGCGAAAGATCTCGGGCTGGTAGCCAATACCTGGGCACCGCTGTGGGTCACCGATTTCCCGATGTTCGAGTGGGACGAGGACGCGGGCCGCCCCGGCGCGCTGCACCAGCCGGTCACCGCGCCGGCCGTCGACGACATCGCGACACTCAAGGCCAACGCCCACGTCGCCGTCTCGCGCGGCTACGACATGGTGCTCAACGGCAACGAGATCGGCGGCGGGTCCATCCGCATCCACCGATCTGACATGCAGAGCGCGGTGTTCGACCTGCTCGGCATCGAGGCGGACGAACAGCAGGCCAAGTTCGGATTCCTGCTCGAAGCGCTCAAGTACGGTGCGCCGCCTCACGGCGGCATCGCGTTCGGCGTCGACCGCATGGCTGCGCTGCTGGCCGGCACCGAGTCCATCCGCGACGTGATCGCTTTCCCGAAGACCACGTCCGCGCAGTGCCTGATGACGGGAGCGCCGTCGCCCATTCCCGATGCACAGCTCGCCGAACTCCACGTAGCCGTCCGTCCCGCCGGATGGTCGCGCTGCCCGTAAACGCCGCGTGCATCGCTGCAGGGTACGTTGGACATCGCCTGCGTGCGATGGACCTTTCCGGGACGAACGGGCACTGTGCGCCAATGGAACGCGACCTTTATCGCTCGATGCGCGAGCTGCAGCGCGACCACTGGTGGTTCGTCGGAAGGCGCCGGGTCGTCGCAGCGTTGATCGACTTGCTGCGCCTCCCACCGGGTGCCCGCATACTTGAGGCGGAAGCGGGTCGGGCGGCAACATCGCGATGCTGCAGCGTTTCGGTTCGGTGTTCGCCTTCGAGCCCGACGCGGAGGCGGCGAACCACTGCACCCTCGATGCGGGCGTCGAGTGCCGATGCGGACGCCTGCCCGATGACATCCCCTTCGAGGAGGAACCCGGATTCGACCTGATCGTGGCTCTCGACGTCCTCGAGCATGTGCAACCCGATGTCGAATCCCTTCGCTCATTGTCCCGCTGCCTCGCGGGATCCGGGCGACTGCTGCTCACCGTACCGGCCTACCCCTGGCTGTTCTCGGGACACGACCGGGTGCATCACCACTGGCGGCGCTACACGCGACGCAGCCTCATGCGCGCCGCCGAGGACGCGCAACTTCGGGTGCACCGATGCGGCTATTTCAACAGTGTCACGCTGGCGCCTGCGGTGCTCGTTCGGATGACAGCCGGCCTTACGCGGCGCAGCCCCACCCGCGACACCAGGATGCCGGGTCGACTCGCCAACGCGGCGCTGGGCGCGCTGTTTGGTTCCGAGACGGGCATCATCCGACATCACGGCTTTCCGGCAGGGTTGTCGCTGGTTCTCATCGCGGGCCGCGCTTGATCCCGATTCCCGGAAGCGTCGCGGCCTGCCGCTTTTCGATATGTGGTCGACCCCGATCCTCTCGCCAGTCACGCGCATGCCATTTCCGTTTGGCGCTCGGATTGCTGAGGAAACGGATGTGTCGCGGCCACGCGGGTGCCACGTGAAAGTGCCGGTGGAACCCGCGCCGCGCGTGATCGTGCTGCACGGACTCTGGATGCATGCACCGGCGCTTGCACCGCTGATCCGCCGGCTGCGCGCCGCCGGATTCGCCGCGGAGACCTTCGGCTATCGATCGATGACCGGAGGACCGCACGCGGCACTTGAGTCCCTGCGCACGCGCATCGAGCGGACGTCGTCCGGCGCGGGCGCGCCCGATGTCCCCTTGCACCTCGTCGGACACAGCCTTGGCGGGCTGATCGCGCTCGAAGCGGCGCGTGCGATCAACCTTGAGGACAGCGGCACCGGATCGACCGGGTCGGGTCGATCGGTCGTCGCTCGCGTCGGCCGCGTGGTCTGCCTCGGGTCGCCGCTTCGTGGCTCCTTGGTCGCCGGCGCAATCGCGAAGTCCAGGGGGACGGGCTGGCTGCTTGGTCACAGCGCGGGGCTGCTGCAGCGGGGCGTCGACGACTGGTGCGGAGCCTGCGAGGTCGGGGTGATCGCCGGCAGCGTCCCGGTAGGCCTTGGATCGTTGCTGGGCGGCCTCGAGCGCCCGCACGACGGCACGGTGACGGTCGGCGAGACGCGGCTTGCCGGCGTCAGCGCACACTGCGTTGTCCCTGCCAGCCACACCGGATTGCTGTTCTCCGAGCGGGCGGTCGAGCAGTGTGTGCGCTTCCTGCGCGAGGGTCGCTTCGCCTGACACTCGCCGGACCCTGTTCCAGCGAGTCTGACTGCCAGGATCCAGAGCGCCGCGCCCGGTGGCGTCCTATAATTCGCGATTGCCATCAGCAACGCCGGATACTGCACCATGGGTCGTGGACCATCCATCGAGGGGCGCAAGAACGCCACCGATGCCAGGAAGGCCAAGGTCTTCACCAAGATCATCCGCGAGATTTCCGTGGCCGCGCGGGCCGGGGGCGGCGACGTCTCGGCCAATCCGCGCCTGCGCTCGGGGATCGACAAGGCGTTGTCGGCCAACATGACCAAGGACGTGATCGAGCGCGCCATCAAGAAGGCGACGGGCGAGCTTGAAGGCGTCGAGTACGAGGAGATCCGCTACGAGGGCTACGGCCAGGGCGGCGTGGCGGTGATCGTCGAGGCGCTTACCGACAACCGCAACCGCACCGTCGCCGACGTGCGCCATGCATTCACCAAGTTCGGCGGCAGCCTCGGCACCGACGGATCGGTCGCGTTCCTGTTCCGCAAACTCGGCGTGCTGTCCTTCGCCGCCGGCGCCGACGAGGCGCGGATCACCGACGCCGCCATCGAGGCGGGTGCGGACGACGTCGTGGTGTACCCAGAAGATGGCGCCATCGACGTGCTGACGGCGCCGGAGGACTTCGAGGCGGTGAAGGCCGCGCTCGCAAGCGCGGGCCTGGTGCCAGACATCGCGGAGATCACGCTGCGCGCGGGCAACGACGTCGAAGTCACGGGCGACGCGGCGAAGTCCGTGGCCAAACTGCTCGAGTGGCTCGACGACCTCGACGACGTGCAGAACGTCCATTCGAATGCCGACCTGCCCACGGATGCTTTCGGGTGACCCTTCAGTGACGCGGATCCTGGGCATCGATCCGGGTTCGGTGCGCACCGGTATCGGCATTGTCGATGTCGACGCGGCGGGCAAGGCGACGCATGTCTTCCACACCGCGCTGGTGGTGGGTGGCGAAGAGGATTTTTCGCTCAGGTTAAAGGCGATTGTGTTGGGCGTATCAACAGCGATTCAGGACTGGAGCCCTTCCGAGGTAGCGATTGAAAGGGTGTTCATGGCCAAGAACCCCGACTCGGCGCTGAAGCTCGGACAGGCCCGGGGCGCCGCCATTTGCGCATGCGTGCTGAAACACCTTCCGATCAGCGAGTATTCACCGATGCAGGTGAAGCAGGGCCTGGTGGGTCGGGGCATTGCCGACAAATCGCAGGTGCAGCACATGGTGGGTGTGCTGCTGGGTTTGCAGGGCAGGTTGCAGGCCGATGCGGCGGATGCGCTCGCGGTGGCGATCACGCATGCCCACGCCCGCGCGCTCTCGCAGCGCACCGGCGTCTCCACCTCGGAACTGCTGCGCGGCCGGAGCGCGCGCCGATGATCGGTCGCCTGCGTGGAACGCTCGCGCATAAACAACCTCCGTGGCTGATCGTGGACGTGCAGGGCGTCGGCTACGAACTCGAAGTGCCGATGTCGACGTTCTACGAACTGCCCGAAACCGGCGCCGAGGTCACCCTCTTCATCCACCACGCGCAGAAGGAAGACAGCGTTGCGCTGTACGGCTTCCTGAAGGAAGCCGAGCGCCGCCTGTTCCGCGACGTGCAGAAGGTCACCGGCATCGGTGCGCGCGTCGCGCTCGCGATCCTGTCGTCGGTCACGGTGGGCGACTTTTCGAGGATCGTGGCAAGCGGCGATGTCGCCGCGCTGACGCGCATTCCGGGCGTCGGCAAGAAGACCGCGGAGCGCATCCTGCTGGAGCTGCGCGATCGCATCGCGCCGGAAGCCGCGTCCGGAGCCCAGCGCGGCGACGTGCCTGCGGATGCGCTGGGCGAGGCGACCATCGCCCTGCAGCAGCTGGGTTACAAGCCCGTCGAGGCGCAGCGCATGTCGGCCGCCGCGCGCGCCGACGGTGACGATGCCGAAGCGGTGATCCGCAAGGCGCTCAAGGCAGCATTGCGTTAAGCACCGAAGGCGCAGCATCCACTCATGCCGATCCAGTCCAACACGTTGCCCGTCCAGGGGCCCACCCGAAAGCATGATCACGGCAACATCGGCCTGGCCGGATTGGTCGTCGGTGCGATCGGCGTCGTCTTCGGCGACATCGGCACGAGTCCGCTGTACACCATCCGCGAGGCGTTCTCGGAACATTACGGACTGGTGGCCAACCACGACACCGTGCTCGGGCTGCTGTCGATGGTGTTCTGGTCCCTGATGATCATCGTCACGCTGAAGTACGTGACCATCATCATGCGCGCGGACAACGATGGCGAAGGCGGCATCATGGCGCTGATGGCGCTGGCGCAGCGCAGCCTGCCCAAGGGTTCCCGATCCGGATACCTGGTCGGCATCCTCGGGGTGTTCGGCGCGTCGCTGTTCTTCGGTGACGGCGTGATCACGCCCGCCATTTCGGTGCTGTCGGCCGTTGAGGGGCTGGAAGTCGTGGCGCCGCAATTCCGGGCCGGAATCGTGCCGATCACTCTGATTGTGCTGGTGTCGCTGTTCGCGACGCAGCGCTTCGGCACGGCGAAGGTCGGCCGCATCTTCGGGCCCATCACCGTGGTCTGGTTCCTGGCGCTGGCCGTCCTCGGCGTGTTCAACATCCTGCACGAGCCGGAAGTGCTGAATGCCATCAACCCGGCATGGGCGGGACGATTCTTCCTCGAGCACAGCTGGGGCGGCGTGTTCATCCTGGGCGCGGTGGTGCTCGCGGTCACCGGCGGCGAGGCGATTTACACCGACATGGGCCACTTCGGAGCGAAGCCGATCCGGATTGCCTGGTATTTCTTCGTGCTGCCCGCGCTGATGCTCAACTACCTGGGGCAGGGCGCGCTGGTTCTCGAAGATCCGACCGCCATTCGCAATCCGTTCTACGTCGGCGTACCCGAGTGGGCCAGGTGGCCGATGCTTGCGCTGGCGACGGCGGCGACCGTGATCGCATCGCAAGCCGTGATCACCGGTGGCTTCTCGGTCGCGCGACAGGCGATGCAGCTCGGCTACGTGCCGCGCATGCGCATCACGCACACATCGCGCGACACCATCGGGCAGATCTACATCCCCGCCATCAACTGGTCGATGATGCTGATTGTCATCGCGCTGGTGCTCGGCTTCGGCAGTTCCGCCGCCCTCGCGACGGCGTATGGCGTGTCGGTGTCGATGACGATGATGATCGACACCCTGCTGCTCGCCATCGTGGCACACGCGCTGTGGCCAAGATGGCGCCGATGGGTCCTGCCGCTGTGCCTGCTGTTCCTGTTCCTCGACATCGGGTTCGTGGTCGCGAACGTCGCCAAGATCCTGCAGGGAGGCTGGTTCCCGCTGGCCCTGGGCATCGTGTTGTTCACCGTGTTGCGAACGTGGCGTCGCGGCCGGGAGCTGCTGCACGACGAGGTGCAGAAGGAAGGCATCCAGCTCGCCACCTTCCTGCCGGGCCTCATGCTCGCGCCGCCGACCCGCGTCTCGGGTACGGCGATCTTCATGACCGCGGACAAGGGCGTGGTGCCGCATGCACTGCTGCACAATCTCAAGCACAACAAGGTGCTGCACGAGCGCAACGTGTTCCTGACGGTGGAAACCCTGCAGACCCCGTACGCGCCGCCGGAGCAGTCGCTTTCGATACGGCCGATCGGCGAGGATTTCTGGCGGGTGGTGATCCGCTTCGGCTTCATGGAACGACCGGACGTGCCGCGTGCGCTGATGGGGTCGTGCGATGCCGGCGGCATGTATTTCGATCCGATGGACACGACGTACTTCGCGAGCCGCGAGACCATCGTGGCGAGCCGCCATCGCGGGATGCCGGTCTGGCGGGACCGGCTGTTCGCCTTCATGCACCGCAATGCCGCCCCGGCCACAGGGTTTTTCCGCATCCCCGGCAATCGCCTGGTCGAACTCGGCGCGCAGGTGGAGATCTGATGGGTACCGATTCCTGTTTTCCCCCTTCTACCCGTTTCCACGGGGAGAAGGGAGTTTGTCGCGGATAATTGGCCCATGAGCGAAGAGCGCGTCATTGCCAGCGGCGCCACGCGCGAGGATGTGGTCGCCGACGCGCACATCCGTCCGCAACGGCTCGCCGAGTACCTCGGCCAGCGCGCCGTGCGCGAACAGATGGGCATCTATATCGAAGCCGCGCGCAAGCGCAGCGAGGCGCTCGATCACGTGCTGATCTTCGGCCCGCCCGGTCTCGGCAAGACCACGCTTGCGCAGGTGATCGCGAACGAGCTCGGCGTCGGGCTCAGGCAGACGTCCGGGCCGGTGCTCGAGCGACCGGGCGACCTCGCGGCGCTGCTGACCAACCTGCAGCCGCGCGACGTGCTCTTCATCGACGAGATCCACCGGCTCAGCCCGGTGATCGAG
This sequence comes from Lysobacterales bacterium, assembly GCA_038221545.1. Taxonomy (GTDB): domain Bacteria; phylum Pseudomonadota; class Gammaproteobacteria; order Xanthomonadales; family Ahniellaceae; genus JBBQNY01. The sequence continues at coordinate 16,860 of JBBRIE010000038.1, forward strand.
GAGGTGCTCTATCCGGCGATGGAGGACTGCCAGATCGACCTCATGCTCGGCGAGGGCCCCGCCGCGCGTTCGATCAAGCTAGACCTGCCGCCCTTCACGCTGATCGGCGCCACGACCCGCGCGGGCCTGCTGACCGGTCCGCTGCGCGACCGCTTCGGCATCGTGCAGCGTCTCGAGTTCTACGAGCGCGAAGAGTTGCGTGCGATCGCGCTGCGTGCCGCGCGGATCCTCGGCATCGAATGCGACGAAGACGGCGCCGACGAGATCGCGCGCCGCGCGCGTGGTACGCCGCGCATCGCGAATCGCCTGTTGCGCCGCGTGCGTGACTTCGCGCAGGTGCGTGCCGACGGACGCATCACCCGCGCCGCTGCCAACGATGCCATGGACATGCTGAGCGTCGACCCGGAAGGGTTCGATCCGCTCGACCGGCGCCTGCTCAAGCTCATCATCGAAGGCTTCGACGGCGGCCCGGTGGGTGTCGAGTCGCTCGCCGCGGCACTGAGCGAGGAGCGTGGCACGCTCGAGGACGTGATCGAGCCCTACCTCATCCAGCAGGGCTTCCTGGTGCGCACGGCGCGCGGCCGCATGGCGAGCGCGAAGGCCTACCGGCATCTCGGCCTGGTGGCGCCACCGCGGCGCGGCGACATGCCCGCGACGCCTGGACTCTTTGCCGATACCCCAGAATCGTGATCTCCGGGATCGATGGCATTGACGACGCGCCGTCCGGTTCCCTTCTCGCGGAGGGCGAAGGGGCGAAGCCGGTCTGTTCCCCGCCAGCGCGGGGAGGGCACGACACGGCGCAAGGCGCGCGTGCCACGGAGGTCTACAACTGGCCCATCCGCGTCTATTGGGAAGACACGGACGCGGGCGGCGTGGTCTACCACGGCGCCTACGTGCGGTTCTTCGAGCGCGCGCGAACCGAATACCTGCGCAGCCTCGGGGTCGAGCAATCGGCCCTGCAACGCGACCGCGGCATCCTGTTCGCCATCGTGGGCATGGACTTGCGCTTCGATGCCGCCGCGCGCCTCGACGACCAGCTCGCAGCCAGTTGCGAACTTGTCGGGCGCCGCGCGGTCAGCCTCGTGTTCAACCAGGATTTGCATCGCGTCGACGATAATGTGCGGATTGCCCGTGCGACCGTGCGCGCGGCCTGCCTCGACGCGGTGTCGTTCAAACCGCGCGCGATTCCCGATGACCTGCTGGTTGCCTGATCGATGAAATTTCCTGGAGTGACTGGATGAATGGTGAACTCGACACCCTCGGCCTGATCCTGGGCGCGAGCCTGCCGGTGAAACTGGTGATGGGCGTACTGCTGGCCGCGTCCATCGCGTCCTGGGCGATCATCTTCCGCAAGCAGGCGATGCTGGATCGCGCCACCCGCGAGGCCGACGAATTCGAGGAGCGCTTCTGGTCCGGCGCTGACCTGGCCTCACTTTTCAAGGAGCTTTCCGTCCGCGGCGACCGCGTGGGTGGCCTGGCGGCGGTGTTCACCGAGGGCTTCCGCGAGTTCACGCGCCTGCGCCAGCGGCGCACCATGAATCCCGACACGGTGGTGGAAGGCGCGCAACGCGGCATGCGCGTGACGCTGACGCGCGAGATCGACAAGCTCGAGCAGAGCCTGGAATTCCTCGCGACGGTCGGGTCGACGAGCCCTTACGTCGGTCTGTTCGGCACGGTCTGGGGCATCATGATCGCGTTCCAGGGCCTCGCCAGCGTGCGCGAAGCGACCATCGCCATGGTCGCGCCCGGCATATCCGAGGCGCTGATCGCGACCGCCATGGGCCTGTTCGCCGCGATCCCGGCCGTCATCGCCTACAACCGCTATTCGACCAAGGTAGACCGCCTGCATTCGCGCTACGACAACTTCCGCGAGGAGTTCTCCACCATCCTGCAGCGGCAGGTGCATGCGGACGACCATGCGTGACAACACGTCTCCGGAATCCATCGTGCAGGCGAACCCCGCAATGAACGCCGGGACGTACCCATGGGCATGAGCACTTCCACCCGCGGCAGCGGCCGGCGCC
>JBBRIE010000039.1:0-18834 GCA_038221545.1 Lysobacterales bacterium
GCCCCGGCCGAGATCGAGTCGCAACCAGAGCGAGCGACCGCGAAGGGTTTCGGGCCATTCACGCAGGGCCTCGCGATTGTCGAGGGTGACGGTCACGCCACGCTCGAAGGCCACTGCATACTCGGCGGGAGGCGCGAAGCTCGGCGTGAACACCACGCGGGAGGGCTCGAGGGTCGGCAGCACGGCGAACAAATGCTGGAGTTCGCCGTGCGATACGCACTCGAAGCCGAAGCCCTCTGCTGCAAGCGCGCGCAGGATACCGGCATGTGGATTGGCCTTGATCGCGTAGAAGCGGTGGTCGATGGCCTCGATCGCGACGAGTGACCGTGCGCGCGCGCGCACGGTCGGCAGGTGGTAAACGTAGCGGGGCGTGCCCGCCGTGCCTTGGGCCGCGGCGGCTCCTGCGATGGCAAGCAGGCGAGATTGCGCGCCACGCCACCAGGGCGCGTCGCGTGCGCGACGGCCGCCCACCAGGCCACGCCAGGTCGGGCCGAAAACGGTTCGATCGAGCACGGGCATCGCCCCGCTGCGCACGAGTTCCGCATGCAACTGCGGCAACAGGCCCGCGGCATCGACCGCGTCGATCACGAACGTGAGGTTGAGGTCGTTGGACGACTGCGAGATGAGATGCACGCGCTCGCGCCCGAACGTCGCCCAGATCCCGGACAACTTGTGCAGCAGGGACCGCATGCCGCGGCCGACCAGCGTGATCGCGGTGGCTGGCGCAATGACCTTGACCCGGCAGACTTCGGCAAGATCCGATGCGAGCGCTTCCAGGACGTTGCTGCTCACGAGGTTCTCGTGCGGATCAAGCGACACCGTGACGTTCGTTTCCGACGAGCCGATGAGATCGACCGACAATCCATGCCGCTTGAAGCGTTCGAAGATGTCGGCGAGGAATCCGACCTGCTGCCACATGCCGATGGTTTCCATCGATACCAGCACGACGCCCTCCCTGCGCGAGATCGCCTTGACGCCCGGCAACGTGACCGCATCGCCGTGGATGACGGTTCCCGGCAGGTGCGGACGCGCGGTGTCCATGATCGAGATCGGCACCCCGGCGTCCCGGCAGGGACCGATCGCGCGCGGATGCAGAACCTTGGCACCGGTCGTGGCGATCTCCTGCGCCTCGGCGTAATCCAGGCGATTGAGCAGTCGCGCGTCCGGCACCTCGGAGGGATTGGCGCTGAACATTCCTGGCACGTCCGTCCAGATCTCGACACGCCGCGCACCGAGCAGTGCGCCGAAGCACGCCGCCGATGTGTCCGATCCGCCGCGCCCGAGCACCACGCTGCCGCCATCCGGGTGGCGCGCGATAAAGCCCTGCGTGATCAGGCAACGGGCGCGTTGCGCGTCGAAGCGAGCGCGCCAGTCGCCCTGCGCCTGGGAGACGCAAGCGGACGACAGCCGCTCTGCCCATGCGTTCTGGTTGGGCTGCGCGCGCGCCTCCAGCCATTCCCTCGCGTCGCACCAGTCGATGTCGATGCCCTGCTCGCGCAGGAACGCAGCGCCCAACGACGAGGACAGCAATTCCCCTTGCGCGAGCACTTCCGCCTGCCAGGCAAGCGGGCGCCCCGTGCCGGCGTTGAAGATTTCCTCCGCCAACGCCAGCCGTTCGGCCAGCAACGCGCTGCCGTCGAGACCGAGAGCGGACGCAAGCTCGAAATGCTGCTCGCGCAGCGCGAGGAGCGCGGGGCTGACGGCATCGACTCCGTCGGCGACGCGCTGGAGTGCGTTGGTCACGCCCCCCAGCGCCGACACCACGATCAGCACCCGGGCATCCTCGAGCTCGACCCGACTGCGCACGAGGCTGGCGATCGTCCGCCAGCGGTCCGCGCCCGATACGGACGTGCCGCCGAACTTGAGCACCAGCCACTGCGTCGCGGCGCGGTGTTGATCGATGGAAGCGGCGGGCATCGAGGAGGGGATAGTCTGCTCGCGCGGGCACCTGCGCGGGGAGCGCAACCTTGCCACAAACGTCAGTGCCGCGCGTCGATCGCGAGACGCATTGCCCGGGAATCGCCTCCCCGGGACGCGCAGGCCGGGGCCGACACTCCATCGCCGGCGGCCGGTAAGCTTGGCCCCTCGCAACCAGGCCTGCTCGCATGCATCCCGTGCCGTTCAAGCAGGTGGACGTATTCACGCGCGTGCCGCTGCGCGGCAATCCCGTCGCAGTCGTGTTCGGCGCCGATGGCCTCGACAGCCACACCATGCAACTGCTCGGCGCCTGGACCAATCTTTCCGAGACCGTGTTCGTCCTGCCTCCGACCTTGCCGGGCGCCGACTATCGCCTGCGCATCTTCACTCCGCGCCAGGAGTTGCCCTTCGCGGGACACCCCAGCATCGGGGCTGCGCATGCGATCGTCGAGGCACGCTGGGCCAGTCCACGCGACGGCGAACTGACGCAGGAATGCGAGGCGGGCCTGCTGCGCGTGCAGGTCCGCGAAACAGGCGAAGGCACGCAGATCTTTGTGCGCGTGCCGCGCGCGCAGGTCGAATCACTCACCGCCATGTCGGAACAACGACTGGCCGAGTCGTTGGGAAGACAGGGCAAGGCTGCGGATTTCGCGAGCGACCTCGTCAACGTCGGGCCACTCTGGCTGGTGGCCGATCTCGGCCAGGAAAATGCAGTGCGGACGCTGCGCCCGCGCTACGGCTTGCTGGCTGCAGTATGCGACGAAGTCGGCGCGGTCGGACTCAATGTGTTCGGTCGCGCCGACTCGGGCGAAGGACTGGTGGTTCGTTCGTTCGCACCGAGCGATGGCATCCTCGAGGATCCGGTCTGCGGCAGCGGCAATGCCGCCATCGCCGCGCATCTCTTCAAACGTCGCGGCCTCGACCGCATCGGGCATCACTACCGCGTATCGCAGGGGCGCGAAGTCGGCAGGGACGGAACGGTCTTCGTCGAAATCGACGAACAAGGCTGCATCGACATCGGCGGGGCAACCATCACCTGCGTGGATGGCACGCTCAATATCTGACCGGCGCCCGGCGGACATGAAAACGGGGGCCGTACAGGCCCCCGTCGCATTCCGGCCCCGCTGCCAGGCAGCGGGCGATCGACCTGCAATCAGCTATCGGTGCGAACCCGGATCTGGCGACCCGGACGGTAGTTGGTCTGCGTCTGGTACAGGCGGTTGTTGTACTCGTAGGTCACGTCGTAAGCGACCACGCGCTGGTCGCCACGATTCCGCGTGACGGTTCGGCACTGTTCCACCACGTGCGGCGCCCAGCGACCGTTGTACCTGCGGCCGTTGTAGTTGCGACCGTCGTAGTCGCCGTTGCCGTAGTAACGCGTGTCGCCGTAGTACCGGTCGCTGTAATCGTTGCCATTGCGATTGCTATTGCCATCGCGTCGCTGGTGGTCGCGTGCGACCGTTGCACCGAGCGCGGCACCCGCAATGGTCGCGATCGTCTGGCCACTGCCGTCGCCCACCTGGTTGCCCAGCAGGCCGCCGATGACGGCGCCGAGGATCGCAGGCGTATTGGAACGGCTGTCGTAGCGATATCGACCGTCGTAATAGTAACCGTCGCCCCAACCGTTGTTGACGTATCGCTGGCCCTGGCTGCGGCTGACGCGGCACACCTGGCGGCTGACGGGACGGCGCGAGTCGACCACGATCGGGTTGACGGCGACGACGCGCGCATACGCATCATCTTCGTACTCCCAATGCTCGTAGCGGTCATCGTCATTGGAATAGCGATTGGTGTCGTAGCGCTGGTAGTACTGGTCGTTGTACCGATCGCCGTACTGACCCTGGGCGAAAGCGCCACCCGTGGCGGCGATGCCCGCGGCAAGCAGCGTGCTCTTGATCCAGAGGTTCATGATGTCGTCTCCTGACCCGGCACAAGGATTGGCCGTTGCGGTCGAAGTGCACAATGCCGCCGGCGCGTTGAATTCGGTATGAATTGCCACGTGGCGGAAATTGAACGTTGTCGCAGGTTCAACTTCCGCTGACTGAACACACCATTCATTTCGCGTGCAACGTCGCGACCAGGCTGATCGGCACCGCGCCCAGCGCTTTCGACACGGGGCAGTTGTCCTTGGCATCGGTTGCGATCGACTGGAAGCTGGCGGCATCGATCCCCGGCACCACCGCTTCCACGCTGAGGCGTATATCGGACAGTTGCGGGCCTCCTTCCAGCGACAGGTCCACTTCGGCTCGTGTCTCCAGGGAAGTCGGAGGATGCCCGGCCTCCGTCAGGCGGGCGGCCAGCGCCATGGTGAAACATCCCGCGTGCGCGGCCGCTATCAGTTCCTCCGGATTCGTGCCCTGGACGTTGCCGATGCGGGTGTTGAAACCGTAAGGTGTGTCGGAAAGCACGCCGCTGCGGGGCGTTGACAACCTTCCCTGCCCGGTCTTGAAGTCCCCGGTCCAGTGCGCCGTTGCGTTTCGCGAGATGGCCATTCGAGTGCTCCACGGGATTGGCGGATCAGCATAGCCACCCGGTTGTTAGCGCAGTATGGAGAAACGCCGGGTGCGGCCCGCACGACGGCGGACTTGACCGCGACGCCTGCCATTCACGATGCTTGGCCCACGCCGGCTCACCGGCGCCTGTCCGCCATGAACGAGATGCGGTCGCGCTGCTGCGCCGCCGACCATGACGGCCCTTCGTGGAGCGAGGCCCATGGATGCGGCCGTTGCCGGGAGTCGTGGCCTCATGCCTTACACCACCGAACAAATCCGCAACGTGGCCCTCGCGGGCCATCCAGGCGCCGGCAAGACCACCCTGTTCGAAGCCCTGCTGCATGCCGGCGACGCCATCCAGACGGCAGGTACCGTCGAGCGCGGCTCGACCGTGTCCGATTTCGATCCGATCGAGAAGGCGCGCGGCCATTCGCTCGATTCGGCGATCGCCTCGATCGACCATGCGGGGATCCACGTCAACCTCATCGACACCGCGGGCTATCCGGACTTCCGCGGCCCCACCCTCGCCGCGCTCGCCGCGGTGGAGACGGTGGCCATCGTCGTCGACGCGGACGCCGGCATCGGCCATGGCACGCGCCGCATGATGGAGCACGCGCGGTCGCGCAAGCTTTGCTGCGCACTCATCGTCAACAAGATCGACCACGAGGCCGCACAGAGCGAGCGCCTGCTCGACCAGTTGCGCGAGGCGTTCGGCAACGAAGTGCTGCCGCTCAACCTGCCCGCCGACGGCGGCAGCAAGGTGATCGACTGTTTCGGGCAGTCGAGCGGTAACTCGGACCTCGGTCCGGTCGCCGACTGGCACCAGAAGATCCTCGACCAGGTCGTCGAGGTCAACGAGACGGTGATGGATCGTTATCTCGACAAGGGCGAGGACGGCCTCACGTTCCGGGAACTGCACGACGCGTTCGAACAATGCCTGCGTGAGGGCCATCTGGTTCCGGTGTGCTTCGTGTCCGCGCGGAGCGGCGCCGGCGTCAGGGAGTTGCTCGACGTTGCCGAGAAACTGTTCCCCCATCCGGGCGAGGCGAATCCCCCGATGTTCGTCAACGGCCGCGGCGCCGACGCGACACCCGTCACGTGCAGCATCGATCCGAAGGCGCACGTCATCGCCGACGTGTTCAAGATCGTCAACGATCCCTTCGTCGGCAAGCTCGGCATCTTTCGCGTTTACCAGGGCACCGTGCGCAAGGACAGCCAGCTGTTCGTGGACGACGGCAAGAAGCCCTTCAAGGTGGCGCACCTGTTCAAGCTCAAGGGCAAGGAACACGTCGAGGTCGCGCAGGCGATTCCCGGGGATATCGCCGCCGTTTCCAAGATCGACGAGTTGCATTTCGACGCGGTGCTGCACGACTCGCACGACGAGGACCACATCCACCTGGCGCCACTCGATTTCCCGAAGCCCATGTTCGGGCTCGCGATCGAGGCCGCGAGCAAGGGCCAGGAGCAGAAACTCGCGAACGCACTCACCAAGCTCGCCGAGGAGGACCCGACCTTCCAGATCGAGCATCACCATGAATTGAACGAGACCGTCATCCGCGGCCTTTCGGACCTGCACCTGCGCATAATGCTGGAGCGACTGCGCGACAAGTACGGCGTTGAAGTCAGGACCCGCCCACCGCGCATCGCCTTCCGCGAGACGATCGGCGCCAGCGCCGAGGGACACCATCGCCACAAGAAGCAGACGGGCGGGGCGGGCCAGTTCGGCGAAGTGTTCCTGCGGATCGAACCGCTTCCGCGCGGTGGCGGTTTCGAATTCGTCGACGAGATCAAGGGCGGCACGATTCCAGGCCAGTTCCTGCCCGCGATCGAGAAGGGCGTGCGCCAGGTGCTCTCCGGCGGCGCGCTGGCGGGCTATCCGCTGCAGGACGTGCGCGTGGTCGTGTACGACGGCAAATACCACACCGTCGACTCCAAGGAAGTCGCGTTCGTGACGGCGGGCAGGAAGGCGTTCCTCGATGCCATCACCAAGGCGCGCCCGCAGGTGCTGGAGCCGATCGTGGACCTCGAGGTCACGGCGCCCGAGTCGCACATGGGCGACATCACCAGCGGGCTGTCGTCGAAGCGCGCGCGGATCAACGGCACGGACAGCATTCGCGGCGGCGAGATCGTGGTGAAGGCGCAGGTACCCCTGTCGGAACTCGAGGGCTACGCGGCCGAACTCAAGGGTGCGACGGCGGGCCGCGGCAGCTACGCACTCGATTTCAGCCACTACGAGCCGGTGCCCGCGCAGATGCAGGCACGGCTCGTCGACGCGTACAAGCCGCACCATGAGGAGGACTGATGAGGCAGTTCGCGTCTATCGCGCTCGCCGCATTCTGCGGCGTGCTCGGCGCGATGCTGGTCTATTACTTCGTGGTGACGAAGCCCGGCATCGAAAACGAGTTCGCACGGGTGCAACGGGCACGAACGGACGCGCGGTCGGTTGGCATCGAGATCGAGAAGGCCGCCGCCGACAGCGTGGCGCGTGCGCGCGCAGGCCTCGATGCACAGGCGCAGGACCTGCGGCGCCGGGAGATGGCGTCCGCGGCATTGTCCGCCGGGCAGGGTCACAAGGTTGCCGTCTCGGAGTTCTACGCCAACTCCGGCAAGCTGCCTGCGGCGGCCACCGAAGCGGGTCTGTCGTCGAATCCCCGGACCTACGCAAACGACGGCGCGCTCGGCGTCTCGATCGAACCTGCAGGCGTCATCCGCATCGATCTCGGCGACCTGCTCGCCAGGGGCGGGACGATTCGACTCATCCCCACCGCCGACCCGGCCACCTATTTGTTGCGGTGGCGTTGCGAGGCGATCGCGTTTCCCGACATGGCCCGCTATCACCCGCAATGCACCACCGCGCGCGAACCGGCGGCGTCGGCCGTCGTCGTCGAAGGCGCGCCTCCGCCATCCTCGCCGCCGGGCTGACTGCGGCCGCCATGCCGTTTGATTCCGCCACGCTGCTCGCCTACACCGCTGCCGCCACGCTGCTGGTCCTCATTCCCGGACCGGGCACGGCCTGGATCATTGCCCAGAGCGTCGCGGGCGGAACCCGCCGCGGCGCGATCGCCGGACTCGGCCTCGAAACCGCGACGCTGCTGCATGCCGCCGCCGCCGGCTTCGGCCTCTCGGCGGTCCTTGCCACTTCGGCAATCGCATTCGAAACGATCAAGTTCGCAGGCGCGGTTTACCTCGTCTGGCTTGGCCTCAAGGCGTGGCGCGATGCGGCGGGTTCCACGTCGGAACGCGGCGACGGCGACCGGCCGGCCACCAGCGCCACAACCGCCCTCCGTTCGCGCAGCGTATATTTCCGCTCCGTGCTGACGGGGCTGCTCAACCCGAAGGTGGCCCTGTTTTTCCTCGCGTTCCTGCCGCAGTTCGTGCATCCCGAGATCGGCATGGCATGGCTGCAGTTCCTGGTGCTGGGCGCGATCCTTTCCCTGGTCGGAATGACCCACAGCCTGGCGTTGTCGTTCGCGATCGGGCATCTCGGCCGTCGGTTCAGTGCGAACCCGCGCGCGACACGGCAGCGACGGCGCATTGCGGGCACCGTGTTCGCGGGACTGGGCCTGCGGCTCGCATTCGAGCAACGGAGCTGACCCGGATGCCGAAGGTTTCGACTGCCGCGGCCGTCGTTCGACTCACGGACATCCCGAACATCGGCACGTCGACCGCCGCCGACCTCGAGGGCCTCGGGATCACGCACCCCGAGCAACTCATCGGCCTCGATCCCTTCGATCTCTACGCGCGCATCAATCGCGAGACCGGAAAACGCCATGACCCGTGTCTGTGCGATACGTTCATCGCAGCCATCCGCTTCATGCAGGGCGCTGCGCCGCTGCCGTGGTGGCACTACACGGCGGAACGCAAGCGCCACTTCGCTGTCGGCTGAACGCCGGGAAAGTTTCTCGCAGCGTCGGCCTATCGATCCGTGGCCGGCTCGGAACTTTCGTTCGACTTGCCGTCGGTCTGCGGGACGATCTGGGTGCCAAGCAGGTCGGGCGCCTGCGGCACCAGTTGCCCGCGGATCGCGCCCCCGGGGAAATCGATGGTCCGGACCATCACGTAAGTCATGCCATCTCGCATGGCCTGCTCCTGCTCGGGAGTCAGCGTCATCTGCAGGCCGGACTTGCTGGCGCCGGTCTTGCCTTCGCCGACATCGAGTGGGCCGATCAGCACGCCGTTCTCGGACGCTTGGCCCAACAGCAATTCGACGTGCGTGGCGTTGGCCGCAAGTCCGGTGAACGCGATATCCAGGGTGAGCTTGCCGTCCTCGGCGAGCATCGCCATCGCCTGACCCGACCCCCTGGATTCCGTCGCGGAAACCACGCTTCTGCCGTCCAGCTGCGCCATGAGTTGAAGCTCCATCGCATGGGCCTGCGCCGCAACCGCCAGGCAGGCGGCAAACAAACCGTTTCGCAATCTCATGGCAGTGCTCCGGTGACCATCGACGCGACGTTACGCGCGCCGTCGCAACGGGCGATGAACCGCACAACGGGCGATGAAGCGCATTCAGATTTCGAACCGGTAGGAGAGCTTCACCAGGATCTGTTCGTCGTCACGGAGCGAGAAGGCATCGATCAGCTGGTTCCCTGCACCCGTCTGGAATTCGTCGAACGCATTGCCGCCGCGGCCGTAGACCACGTAGAGGTTCGACAGCGGCGCGAGTTCGTAGCGATAACGGATCTGGAACCCGAGGTTGCGCAGGCTGAAGTCGTCGATCTGGTCCCCGCTTGCAACCGGCGTGCCGTTCGCTGCCACGCGCCAGGCGCGCTCGTTGACCGCATCGAGTCCCAGTGCCTGCAGCTTGATGCGAAGCTCCTGCCTGCCGCTGATGATCCAGTTGAGCCCGGTGTCGAACTGCAGCGTGCGTTCATGGAAGGTGCCGAGCAGGTTGTCACCGCGCCACAGCAGCCAGTCGGGGTTGTCGCGCACGAACAGCGCGCTGAAGACGCTGAGATCGTCGTTGAAGAAGTAGTTGGCCTCGCCGTATGCGGACAGCGCGGGGCTCTGGACGCCATCGAGACCTTCCGCGGCCAGCCGCGCATTGCCGTAGAGCTGCCATGCACCGTCGCGCGGGCGAAACCGCTCGTAGAACAGGTACAGCTTCTCCGGCACGCGCACGAAGCCGGGCGCGCTGCCGCGCAGGATCAGGTCGTCGTGTCCACTCGTGAACGCAGCGAACTCGAAGAAGGAGTTGCCGCCGTCGTGGAGCTCCGCCTGTCGGGTGACGGAAGCGGCGTGCGCGATCTTGAGTCCCTGGTCGTTGTAGCGCGACGAGGCCGCGTAGCGCCAATCCTGGCTGCGGTAGGGCGATTCCTCGCCAAACGCCGTCAGTCGATGCGCGAGCTGGTAGCGCACATAGTTGAAGTTGTTGCGCTCGAGGAAGCCGAAGTCGTTGAGCTGGAGGCCGTCGCCGAGGTGCACGGCGTACACCTGGTGGCGCCAGTCGTTGCCCATGTCGTAATCGGCCTGCACCTGCGTGCCGGTGTCGCGCGTGCGCACGCCGGCCTGTTCGATGCTCGAACCCACGACCTGCGTGCGCACGTTCAGCCGCGGGGTCGGCGTATAGCGATGATCGAAACCCAGTACCGACGCGGTGCGATCGAGGAAGGGACGATTGACGAACGTGCCCATCACGCCGAAGTCGTGTACTTCCGATTCACGCGTGCCGCGAGCCGCATAGAAATCGCGCCCCACCTCGTCGCCTTCGGTCGCGGCGAACACGCCGTAGGTGATGCCCGCGAAGCTGCCGTTGACCTTGAGCGCAGCGAGCACGTCGCCGGACCCGCTGCCGTCGTCGGTGGTGGCGCCGACGCGTCGCGTGTAGAGCAGCCGGCTGGACCGGTTGAGCGAGCCGAACGGCACGTCGAAGAACGCCTGGTTCTCGGTGAAGAACGGCCGCTTGTCGCTGAAGAAGGTTTCGATCGCGCTGAAATTGACCACGATGTCGTCACTTTCGACCTGGCCGAAATCCGGATTGAGCGTGCCGGTGAACTGGAATTGCCCGTTCGGTTTCCAGAATACGTCGCCACCCGCGTCGAAATCGGCTGCGCCTGCGACGTTGTCGTACACCGCCACCGCGTACGGCGTGAACGCCAGCAGCGACTGGCTGAACGCCTCGACCTCGACCTTGCCCAGCGCCGACAGGAAGCGCGGCTCGGTGAAGCTCACCGAAGGCCAGCCCATGCGCTCGCCGGTACCCCCGATCACGCGATCAAGGCCAATGCCAAGCGTGCGCTTGCCGTCCTTCGCGGCGCTCATGGGCGCGATGTTCCAGGGGATGAGGATTTCGGCGGACCAGCCCTCGTCGTCCTCGCTCACTGCCTGCTGCCAGTTGCCGTCCCAATCGGCGTTGAACTGGTTTTCGTTGGCGATGACGGTGTCGGTGATGCTGCCGGCGAGGGTGACGGTGAAGTTGTATCCCGTGCGGCCGTCGCCGTCGAAGTCGACGTACAGGTTGACGCGGTCGACGGGCGCGCCGGCGTCGCGCTGGCTGCGCTGGCGCGTGCGCGGGGTGCTGGCGGGTTGCGTGTTGTGCCACGCGATCGCGAGGCCGGCCTCGGTCGCGAGGATCCACGCCTCGGTGGGCTGCACCGCGGGCTCCCGCGACAGCGGCTGGGTCATGCGGAAGTCGGTGACGCGTTGCGCGCCGGCCCATTCCGCGTCGCCGATGCGACCGTCGATCTCAACGGCGAACGCGCTGGCGCTGGTGAACAGCAGGGCGATCGCCGGCAGGTGCGAGGCGCGCATCGACGATATCCGCGTGGAAGTCCGCGCAGCCTGAAGGATTCGCCGCTCAGCCGCGCATGTCGTCAGTCATGCTCCGGCGCATGCAACTTTTCCGCCTCTTGCGGCATCCCGCGTGAGGTCAGACGAAGCTTCGCTGGCGTGGGGTTCTACCGAGACGTCGGTGCAACGATCGCCTCGCGACGGCCTTTCAAACCCGAACCGGGCTGGCCCTGGTTGCGCGCCGCACGCACGCGGGCGTCGAACGTCAGCTTTTGGCGCGCTTCTTCGGGCGGAGCAACGTGCCGGTGCACTTCGACGCGCCACATCGACAAGCCCAGAGTTTCTTCAATCGGGCGGTATGCGGCACCTCGAGCGTGATGCCGTAGTCGTAGGTAAGCTCGGTGCCCGGCTTGATCGCGCGCCGGGTCCAGATCTCGACCTTGTCGCGACGCCTGTTGCCCTTCGCGTCCTCTTCCAGCAGCGCTTCGCAGTTCGGCGCACAGCTGTGGTTGATCCAGCGCGCGTCGTTGCCGTCGACGTTGGCGTCGATCACGTAGCGGTCGTTGAGGGTGAACAGGAACGTGTGCCCGCTATCCAGCGAATCGCCATACAAGCGGTCGCTCTGTGCGTGCGTGCGCAGCTTGCCCTGGTAGTCGATGACCTTTTCGCCCTTGCCGAGCGGCTGCGCCGCGAAGACGCCGCGGCCATGGATCGGCGAATTCGTGACCTTGTACTTGCGTGCCATGGGCGGGCTTGGTTCGAAAGGCGCGCGAGCATAACGCAAGCCGTCGCATACTTGCCGCAATCCGAGGTGCTGGACGCAGCGTGCCCGCGTCCGTTCACGCCGTTGCGGCGTCCACTGCGTCCCGCGTCACCTCCGAGAGCTTGCGAAGTTCGTCCTCGTCGATCCCGTACGGAGGCATCCAGTAGAGGACGTCCCCGAGTGGGCGCAGCAACACACCGTTCGCGACGGCATGCAGGTAAGCACGCAGCCCGCGACGATCGGCCGGATCGAAGGGCGTGCGCGCCGACTTGTCGCCGACCATCTCGATAGCCAGGATCATGCCGCACTGGCGCACCTCCGCGACGTTCGGATGCGTCGCCAGCGGCGCTGCGAGCCCCGCCATGCGCGCCGACGTTGCACGGTTGCGCTCGAGCCACGGTTGCGTCCGGAATTCCTCAAGTACGGCGAGCGCGGCACTGCAGGCCAATGCATTGCCGGTGTAGCTGTGCGAGTGGAGGAATGCCTTGCGGGCGGCATGTTCCGCGTAGAAGCCGCCGTAGACGGCGTCGGTGGTCAACACGGCCGACAAGGGCAGGAAGCCGCCCGTGAGTCCCTTCGACAGCAGCAGGAAATCGGGACTGACCTGCGCCTGCTCACACGCGAACAGGGTGCCGGTGCGGCCGAAGCCGACTGCGATCTCGTCGGCGATGAGGTGGATGCCATGCTGGTCGCACAACGTGCGCGCTTCACGAAGGTATCGCGGATGGTGCATCCGCATGCCGCCCGCGCATTGCACGAGCGGCTCCAGGATCAGGGCGCAGATGTCCCTGCCCTCGTGTTCGAGCGTCGACCGCAGGTCGTCGGCGGCATGCAGGGCCCGGTCTTCGGGGGACTCGCCGTCGCGCAGCGCGTAGGCGTCGGGCGACGCGACGAATGTGGGGCGCAGCAACAGCGGGTCGTAGGTCTGTCGGTACAAGGGCACGTCGGTCACCGACAACGCGCCCAATGTCTCGCCGTGATAGCCGCCCCGAAGCGCCAGGTAACGGGTCCTGCCGGCGTCGCCGCGATTGCGATGCCAGTGGAAACTCATCTTGAGCGCGATCTCGACCGCCGAGGATCCGCTGTCGGCGTAGAACACACGAGCGAGGCCCGGCGGTGCGACCTCCCGCAACGCCTCGGCCAGACGGACTGCGGGCTCGTGGCTGCATCCCGCCAGAATCACATGGTCGAGTTCGCCGAGCTGCCGCTCGATCGCCTCGACGATGGGCGGGTGACGGTGGCCGAACAGGCAGGTCCACCAGGAACTCACCGCGTCGAGCCAGCGGCCGCCCTGCCCGTCTTCCAGCCAGACGCCCCGGGCCGTGCGCACCGGCAGCAGCGGCACGCTTTCGTGGTCGTGCATCTGCGTGCACGGATGCCACAGCACCGCGAGGTCACGCCGGATCAGTTCGTCATTGCGCATGCGGGGAGCCGGTTCCTGAAGCGGGAGGGGTGCCTTGCTATGATCCGGGCGAATGCCTCCAGGCGACAAGCAGTTCATGGCCAAGCTCACGGATCGCGCCCGGGCGCGAGGTTTCACTCTCATAGAGATCATGGTGGTGGTGACCATCATCGCGATCCTCATCGCGATCGTCGCGCCGCGGGTCATGGACCAGCCCGACAAGGCCGCGGCGGTGCGCGCGCGCGCGGATATCTCAGCCATCGCCACCGCACTCAATCTCTACAAGCTCGACAATTTCACCTACCCGAGTACCGACCAGGGATTGCAGGCGCTGGTGTCGAAACCCGGCGGCCAGCCCGAGGCTCCGAACTGGAAAGCGGGCGGCTACATGGACCGCGTGCCGAAGGACCCCTGGCAACGGGATTATGTGTACCTCTCCCCCGGCCAGCACGGCGAGATCGACGTCTACTCGATGGGTCGCGACGGACAACCTGGCGGGGAAGGTCCCGCCACAGACGTGGGCAATTGGACGCCCTGATCGCATCCTCGGACGACTGGGGGAGGCGTGCTCACGCTCCACGCCGCTTGCGCGCACGCAGGCGCAGCGATGGCTTCACGCTGGTGGAAATCCTCGTGGTCCTCGCAATCGTCGGCGTGATGGTGCTGGCGGTGGGATTGAGCGTCGACAGCGGAGGCGCGCAGAGAAGGGTCTCGGTCGAGGCCCAGAGGCTGGTCTCGCTGGTGCATCTCGCCTGCGATGAGTCAGCGCAACTCGGCCAGGAAATCGGCGTTCGCTTCGACAGTGGCGGCTACGTGTTCCTGCGCGCGATAGGTCGCACATGGGAGGCGCGCAGCGGCGACGCGCTGCGTGCCCGAAGGCTCCCGGCAGGCATGCGGATCGAACTGGTAATGGGAGATCGTCCGATCGATCTCGACGGCGAACCCGGGGTTGACGGCGGACCCCGTGCGGACACTGCGGCGGCACGAGTCAACCAGGACCAGGAGCCGCTCGCGCCGCACCTGGCCTGCGACGTGGACGGCAGTTTGAGTGCGGCTGATCCGCGTATCGCCATCCATGCCGGTGAACGAAGTGCCGCGATCGGCGTCGGCGAAGATGGCGCCTTGCGCATCGAGACTGAGGACAGGCAAACGTGACACGCCCGGTGCACGCGCGCGGCGTCATCGGGCGGGGTTCGCGCGGCTTCACGCTCCTTGAAGTGCTGATCGCGCTCGCCGTGGTCGCACTTGGATTGACTGCCCTGGTGCGCGCGGCCTCCCTCGGGGCTTCCGCGCTCGACCGCGAGCGCCAGATCACGCTGGCAACCTGGGTAGCCCAGAACGTGCTGGCGCAAACCCGACTTCGCGGGGGCCTCCCGGCCGTGGGGCGCAGCGCGGGCGAGGAGCGGCAGGGACCGTTCCGTTACCACTGGACGCTCACGGTTTCCAACACCGACGAACCCGGCGTGCGCCGTGCGGACGTGCAGGTGTACGCCGATGTGGAAAACCGCGAACCCGTCACGACGCTGTCCGGGTTCCTGGGCGACTCATGAAGGCTCGCAGCCAACGCGGTTTCACCTTGATCGAGCTGGTGGTCGCGGTCGCGATCTTCGCTGCGATCGCTGCCATCGCCTACGGTTCGGTGGGCGCCCTGCTTCGCGCCCGCGATCGACTGGAATTCGCCGGTGCACAACTGCGCGCGATACAGATGGCCGTGACCATGATCGAACGCGACGTGCGCAGCGTGGTGGCGCGCCCGGTACGCGAACCGTATGGGGATTACCGCGCATCACTGGTGGGGGAGCGTGGCGGGCTGACGCTGACGCGCCTGCGCAGCGGTGGCCTCGCCGACGAGACAGCGCAAGCCCAGCGCGTGGGTTATGCGCTCGTCGCCGGGCGCCTGACCCGCCTTGCCTGGCCGGTCGCAGACGCGGCGCCTTCCACGCAACCACGCGCAACCGCCCTGCTCGAGTCGGTCGAGGCAGTGTCGCTTCGTTACCTCGATGAGCAAGGCCAGTGGCGCGAGGTCTGGCCTGCCGCAAGCGTTGCGGCGGACGCAAGCCTCGAGTCGCTGCCCCGGGCCGTGGACGTGCGCGTGAAGGTGTCCGGTTTCGGCGAGCTGCGGCGCCTGCTCGAGTTGCCGGATCCGCTGCCGGGCACGCCATCCTCGGGTGCGGCGCAGCCTTGAAGCGGCAGCCTTCACGTCGTCCGCGTGGCGTTGCATTGCTGCTCGCGGTGCTGCTCACTGCGCTGGCGGCGCTGCTCGCCGTTGCCATCCTCGATTCGCAGGCGGTGGCGCTTGAGCGGACTCGCTCCCTCAGCCGGGGCGCGCAACTTGACGAATACGCGCGCGGCGTCGAAGGCATCGCCAGAGTCGCCCTCGGTCGCGATTCCGCGCAGGGCGCCGGCGTCGACCACAACGCCGACATCTGGCGCCAGCCACTGCTGCTGGAGTTGCCGCACGGCCGGGTGGCCGCGCGCATGCGCGACTTGAATGGATGCTTCAATCTGAATGCGCTGGCCAGCCCCGACTCCGCGCTCGCCGTGGAATCCCACGCGCGGCTGCAGCGGCTGCTGCGCGTCCTGCAGCTTGATCCCGGCCTTGCGGACGCGATCGCCGACTATGTCGATGCCGACCGCAACCAGCGCGATCGCGGCGCCGAAGACCTGCGTTATCTTGGCGGAAGGCCCGCGCACCGCAGCGCGGATCGCCCCATGGCCCACGTTTCCGAACTGCGCTGGATCGCCGGCATGGATGCGAACGCGTACGCGAAGTTGTCCGCGGAGACCTGCGCGCTTCCGCCCGACGCGCCCATCAATGTCAACACCGCGAGCGAGAGCGTGCTGCAGGCGCTTGGCGACAACATCGACCCGGTGCGTGCAAGCGCGCTCGCGGCCGAGGGCAATGCACACCATGCCGGACTGGAGGAATTCTTCGCGGAAGTCGAACGACTGGGAGCGGCGCGACCGGTCGGGCCGGGACTTGGGGTGGCCAGCGACCAGTTCCTGCTCGAAAGCGAAATCGAGTACGACGGAATCACCGTTGCCTATTGGTCGAGGTTCGGTCGGCGCGATGGCGTGATCGGCGTGAGCGCGCGGGGGCGCGGGCGATTCCGCTGAGTCGCCGCACAATCCACGCGGCTTCGGCGCGACTCGCCGGCCGCTGCGACAGTCGTCGCACCTTGCCTTCCGGAGCGGGGTCCGGGCGGTAACGCCTTCCCGGGATCGACCGTGCGAAGCACGGCGGTGGAGTCGCCTGGATTCGGTGCTCGCGTCGGGATGTCCGCCTCGCCCGACCGCTTCGTGCGACGTTTACCGTCGCAGATCCGAACACAACGGCTCTCCCGAACGGGCTCCTAGGCGGCGACGGCGCCGAGGTTCAGCGCCTCGGTGATCAGCGACTCGATCGTCGGCAGATCGGGAACGATGGCGCTGTCCTCGCGCAGAAGCACCTGCATCATCACGCCGGTGCGCGCGGCGCCGAGTCCGGCATCGCCGGCGGGCAGGAGCTCCTCGCTCGAGACGGTCGTCAGTCGCGGAAACCCGATGCAGGTCATCGCCATGAAGGGCATGCGCGGATTGCCGCCGAGAGCCTTCAGAACCGTGATCTTGGCGTTGAGCGTCGGCTCGACCTGGGCAAGTCCCGCGAGCATCGACAGCGAAAACAGCGGTACGCGCCAGCCGCGCCAGTTGACGCGGCCGCGAATCCACGCCGGTGCGCCGGCAATGGGTTCGGGCGACGCAGCCGTGATGATCTCGGACACGAGCGCGTTCGGCACGAGCACGCGGCCATTCGCGACCGCGACCATCAGCGCGCGGATGTCCTGCGGCAACGCCCGGACTTCGGTATTCATGCTGCGTCTCCCGTGAGACGTTGTGCGAGATCAAGCACGCTGCCGGTGAGCGCAAGACCCCCGAGGGATTGCGCGCGGGCGTTCCACGCGAGTTCGCCGCTGCCCGCCGGCGCCGCCGACCACACAGTACCGCCGAGGGCGATCACCCGTGCGATCCCTTCGCAACCTTGTTCGGCTTGTCCCTCGAACAGCAGCAATCCGAGTCGCTCGCCGTAGTGGGCGGCGAGCGCTGCGAGCGCTGCGTCCACTCCACCTTGCGCGGATCCGTCCTCCGCCTCGACCAGGCGGCCGGCGTCATCCAGGCGGACGCCGCGCGCCGGATCGAGGGTCACGGCCTGCCCCACTGCCAACTCGGTATCCGCCGGCCATGGCTCGATCGGCAACGCCTCTGCGGCGCTGGTCGCCAGATTCGTGCGCATGACCACGAATGCGACCGGAAGCGTGGGAGGCAGCTCGCCGAGCAACTCGAGCATGCCCACCTCGCTGCCGTTGCCGCCCAGCAGGATCCAGGTGCCCGGCATCCGCTGGGTGCCGGATTTCGAAGGTGGCGTTCCCGCTGCGGTGAGATCCACCAGGAAGCGATCGGCGGTGTCGATTGCGTAGGTCGCGCGACCGGTCACCGGTGAATGCCCGCCGTCGAGCGACTCGAGGTGGAGATTGCCGAATGCGGATGCCGGGGAATCTTCGCCGTGCTGCGCCAGCGGCGCGCTGTCGGTTACCACCGGAGCGGCGTGCTCCGCATCCAGCGGGGCGAGACTGAGTTCGGCGAAGCCCTGCGGCGGATCCAGCTCGGTCGGGACGCCCTCGTCGCTGGTGACTTCGGCGTACAGGCGGAGGTCCTCGTCGGCGGCACCCAGTGGCGCGCCGAGATCGTTCGCCGGGAAATCATCGACCTGGATGCCGGCGAATGCCGACGCGTCCGACTGTGCGTCGACGCGCTGACCGTCGAGTCGGGTGCTCGCGGGAGGCGCGATTCCGGCCTCGTCTTCCGCATCGAACACCTGCAGGTTGCCGAGCAGTTCGCGCTCGTCCTCGTTCAACCCGAGTGCCTCGGCATCGAACTCGACGCGGTCGTTCGATTCCATGCCGGCGCCCATTGCCTGTTGCGCAACGCCGTCGGTCGCGGGTGAATCCAGCGGCGAGTCGAGCGTGCCTTCGGCGTCGAGGTCGCTGGCCCAGTCGTGGCGCGGGGGCGGGCCAACCGGGCCGGCGTCGGCAAGTTGCGCCAGCTCGCTTTGCATTTCCGCCTCGAGCGCCTGCTCGGACTTGTGGACCGGCTGGTCGCGGCGGCCGCGGTCCGTGATCGGCGCGCTGCGAAGCCGCGGCAGGCGCAACGATGGCGCGTCTTCCGGCCGTGGCGGCAGATCGCCCTCGAGGCCCATGATCTTGGCGCTGAGGTGCCTGCGCCAACGGGCTCGATCCCAACCGGTCAGGGCACTGGTGATCGACGCGTCATTGAAGATCACGCGCAGTTCCGGGGAGGCGGCCAGTTCGTCCAGCATCGGCGAATGCTCGTCGCTTGATTCCGGCAGGTTGATGAGCACGACGGTCGGCGACGCCGCGTGAATCGACGCCGCATCGCAATCCTGGGTATCGGCTTCGAAGACTGTCTCCGCTCCGGCCTCGCGCAGCACGTCGCGCAATTCGTCGATGTCATCGCGGGTGCTGCACAGCAGTGCGACC
>JBBRIE010000040.1:0-18700 GCA_038221545.1 Lysobacterales bacterium
ATCGGTCAGCCCGACCCGCACGCCGCCGATGAGATACTCCGCGCGAAAT
This sequence comes from Lysobacterales bacterium, assembly GCA_038221545.1. GTDB lineage: Bacteria > Pseudomonadota > Gammaproteobacteria > Xanthomonadales > Ahniellaceae > JBBQNY01. The sequence continues at coordinate 50 of JBBRIE010000040.1, forward strand.
TCACCCGTGAAATGCGGTGTCGTGTCGGCAGTTGCTTGAAGACTCCGCAGGAAGGTCATGCCGTCAACGGTTGCGTTGCGATATTTTGGGTACCAAGCAGCTCGCAGCGTCAGCAACAGCGATGCATCGAGCTTGCACTTCATGTCCGCGATCTTGGCCTGGGTCATCTGGAACGTGCCGATCGGATGGCCGAACGCGTGGCGCTCGCGGGCGTAGGTCAGCGTAGCCTCGTAGGCCGCGCGCGAAAGACCCACGGCCTGCGACGCGATGCCGATGCGCCCTGCATCAAGGACGCCCATCGCGATCTTGAAGCCGTGGCCCTCGTCGCCCAGCACCTCGGTCGCCTCTGCGCGGTAATCAGTGAACTCGATCTCGCAGGTCGCGGACGCGCGGATGCCCAGCTTGGGCTCGGTCTTGCCGCGATGGAATCCCGCACGGGTGCCGTCCACCAGGAACGCCGTGATGCCACGCGCACCGCGTTCGGGCTCGGTCATCGCGAACAGCACGAAATACTTCGCGACCGGTCCCGAGGTGATCCAGCTCTTCTTGCCGGTGATGAGGATGCTGCGGTCGGGCTGGCGGCTGGCCTTGCAGCGCATTGCGGTCGCATCCGAACCCGATTGCGGCTCCGTCAGCGCGAACGCACCGATCTCCCGTCCCTCCGCGATCGCACGCACGTAAAGCTGTTTCTGCTCCTCGGTGCCGAAGGTCAGGATGCCGTTGCAGAACAGCGAGTTGTTCACGGACATGATGGTCGAATGCGCGGCGTCGGCTGCGGCGATTTCCACCATCGCCAGCACATAGGCGATCGGATCCATGCCAGCGCCGCCGTATTCGGCCGGCACCTCGATACCCATGAGGCCGTTTTCGCCCAGCAGGCGGATGTTTTCGAGCGGGAATTCGCCGGTGCGATCGAAATGCTCGGCCGACGGCGCAATCACCTCGCGCGCGATCCGGCGCGCGACGTCCTGGATCGCCAGTTGCTCTTCGCTGAATCCGAAATCCATCGCGCATCCCCAACCTGATCCACAGGGCACGATGATAGCGTTACCTCGATCTGTCCCCCTACCTTGCTTCGTCGCCGCGCACTGCGTGAGTCACTTGTTCTGCAGTTTTTGTAGAGCAGGGCCCGCCTGGCGGAGTTCCACATATCCCCTCCCGCATGCGTGCGAGCCAAAAATCGCGTGCGTCGTTGCCATCGGGGTGCAATCCGACTAGCCTTGTTTTATCTTTCAATCAAGATGGAAGGATGCATGGATCTGGCGGGCTGTTCCGCGTTGCTCCGCCTGCTCGCCGACCCGACGCGCGTGCGCCTGCTTGCCCTGCTCGAACACGACGAGTTGACCGTTGCCGAGCTCGCGGCCGTCACGCGCCTCGCGCAGCCGCGGGTGTCCACGCACCTCGCGAAGCTCAAGGAGGCGTCGGTCGTGCACGATCGACGCGCGGGCGTGTCCGCTTACTACCGCCTCAACTCCGAGGGCGATGCCACCCTCGCGGCGTTGTGGCAGACGCTCAAGGCGCAGACCGAAGATGCCGTGATGCGCGAGGACACCAGGCGACTGCCAGGCGTGCTGGCCAAGCGCGCCCGCGAGGAGAACTGGGCGGATGCGGTCGCCGGCGACATGGAAAGGCACTATTCGCCCGGGCGCACCTGGGAAGCCGTGGCCCGCGGCGTCGCCAACCTGCTGACGCTCGGAGACGTGCTCGATGTCGCGTCGGGCGACGGCGTGCTGGCAGAGCTACTGGCGCCGCACGCGCGCTCGATCCATTGCGTGGACTCGAGCCCACGCGTCATCGGTGCCGCGCGCGAACGCCTGCGTCCGCTCGCCAACGTGGTGGTGGCGCAGGGAGACATGCACACGCTGCGCTTCGCGAACGCGAGCTTCGACGTGGTCCTGCTGATGCATGCGCTGGCGTACAGCGACAAGCCCGCCCAGGCACTGGCCGAGGCTGCCCGCGTGCTGCGGCCGGGCGGCAAGGTGCTTGCCACGACCCTGGTGCGCCACGCGCACAAGCGTGCGGTCGAGCCGTTCGACCATCGCAACCTCGGCTTCACGGTCGAGGAACTCGGCCGGCTCGCGCGCAAGGCCGGCATCGTGGTCGAACAATGCGCGCCTACTTCGCGCGAGCGTCGACCGCCGCATTTCGAAGTGCTCACCCTGTTCGGACACAAGGCATGATGTCACTGCCGTGGCTCCGCCCCACGCGGGTCGAGCGCCTCGTCGCCACGCTTGGCGAGCGCATCCTGCTGCTCGATGGCGCCATGGGCACGATGATCCAGCGCCATCCCCTTACCGAGGCGGATTTCCGCGGCCTTCGCTTCGCCGACGGTTTCGACGCGCTGTGGCAGGCGACCGACCATGCACACGGTGCGGGCTGCGGTTGCGCGCGCGACCAGCGCGGCAACAACGACCTGCTCAGCCTCACGCGACCGGACATCATCGCCGGGATCCACCGCGAGTACCTCGAAGCCGGAGCCGACCTGCTCGAGACCAACACTTTCAACAGCACGTCCATCAGCCTTGCGGACTATGGCCTCGCGCACCTCGCGCACGAATTCAATGCGACCGGTGCGCGCCTGGCGCGCGAGGCCTGCGACGCGGCCGAAGCGGTCGACCCCACGCGCGGCCGATTCGTCGTGGGCGTGCTCGGGCCCACCAACCGCACCGCCTCGATGAGCCCCGACGTGAACCGGCCCGGCTTTCGCGCGATCACGTTCGACAAGCTGCGCGTCGCTTACCGCGAGGCCGCCGAAGGACTGATCGAGGGCGGCTCCGACCTGCTCATGGTCGAGACCATCTTCGACACGCTCAACGCCAAGGCCGCGCTGTTCGCGATCGAGGAGGCGTTCGATGCGCTGGGCGCACGCGTGCCGGTGGCGGTGTCCGGCACCATCACGGATGCATCGGGCAGGACGCTGTCGGGGCAGACCACGGAAGCCTTCTGGTTCTCGCTGCGTCATGCGCAGCCGCTGATCGTCGGGCTCAATTGCGCGCTGGGAGCGAAAGAGCTGCGACCCCACGTCGACGTGCTGTCGCAGGTGGCCGATACATTCGTCAGCTGCCACCCGAATGCAGGCCTGCCGAACGCCTTCGGCGGCTACGACGAGTCGCCCGGGGACATGGCGGCGATGCTGCACGAGTTCGCGGCCGGCGGCCTGCTGAATATCGTTGGCGGCTGCTGCGGCACCACCCCTGCGCACATCGCCGCCATTGCCGCAGCCGTGCATGGCCTGCCTCCTCGCGCCGTCCCCCGGATGGACCCCGCCGCTTGAACACCCTGCTCCGTTTCACGCGTCTGTCCGGGCTCGAGCCGCTCGCGGTCACGCGCGAATCGAACTTCATCAATGTCGGTGAGCGCACCAACGTCACCGGCAGCGCCCAGTTCCGCAAACTCATCACCGACAACCGTTATGAGGAAGCGGTGGCGGTCGCGCGCCAGCAGGTCGAGAGCGGTGCGCAGATCCTCGACGTCAACATGGACGAGGGCCTGCTCGATTCCGAGCAGGCGATGGTCACGTTCCTCAACCTGATCGCCGCCGAGCCCGACATCACCCGTGTACCCGTGATGGTCGACTCGTCGAAGTGGAGCGTTATCGAGGCCGGCCTCAAGTGCCTGCAGGGCAAGGGCATCGTCAACTCGATTTCGCTGAAGGAAGGCGAGCCCGAGTTCCTGCGCCAGGCGCGCCTGGTAAGGCGCTACGGCGCGGCGGTCGTGGTCATGGCCTTCGACGAACAGGGCCAGGCGGACACGGTCGAGCGCAAGGTCTCGATCTGCTCGCGCGCCTACGGGTTGCTCACGGGGACGGTGGGATTCGCACCGGAAGACATCCTGTTCGATCCCAACGTGTTCGCGATCGCCACCGGCATCGAGGAGCACAACGACTACGCGGTGGCCTTCATCGAGGCGACCCGCGAAATCAGGCGACGCTTCCCTCTGAGCCACGTGTCCGGCGGCGTGTCCAACGTATCGTTCGCCTTCCGCGGCAACGAGGGCGTGCGCCAGGCGATCCACACGGTGTTCCTGTATCACGCGATCGCGGCTGGCATGGATTTCGGCATCGTCAACGCCGGCGCGCTGCCGCTCTACGATGACCTCGATGTGGAACTGCGCACGGCCGTCGAAGACGTGGTGCTCAATCGCCGGGCCGACGGTACCGAGCGGCTGCTGGTGCTGGCGGACCGGCACAAGGGCAAGGGACGCGACAAGGCGGATGACGACGCGGTGCGATTGAAGTGGCGTGAGCAGGGCGTCGCGGAACGGTTGTCTTACGCACTGGTGCATGGCATCGACGAATTCGCCGAGATCGACGCGGAGGAGGCGCGCGCGCTGTCCGCGCGTCCCCTCGACGTGATTGAAGGCCCGCTCATGGCGGGCATGAACGTGGTGGGCGACCTGTTCGGCGCCGGCAAGATGTTCCTGCCGCAGGTCGTCAAGTCGGCGCGCGTGATGAAGCGCGCGGTCGCCTACCTGCTGCCCTTCATCGAGGCGGAGAAACTGCGCACCGGAGATGCGGGTCGCAGCAACGGTCGCATCGTCATGGCCACGGTCAAGGGCGACGTCCACGACATCGGCAAGAACATCGTCGGCGTAGTGCTCGCCTGCAACAACTTCGAGGTGACGGACCTCGGCGTGATGGTGCCGGCCCAGACGATCCTCGACCGTGCGCGCGAGATCGGCGCCGACCTGATCGGTCTGTCGGGCCTGATCACGCCCTCGCTCGAGGAGATGAGCCATGTGGCGCGGGAGATGCAGCGCCAGGGTTTCGAGATCCCGCTTCTGATCGGCGGCGCGACGACCTCGCGTGCGCACACGGCCCTCAAGATCGACCCGCACTACAAGGCACCGACCGTGTGGGTCAAGGATGCGTCCCGTGCGGTCGGCATCGCGCAGATGCTGATCTCTGCCGAGAAGCGCGCCGCGCTCGTCGCGAGCACGGCGGCCGACTACGCCGATATCCGTACGCGCCATCGCAACCGCGGGGACGCGAAGCGACTTGTCAGTCTCGCGCACGCGCGCGGCCAGCATTTCGGCGGCGACTGGAATGTCCACCTGCCGCCACCGCCTCGCGCGCCTGGCATCACGGTGTTTGAGGAGTATCCCCTCGAAATTTTAATTCCGTTGATCGATTGGACGCCGTTTTTCAACACCTGGGAACTGGCGGGACGCCATCCACAGATCATGGACGACGCAGTGGTCGGGCCCCAGGCACGCGAGTTGTTTGCCGACGCGCAGTCGATGCTCGCGCGGATCGTCGCGGAGCGGTGGCTCACCGCAAAAGCGGTCGTCGGACTATGGCCCGCGCAGTCGCATGGAGACGACGTGGAAGTCGTCCTGCAGGACGGACAACGGACGACGCTGCACTTCCTGCGGCAACAGGCAGACAAACCGGTGGAACGACCGGACTTCTGCCTCGCGGATTTCATCGCCCCGGCAGGCTCCGGTACCGAAGACTGGATCGGAGCGTTCGCGGTGACGACGGGACTGGGCATCGAGCCGCATGTCGCGAGATTCGAAGCCGCCCTCGACGACTACAACGCGATCATGCTGAAGGCACTGGCGGATCGCCTCGCGGAAGCGCTGGCCGAACGCATGCACCAGCTGGTTCGGCGTGAACTATGGGGCTATGCGCCAGGGGAGACGCTCGACGCGGATGCGTTGATCGCCGAAGAATATCGCGGCATCCGGCCTGCGCCGGGCTATCCCGCCTGCCCCGACCACAGCGAGAAGGCCACGCTGTTCCGCCTCCTCGACGCCGAGGCGAATGCGGGCATGGCGCTCACCGAGTCGTTCGCGATGCTGCCTGCCGCTGCCGTGTCCGGTTACTACTTCAGCCACCCCGGGAGCCAGTATTTCGTCGTCGGCCGGGTGTCGAAGGAGCAGGTCGCGGACTATGCCGCCCGCAAGGGCGTAAGCGTCCTGCAGGCCGAACGGTGGCTTGCCGCGAACCTTGACTACGACCCCGAATAGTCGCAGGCAATCCGCGGTGCAGCGTCTCCCGATCCGCCCTTCGGAACGAGGCATCAGCGCCGGGACCGCTCGCGCCTTGCGTCGCTCCGCAGAGCCCGGCGCACTCACTCGAAGCCATTCGCGAAAATAGTGCCGTCTGCTGGCGGCAGCACGGTGCGGACGCAATCGTAGGTCTCGATGATGCGCGGTCCGGTGTCGATGACTTCGAAGTCGGTGACCAGCACCGGTGCCCCGGCTCCCACACCCGCGCCATCCGAGAACTCCCGTGACTGGATCGCGAGACCGGACCATTTGGTCGTGGTGCCGCTGTCGTTTTCGAAGGTCAATGCGATACTGCCCCCGTCGGACAGCACGATGCCATAGCGCTGCATGGTGCGCAGGATCACGCGGGCCGCCGGGTTGTAGCCGGTCATGTCGAAAGTCGAACGCAGGCGCATGCGGACGCCGTAAGGCACCGAATCCTCGGGCCCGCTCGGCCCCCCGGCATGGTTTGCCGGGTGCACGTACAACGGATCCCGCGCCGTTCCGGAGTCCGGGCCATCGGGCAGCGATGCCATACGGAGATTGGGAAGGATGAATCGGATCGCATGTCCCAGGTCCGCGTCGGGCAACTGGTCGACCGCATCGATCTCGTCTGCGTTGACCAGCAGCGGTGCCATCGGAAAACCGGCCGCATCCGCGCTGGTGCAATGCTCGCCCCGACCTTCGGGCGGGTAAACGCGGTCGAGCTGCCAGACCGCAAGACACAGCGCATCGATCTCGCCATCCGCAAGGTTGCCGGAAAAAATCTCGTATAGCCGGTTGCCCTGCTGTACCAGCAGGTGGCAGTCCTCTGCGGAGTTGTCGCAACTCGGAGGCGACGCGCCTTCCGGCTGTCCCTCGAACAGCGCGCCCGTCGGGACGGGCATCGACGTCGGCAGCGACTCGCAATCCGGAGCGTAGTAATCCTCGAAAGCGAGGTGCTCGATCACGGGAACGAGCGGCGATCCGACCGACGCGTCGTGCGACACGTGGATCGAGAAATCGATCTGGAATCGGTTTCCATTGCCCCAACCGCCCTCGCGCGCCAACGCCGCGATCATCGCGGCCGACTGCGGATGCAACGGCGCGGCTGCGATGTTCGTGTGCCAAACGGCCGTGGGCGGGAATCGCGGCGGCGGGGCCGCCTGCACGCTCGCGGCGACCACCAGCGTGGAACACATCAGAGCATGCAGCGAGGGTGACAGCTGCGGTGCGGATCGAAAGTTCATGCTGTGCCCCCTCGTTCCAATCCCGTCGCAGGCCTACCAGACGAGGTCGTCCGGAACCTGGTATCTCGGGTCGGCGAACGGATCTTCCTCCTCCGCGCCGGGCACGACCATGAGCGCGATCACGGACGGCAGCAATGCACGCACCTGCTGCACCATCGCAGCGTCGAACAGGAGGTAGCGTCCATCCAGCTGCACGACACCGAGCTCGCCCGCATTGACGGCGCGCAACTGCTCGGCCGTCACGTGCACGCGTCGGATCTTGCCGCCGTACTCGAAATGGCGCGCGATTTCGGCTGTGGCGTCGTTGCGGGAATGGCCCGCCACCAGTTCCACGACGCGTGCCTTCGCTTCGCGCTTGCGGGCCGCCGCGGCCTGGCGCTCCGCTTCGGCGGCGATGCGCTCATCCTTCTCTTTCTGAGCGCGAAGGGCGAAAGCCTTGCCGAGGTCGATGTCGGGTCGCGCACCTGCCAACGGCTTCCTGTCGGCGCGCGCGGCGTGCGGAGGCCGCGCAGGTGGTCGCCGTTCACCGCGCGGATCCGCCTTCGCACCCGGACGCCGCGCATCTGGCCGATCACCGGGCCGCCGGGTGCCCTGGTTGGCTTCCGGTCGCCTTCCGGGGCGGGAATCGCCAACCGGCCCACGCGGCGAATCTGCGTTGTCCAGCCGTGCAGGCCGGGGGTCCGGCTTCGGCGCGGCATAGCCAAGCCCGAGCAGTTGGTCGCGCAGCGATTGGCTCATGCGTATTCGATTCGAGTGCAGGGAGGCGATTGTCCATCATCGCGGAGCTCGGGCACCATCTTCTCAATAGTGCGGGGGCGGCGGCTCTATCGACGCGTCGCCATCGCCTGCATCGCGCAGCGAGGAGAGACTTGCGCGCAACGACACGATTTCCCGTTCCAGCGCCGCGAGCCTGGCCGATTGCTCGGCCACGGTTGCGTCCAGCGATGCCAGCAGCTGCTCCTGGAACGCCGACTGCGTCTCCAATTGTTCCAGGCGGGAATCTACCGTCGGACTCATGCGGCGGAAGCCCGCGCATCACTCCCGGCTGTCGGACGCCGCACCGAGCGGCCGCGGCCAATACCGTAGTAGGCGATGCCCTCGGCTTCGAGCGCTGCGGGGTCGTAGAGGTTGCGTCCGTCGAAGACCACGGGAACCGGCATGGCGGCACGCAACGCACGCCAATCGGGGCTGCGGAATTCCTTCCACTCCGTGATGACGGCAAGACCCGAGGCCCCTTCCAGCGCGTGCGCGGGCGAGTCGCAAAGCACGAAGTCCGGGCGACTCCCGAAAATGCGCAACGCCTCGTGCTGGGCCACCGGATCGAATGCGCGCACCGTGACGCCGGCGTCCCAGAGCTGCGCCAGCAGCGCCAGCGCCGGTGCCTCGCGCATGTCGTCGGTGTTCGGCTTGAAAGCAAGTCCCCACAGCGCGAGCGTGGTTCCGCGCAATCGCTCGCCGAAGTGGACGGAGATGGAGTCGAACAGGCGAAGCTTCTGCGCCTCGTTCACTTCTTCGACGGCGTCGAGGATGCGCGGCGTGTATCCATGCTGCTGGGCGGTGCGCGCCAGCGCCTTGACGTCCTTCGGAAAGCAGGATCCGCCATAGCCGATGCCGGGGTAGATGAAGTGGTAGCCGATGCGCGAGTCCGAACCGATGCCCTGCCTCACCATCTCAACGTCCGCGCCTACGCGCTCGGCGATGTTCGCGATCTCGTTCATGAAACTGATCTTGGTCGCGAGCATGGCGTTGGCGGCGTACTTGGTCAGCTCGGCCGAACGGACGTCCATCACCACGATGCGGTCGTGGTTGCGCTGGAAAGGCGCATACAACCGCCGCAGCAGCTCAAGTGCCCGGGGTTGCGTGCAGCCGATCACGATGCGGTCGGGTCGCAGGCAATCCTCGACCGCATTGCCTTCCTTCAGGAACTCGGGGTTCGACACCACCTCGAATCCGAAGTCGACGCCGCGCCGCAGGAATTCCGCAGCGATTGCCTCGCGCACACGATCCGCGGTGCCGACCGGGACGGTCGACTTGTTGACGACGACGAGCGGCCCCGCGGCGTGCATGCCGATGGTGCGCGCAACCGCGAGCACGTGGCGGAGGTCGGCACTGCCATCCTCGTCGGGTGGAGTTCCGACCGCGACGAAGACGACGTCGGCAGCGGCAATGGCGGCAGCCGCGTCCGAGGTGAAGCGTAGTCGTCCTGCCGCGTGGTTCGCCTTGACCAGCGGTTCCAGCCCGGGCTCGAAGATCGGCATGTCGCCGCGCTCGATGCGAGCGAGTTTGGCGGCGTCCGTGTCGACGCATATGACGGAATTCCCCATCTCCGAGAAGCATGCCCCGGAAACCAGACCCACGTAACCCGTACCGAAAATTGCAACCTGCATGGACGATGTTCCTCCCGGGCCCTGCGCACCTGCAGGGCGGCCCCTGAAATGAAAACGGCCGCTCGCGGCGACCGTTTTCGGTGTTGCAACTGCAGGCAGTTTACTTGGCGGCAGGCGCCGCGGCGTCGGCCTTCATGATCTCGAGCAGCTCGACATCGAACACGAGCGTCGAATTCGGCGGGATCGGACCCGCGCGCTCACCGTAGGCAAGCGCCGACGGGATCACGAACTTGTACTTGCTGCCGACCGACATGAGCTGCACGCCCTCGGTCCAGCCGGGGATGACCTGGTTGAGCACGAACTCGGCCGGCTGGCCGCGATCGACCGAGCTGTCGAATTTCTGCCCACCCGTCAGCGTGCCGGTGTAGTGCACCTTCACCTTGTCGGTAGCCTTCGGCTTCGGACCGGTGCCTTCCTTGATGACCTGGTACTGCAGGCCCGATGCGGTGGTCTTGACGCCCGGCTTGACCTTGTTCGCAGCCAGGAACGCCGCGCCATCGGTCTTGTTCTTGGCGCCCATCTCCTTCATCTTCGATTCCATTTCAGCGGTCTTCCGCTTCTGGAACGCTTCGGCGACCTTGCTCGCCTCTTCCGGAGGCAACAGCGAGGGCTCGCCCTTGTAGACGGTGTTGAGCGCCTGCATGACGATGGCGAGGTCGATGTCGGACTGGATGGAACGCAGTCGACTGCCGACGTCCATGCCCACCATGTAGCTGATCTTTTCCTTTTCGGTGGTCAGCTTGTCGACCGCAAAAGCGTTGGGCGCGGCGATGACGCCGGACAGCGCGACGGCTGCCAGCGAATTGCGGATGAAGCGATTCATTCAAAAACTCCTGTCGAGGGATTGAGGACTGCGGGTATTGCGGCCGCAGCGGCAAGCCGCGCATTGTCGCGTCGTGCATGCGCCTTGGCAAACGGCTTGTTAGGGACAGCAGCGCAACGCAAGCGTTCCCCGGAATCGCGTATCCGCTCTCCTGTTCAGGCGGATCCGCAGCGACCTGGCCTGCCGGAGGAGCCCGACTTCGACTCCAGCGGCGTCGTCATCATCTGCTTCAGCCGCCAGTTGCCCCTTTTTTCGGTCGATTTGAATTGGGGGTTGACGTCCTGCGATCTGGTGTTATAGTTGGCTACAACACTAGTCCAACACCTCACCGAGGAGCAAATCGTGGACCGTTCGCCGCAAAGCTGGTTTTCCGTGCTGGGAGTCCTTGGCGCCATGTTCGGCCTGATGTCGATGGCGGTCAGCGATGACGTTCGCTGGATCGATTCCGTCGCCACGCAGTCCACCATTGAAGTGGCCGCTGCGCCCGTCGCATCGCCGGTAGTACTTCCCACCGTGGTGGTCGTCGCCGACCCGATGGAACTGGCCGCCGCGGATGCCATGGAGGCGGCCGAGCGCGCCGCCCTCGCAGCGGCCCTGATGCCGGTCCCGATCCGCGAGGCCCGCGCGCAGTTGCAGAAGGCGAGCGTGGCCTCCAGGCGCGCATCCCGGGTCAGCCTCCGCCTTCCCTACTACGCATTCGGCCCGGACCCCCTCGGCGGGAGCAAGTAATCCATGAATGTCCAGTGGAACGACAACACGCCGATCTATCGGCAGCTGCGCGAGAAAGTCATCGCGATGATCCTGGACGGCCTGCTGAAGGAGGGCGACGCGCTCCCTTCGGTGCGCCAGGTCGCCGGAGACTTCCAGCTCAATCCGATCACCGTGTCCAAGGCCTATCAGGAACTGGCCAACGAGAATCTCATCGATAAACGCAGGGGAGTTGGCATGTATGTAGCCGAAGGGGCACGCGATCAATTGTTGGCGAGCGAGCGCGAGCGGTTCCTGCGCGAGGAGTGGCCGCTGCTGATGGAACGGATCCAGCGGCTCGGCCTCGATCCGAAGCGCCTGCTGCAGGGCTTCGTTGCCAACGGAGAGCCCGCATGAACGCCACGATCAACGGCAGCGCAGGCGTTGCGGTCCGCGCCCGCGGCCTGCACAAGACCTACCCCAACAAGGTCGCGCTCGACCACGCGGATTTCGACATCCCGACGGGGCGCATCGTCGGCCTGATCGGCCCCAACGGCGCGGGCAAGACCACGGCGCTCAAGGCCATCCTCGGGCTCGCCCATTTCGAGGGCCAGCTTGACGTCCTCGGCTTCGATCCGCGCACGCAGCGCGACCAGCTCATGGAGCAGGTCTGTTTCATCGCCGACGTCGCGACCCTGCCCCGCTGGATCCGCGTGCGCGAGGCCATCGAGTACGTCGCCGGGGTGCATCCGCGCTTCGATCGTGCGCGTTGCGAGCGCTTCATCGCCAACACGCAGCTGAAACCGGGAATGCGGGTACGCGAGATGTCCAAGGGCATGATCGTGCAGCTGCATCTCGCACTGGTCATGGCGATCGACGCAAGGTTGCTGGTCCTCGACGAACCGACCCTGGGCCTTGACATCCTCTATCGCAAACAGTTCTACCAGCGCCTGCTGGAGGACTATTTCGACGAGAACAAGACGATCCTGGTCACCACTCACCAGGTGGAGGAAATCGAGCACATCCTGACCGACGTCATGTTCATCCGCGACGGCAAGATCGTGCTCACCAGCGAGATGGAACACCTGTCGGACCGCTATACCGAGGTGATGCTGTCGGCTGACCGCATCGACGCCGCGAGAGCGCTCAAGCCGGTCGACGAGCGGTCGCTGCCCTTCGGGAAAGTGGTCATGTTGTTCGACGGCGTCGAGCGGGCGCAACTCGAGCCGCTTGGAGAGATGCGCACCCCCGGCCTCGCCGATCTGTTCGTCGCCACGATGAAAGGTACCTACGCATGAACGCCAAGACTTTCCCCATCCTCCTGCGTCGCGAATTCTGGGAGAACAAAGGCGGCTTCTTCTGGGCGCCTCTGGTCGCCGCGGGCTTGTTCCTGGTGCTGACAATGATGGCGATCGTGGTCGGCGAAGTCGCCGCGCAGAAGGCCGCCAAGGCCGGGAAGTTGCAGATCGACGGTGAAGTGATGATCAACGGCCTCGACTTCAGCAAACTCACCTCGAACATGAAGCCGGAGGATGCGCAGCACCTTGCGGGCGGCGTCGACCTGAGCATGCTCATGGCCTCGAGCTGGCCGTTCATGGTGCTGGGCTTCGTGGTCTTCTTCTACTGCCTCGGCGCGCTGTACGACGAACGCAAGGATCGCTCGGTGCTGTTCTGGAAGTCGTTGCCGGTATCGGATGCCGAGACCGTGTGGTCCAAGGTCGCGAGCGCTTCGCTGGTCGCCCCGCTCCTTGCTCTGGCCGCCGGACTGGCCGCGATGTTCGCATTCATGATCGTGATCAGCCTGGTCGTGCTGTTGCATAGCGGGAATCCGATCCAGCTGCTCTGGGGTCCTGGATCGCCGCTCCAGATCTCGGGCCTGCTGATCGCCTCGATCCCGGTGCAGTTCGTCTGGGCCCTGCCGACCATTGGCTGGCTGCTGCTCTGCTCGGCGTGGGCACGAACCAAGCCGTTCCTCTGGGCGGTGCTGATCCCGGTGTTCGCCGGCCTCCTGGTCACCTGGTTCGACCTCATGCAGTCGTTCGAGATGCAGACCTTCTGGTTCTGGAAAAACGTGGTCGCCAGGTTGTTGCTCAGCGTATTTCCCGGCACGTGGATCGATGTCGCCCAGTTCGCGAACGTCGAGGTCGATGGACCGAAGGACCTGATCCAGTTGTTGTCGCTCAAGACGATGTATTCGACCTTCCTCTCGGCGAACATCTGGATCGGAGCAGCGGCCGGCGTGGCCATGATCCTCGCGGCGGTCCGCCTGCGACGGTGGCGCGACGACAACTGAGGCCACTACCACCTGCGCCCACGGGCAATGGCAGCACCTGCTCCCCTCGACGAGTCCCCTCGACGAGGGAGCATTTTTTTGCAGACCGCTGCGTGCGCTGGCCTACTTTGACCAGCGTGCCGGCGACCGCTGATCAGAGTGCTGGTGTTGGCCAGGTCAATGGCTCAAACCGACCCATTGGGGACGTTCGGCCGCTGGATATTTAGCCACGTAAAAGCGCAGTTCAAGAACGTGCAACCTGACCTCTGTTTCACCACCCCTGTTTTTCGCACGCCGCTCGGCCGCATCGGCGAGCGCGAGACTCGTCGCCACGGTCGCGTTTCTGTGCCTGCCTGCCTGCCTGCGGCAGGCTACATCACGGCGAACGCATCACGGTGGAAGGCGGGTTTTTGCGTCACGGGCTTTGAATGCCGGACCGTCCTGTTGCAACACATCGCAGTGCATTTGATGCTGGCTTTACCTTGGTGCCCTAGCTTGCATGCACCCGGATCATCGGCTGCCGCACAAGGAGCGCGTTGCCATGTGGAGAAAGATCAAGCTAGGCCTAACCGTGTGCCTCGGCCTAACGTTGCTGCTGGCCGTGACCGGCTACGTCTATGTGCACAGTCTGAACCTGGACAGTCAGCCCGCAGCCAATCCGCGCAGCCGGCCGGCGGATCTGGCGTTCTTACGCGACGGCGAGCGCACCCCGCGCGGCAAGGTGCTGGCGGTGGTCACCAGCACCGAGCGGATCGGCAGCTCCGACAAGCGCGCCGGTTTCGAGCTGACCGAGCTGGCGCGGGCATATTACGTCTTCGTCGCCAACGGTTATGCGGTGGATATCGCCAGCCCGCGTGGCGGCAAGGCGCCGATGCAGCTCGATGATGAGCTGGTCGCGGCCGATTATGCCTTCCTCAACGATCCCGTAGCGCAGCGCAAGGTCGGCAACACGCTGCCGGTGGCGCAGATCGATCCCGCGCAATACGCCGCGGTTTACTTCGTCGGCGGCAAGGGCACGATGTTCGACTTCCCCGACAACCCCGACATCCAGCGCATCGCCCGCGCGGTGTACCAGACCGGCGGCGTGATTGGCGCGGTGTGCCACGGCCCGGCGGCGCTGCTGAACGTGACGCTCGACGATGGCGAGCGCCTGCTGGCCGGCAGGCGCGCGACCGGCTTCACCAACGCCGAGGAACTGTTTCTGCTGAAGAACGCGCGCGAGCTGTTCCCTTATCTGCTGCAGGACGCGATGGCACAGGGCGGCGCCGAGTTCGCCGAAGGCCCGTTGTACCTGGACAACACCGTGGTCGATGGCCGCGTGGTCACGGGCCAGAACCCGTGGTCGACCTGGTCGGTAGCCGAGGCGATGGTGCGGGTGCTGGGCCATGTGCCAGTGGCGCGCGAGCGCACCAGCGAGGAGATCGGGGTGCAGTTGCTGGACATTTATTACCGTCGCGGCGCTGTCGCCGCGTCGCAGGCGAAAAGCCGGCTGCCGCAGGCCGACCAAAGGATTCTGTTAATGCATGCGCTGGTGGCGGGCATGCAGGGGCGCGTGCGCGATGCCTACCGCATGCAGAAGCTCGCCCGGCAATGAAGCGTGGCAGCGCGTGCGAGCGTCGCCGGGCGCGCTGTTCAAGGCACGGAACTACGATGTCGCTGATGCCGGCGATGATTGAGTCGGCTTATGCAAGGGGATGCGCGAATGTCTGCAAGCACACCGCCGCTCAAACTGCTGCTGGTGGAGGACGACATCGATATCGCGGCCGGCATCGGCGACTACCTTGCAGCGCACGGGGTGCGGGTCGACTTCGCCTACACCGCGGCGCAGGCGCGGGCACGGGTGCTGGCGGAGGCCTACGACTTGCTCGTGCTCGATGTAAACCTGCCCGACCAGGATGGCCGGGCGTTGTGCCGCACGCTCAAGCGCGACTGCGGGCTGCGTTCGCCGGTGCTGTTCCTGACCGCTTGGGGCGAACTCGGCGACAAGCTGCACGCCTTCGAGGCCGGCGCGGTGGACTACATGGTCAAGCCGTTCGCACCGGCGGAACTGCTGGCGCGGGTGCGTGCGATCGCCGCGCACGTCCCGACCGCGGGCGGCGCGCAGTTGCGCGTGGGCGGTTACACCCTGGATCTGCGCGGCCACCTGCTGAGCCGCGGCGAGCGCCGGCTGCAGCTGCACCCGGCTGGCTTCGCGATCCTGCGGCGGCTGATGGACGCCAGCCCGGGCAGCGTCGGCAAGGACGAGCTGTGCGAGTCATTGTGGGCGGACGAGCCGCCCGACAGCGAGCCGCTGCGGGCAAATGTGTATTACCTGCGCCAGGCGCTGAAGCAATGCTTCGGCCAACCGCTGATCGACACCGTACGCGGCGTCGGCTATCGGTTCCTGGTGCATGAAAATGGTCGCGCCAATGACGCGCCAACGCAGCCTTAGCCGCGTCCTGGCTCGCCAGTGGATGGCCTTCACCTTGGGCCTGTCGGCGCTGTTCGTCGCCGCGACCTTGCTGCTTCTGTTCGTGCTGGAGGACAGCTTCATCGACCGACGCTTGGAAGCAGTCGCCGCTACGGTGGTCGATCCGGCGCTCGAACCACCCGTCTTGCCCAGCCAATTCCGCGTATTCGCGATGCCGCGACTGCCCGACGACATCCGTGCGCACGTGGAGGGCGAGGCACTCGGCCACACCGAGGAATTCCGTCGCGACAACGGCCGCTATGTGCACGTGCTGTTCGCGCGCACCGTCGCTGGCCAGCCTTTTGCCGTGGTCTACGACGTGACCGACGAGCTCACCGTCGACGCCGGCATTTCGCGCGGATTCGTTTATGTGTTGCCGCTGTTGCTGTTGCTGCTGGGGTGCGCGTATGTGCTGGCACGCGCATTTGTCGAGCGCGTGGCCGGGCGCGCCAAGGTGCTGGTCGAGCAGGTGCTCGCGAGTCCCGACCCGCAATCCCTGCACACGCTTGCGCAACGCGAACCGGTGCGCGAGTTCAGCGAGCTCGTGCGCCTGCATGCACGAGCATGGCAGGACCAACTCGCGGCAGTGGAACGCGAGCGGCAGACGCTGGCCTTCCTTGGGCACGAGCTGCGTACGCCGTTGCAGTCGGCACGCACGAGCCTCGCCCTGCTCAATGACAACCGGGCCAATCCGGCCGCGTGGGCGCGACTGCAGCGCGCGGTCGAGCGGCTGGTACGCGCCAGCAACGCAACCCTGTGGCTGTCCAGCGACGTCATTCCGCCGGCCGGCATCCATACGCAGGCGGCTGCCTGCTTGGGCGAACTGGTCGAGGAATTTCGCCCGCTGGCGACGGCCAAGGATCAGCGGATCGAAATGGCAGTCGCGCCCGGACTGCACTGGCCGTGGCCACGCGAAGTGGTCGAAACCGTGCTCGCAAACCTCATGCTCAATGCGATCCAGCACGGCGATGCCGGCACGATCGTCATCGACGCCACGCAAGCGTCGTTGACGATTCTCAATCCCCGCGTTTCAGCGGACACAGCCGGCTACGGGCTCGGCCTGCAGATCGTGCAGCGGCTGGCGACGCGGATCGGTTGGGAGGTCGCGTTCGACAGCAACGAGCTCATCGCCACCAGCACGATCGTTTGGCCTTTGTTGAAAACCAAAATGGAGTGACCCGTGAATCAATATCTGGGCAAAACGCGAAACACAAGCGGCAAGGGTCTGCCTGCGCTAATCCTTGCGTTGTTGCTCACTCTCCCTCCTGGACTGTTCGCATCGGCATCATCCTCAAGCTTGCATGCCGATATCGCCGCGCTCCTCAAGCAGCAAGGGCTGATGGGCGCGGCATGCGAGCAAAATCTCAAACCCCTGCTTTTTTGAAGCTTTTACGGACGACTTCAACCCAGGAAGTCAGACCCATTCTGGTCCGAAAAGCTTGGGAATTACCCACTTAATTAGAGGTCCGTTGGTGAAACTTCCTGTCGTAGTTCGCCGTTTTTTGGTTTGGTCGCCACTATTGCTGCTGATATGGCTCGGTCTGCTATTGCTGTGGCCATTGCCGCAACCGCCGTTACCGACGCTGAGTAATCAACCGCTGTTGATCCACAACGTGCACCTGATCGATGTACTGACCGGAGAGGTGCGCGCCGGTCAGTCGGTGTGGATTGATGATGGCCGAATCCAGCGGATCAGCCCGGCGGCAGCCAGCAGTTTCGCAAATAATCCATCCGGCAACTGGCAGCGCATCGACGGTAAGAACCGGTTTTTGATCCCGGGCTTACAGGACATGCACACTCACAGCATGCAACTGTCGCCACAAATCCACCATCCGCTGTGGCTGGCGGCCGGGGTGACGTCACTGCGCGATATGTCGGGTTGTGTTGCGGCCAGCGACAGTTTTATCGCTTGCTCCGCCGATCGCAAAATTTGGCAACAGCAGATGCAACAAGGGCTGCGCAGCAGTCCGCGTTATCCACTACAAAGCAGTTTCGCACTCAATGGCGGGTCTGAAGTGCCTGACGGCATGCCCGCCTAT
Organism: Lysobacterales bacterium; assembly: GCA_038221545.1. Classification (GTDB taxonomy): domain Bacteria; phylum Pseudomonadota; class Gammaproteobacteria; order Xanthomonadales; family Ahniellaceae; genus JBBQNY01. Next base: position 17,927 of record JBBRIE010000040.1, read on the forward strand.
CTGAAACTGCAAAGCGCTGCAGACGCGAAAGCATTGGTAGCGAATTACCAACTGCTTGGTGTGGATCAGCTGAAAGTTTATGAGCTGATGAGCCTGCAACAATTTCATTGGCTAAGTGCAGCAGCAAAGCCTGTCGGCATGGCGCTGGCCGGTCATCTGCCCTGGTTGGTGCCGCTGGAGGATGCCATTGATGGCGGCTTGCGCAGCCTGGAGCATGGCCGGGTCTTTCTGTTTGAATGCGCCGCTGCCATTGCGCCTTACAAAGCGCAGCCGATGCGCCAGGGGTTGCTCACCGCCGACGTCTGGCAGAAATTGCTCGACTCGCAGGATGCAAGCCTATGCCAGCGGAAAATGCAGATGTTGGCCGATTCGGACAGTTGGTGGAGCCCGACTTTATTAACGTTGCAACTTGGCGCCAAAGCGATTGAGCCACGGTTCCGTGAGGACGCGCGGCTCAACACTGTGCCCTGGCTGTTGCGACAGCTATGGCAGGCCGATGCTGATGGCTCGGTGGAAAACGGCCGCGCCGCCGATGGCCGCTATCCGCAGCAACACGCATTTGCGTTGGCGCTGACACAGCTCAAACAAGCGCACCAACTGGGTGTGAAAATAGTCGCCGGCACCGACGCGCCAGACTCTTTTGTCTTTACCGGTAGTGGTTTGCATGATGAGCTGGCGCTGTATGTGCAAGCGGGGCTTACTCCATTACAGGCGTTGCAAACAGCGACGGTGAATGCGGCGCGTTACAGTGGCACTGCTGATCACAGCGGCCAG
>JBBRIE010000041.1:0-18457 GCA_038221545.1 Lysobacterales bacterium
GATCGAGCCGAGCATCGCAGCAGACGACCGGGACTTGATGCGCCGCATGTTTGAGCACATGGAAGTGCGAGTTCGGCGCATCCCGGTCGGCTGCGAGCAGCACAGGGCACCGGAATTGCTGACGCGATTCCGGCGAACGGACAGGGCGCTTTTGGTTTTGGTGACTTTTGACGAAACAAAAATCACTCGCTCGCGCAGCGAGCGAAACGCTGTGGACTTGGGCAGTACTCGCTTAGCCGCGTGGCTGTCGCCAGAAGCGAGACGCACGCGTGGTGGCGATTGTGAGGTGAAGATTGAACAAACCTGCAAACCGGCTTGCGGAATGTGTCGCAAGTTTGCGTTTTTGTTGAGGAATTACCGTCTCACAAAAACCACATAATTTTGTTGACAGTCAAATACTTGCGTCCTACTGTGAATTCCCGTGGTGTAACGGGGTTTTTGGTGGGGATTCGTGGCCGTGATGTTCCAGGGCGAGACCGCAATCACCGTTGATGACAAGGGCCGCATGGGCATTCCCGCGGCCTACCGGGAGCTGGTTGCCCTCACCTGCGAAAACCGCCTCGTCCTCACCTACAACCCGTTCGAAAGTGGTTGCCTGTGGCTGTTCGCCGCCACCGCCTGGACTCAGGTGCGGGACCAGGTCAACGCGCTGCCCGCCGCGCAGGCCGTGCATCGCAATCTCCAGATGAAGCTCGTGGGCGCGGCCACGCCACTCGAGCCGGACGGCAACGGCCGCATCCTGTTGCCCGCCAGCCACCGCGCCGCGGCCTCGATCGAGAAGCGCGCAGTGCTGCTCGGCATGGGCAACAAGTTCGAGCTCTGGAGCGAGGCGGCGCATGTCGCCAAGATCCGCCAGACGATCGGCGACGAGGACCTCACCGCAGACATGCTGGCACTGCGCCTGTGAGCGCAGCACGGACCCGTGATCGCGCCGCGTACGCATCGCCGCGCGAGGCGCACACCGCCGTGCTGCGCACGGCCGCGGTCGACGCGTTGTCCGTGCGCCCGGATGGCATCTATCTGGACGGCACCTTTGGCCGCGGCGGACATGCGCGCGAACTGCTGTCGCGCCTCGGCACGCAGGGCCGACTGTTGCTGATGGACAAGGATCCCGAAGCGATCGAGGTCGCGCAGACCGAATTCGGCAGCGACCCGCGCGTTGCCATCCGCCATGGCAGCTTCGCGGTGCTCGCAGAATGGTCGGCAACCGAAGCGGGGCTCGACGGCGTGCTGTTCGACCTCGGCGTGTCGTCACCGCAGATCGACCGCGGCGAGCGCGGTTTCAGTTTCGGGCAGGATGGTCCGCTCGACATGCGCATGGACACGACCGTCGAACCCAGCGCGGCGACGTGGCTCGCCGCGGCGAGTGAAACCGACATCGCCGACGCGCTGTGGCGATTCGGCGAGGAGCGCCACAGTCGCCGCATCGCGCGCGCGATCGTCGCCGCGCGCACCGAACAGCCATTGACCCGGACCGCGGAACTGGCCGATCTCGTCGCACGCAACGCCGGCAAGCGCGAGCCCGGCAAGCATCCGGCAACGCGCACGTTCCAGGCGCTGCGCATCGTGGTGAACCGCGAACTGGAGGACCTCGCGTCGGGTTTGCAGCACGCCGTCGACCGGCTCCTGCCCGGCGGCCGACTGGTCGTGATCAGTTTCCATTCGCTCGAGGACCGTCTGGTCAAGCATTTCCTCCGCGACGAATCGCAGCCGCCTCCGAGCGTTCGCCGTGGCCTGCCGCCGCCGCCACCACGCCACGCCTTGCGGCTGCGCCTGGTCGGCGCCGCCGTCAAGCCGCCTGCGTCCGAGATCGAGGGCAACGTGCGCGCACGCAGCGCGGTGATGCGCGTCGCCGAGCGCCTGCCCCTGGGGGTTGCGGCATGAGCGCCCGCGCGTTGTTCACGTTGGCAGTACTGCTCGCGGCGCTCGTCGGCAGCGCCATCGGGGTCGTCAGCGCGCGGCAGGAAAGCCGCCGCCTGTTCGTCGCGCTGAACGCGCTCGAAGCGGTGCGCGACGAGCTCAACGTCGAGTTCGGGCGCCTGCAACTCGAACAGGCGACATGGGCCGAGCCGCAGCGCATCGAGCGGCTCGCGCGCGACGAACTCGGGATGCTGTTCCCCGCCGCGGCGGACACGCGCGTGATCCGTCGTTGAACGCGCCCGTCAATCGCCGGCACGTGGCGTTGCCGCACACGGACCTCAGGCTGCGCGCGCGCTGGGTTGCCGGTCTCATGCTCCTCGTGGCGTGCGTCTGGGTGGCGCGCGCCGTGAACCTCCAGGTGGTGCAGAAGCAGTTCCTCCAGGCCCAGGGCGAGGAACGGTTCCTGCGCACGGTCGACATCGCTGCATCGCGCGGCATGGTCACCGACCGCAACGGCGAACCACTGGCGATTTCGACCCCGGTCGAGTCGATCTGGGCGAACCCGCCGGTGGTGCTTGCGCAAGCCGGGCGGATGGCGGAACTCGCCGCGGCCCTCGACGTCGACCCGCAGGAACTCGAACAGAGGCTCAAGGCACGTGCAGGGCGTGAGTTCGTCTATCTCCGGCGGCGCATGCCCCCGGCCGATGCACAAGCGGTGCTCGATCTCAAGATCGACGGCGTCAACAGCCAGCGCGAGTACCGTCGCTACTACCCGGCTGGCGAACTGACCGCGCACGTGCTCGGCTACACCAACATCGACGATCACGGCCAGGAGGGCCTCGAACTCGCCTTCGACCAGTGGCTGGCGGGCAAGACCGGGGCGAAGCGGGTGATCCGCGATCGTCGCGGCCGCGTGGTGGAGACCGTTGAACTCGTAAAGGAGGCCGAGCAGGGGCGCGAGCTTCGACTCTCGCTCGATCGTCGCCTGCAGCATCTCGCGGCGCGCGAGCTCAAGGCGGCCGTAACCGAGCATCGCGCGCAAAGCGGATCGGTGGTGATCCTCGAGGTCGCCACGGGCGAAGTCCTGGCGATGGTCAACTATCCCTCGTACAACCCGAATGCCGGCCGCAGCGCGGCTGCCGGGTCGCGGCGCAACCGCGCGGTGACCGACGTCATCGAACCGGGATCGGTGGCGAAGACGTTCACCGTCGCGGCCGGGCTCGAGTCCGGAAAATTCACCACCACCACCCGGATCGATACGACGTCGGGCTACATGAAGGTCGGGCGCCACGCGGTGCGCGACATCCACGATTACGGCGTGGTCGACCTCACCCGGCTGCTGGTGAAGTCGAGCAACGTCGCCGCCGCGCGGATCGCGGCGCAGCTCGACGATGAGCACCTTTACGACGTGTTTCATCGCTTCGGGTTTGGCGAATCGACCGGCAGCGGATTTCCCGGTGAGGTCGCCGGTGTGCTTCCGGCCGCGGCAGGCTGGAGCGACATCGAGAAGGCGACGCTGTCGTTCGGCTACGGAATGTCGGTCACGCCGTTGCAGCTCGCGCAGGCCTATGCCGCGCTGGGCAATGGCGGGCGGCTGGTGCCGGCCACGTTCATCGCGGGCCAGCGCGAGCCCGGACACGCGGTGCTGGATCCCGAGATCGCGCACACGCTGCTGGGGATGCTGGAGGCGGTTACGCTCGCGGGCGGCACCGCAACGCGTGCCGCCGTGCCCAATTTCCGCGTGGCCGGCAAGACCGGCACCTCGCGCAAGAGCTCGCGCGGCGGCTACCACCAGAAGCGCTACATCAGCGTCTTCGCGGGCCTCGTGCCGGCATCGCATCCACGTTTCGCGGGCGTAGTCATCATCAACGACCCTGCGGGCTCCGCCTTCTATGGCGGTGCGGTTGCCGCTCCCGTTTTCGGCAAGATCATGCCGGACGCCCTGCGGCTGTTGAACGTGCCGCCGGACAACCTGCAACTCGTCAGCACCACGCCACATGGATCGGGCATGGTGCTCGCCGCGACGCCACCGGTACTGCCTTCGGCCATCGATGGCGTGGCGTCCACGGAGGGCAGGGCGCCATGAGCAGGTCGCAGCGGGTCAGCGTGCTGCTCGAAGGCGTCGCCGCCGTCGCCGCCTGCGACGACGTGGAAATCGGGGGCCTCGCGCTCGATTCGCGCGCCGTCGCGCCGGGCGACGCGTTCGTTGCGCTGCGTGGCGGCTCAAGCCATGGCCTGGACCACGCACCTGTTGCAGTCGCCCGAGGCGCGCGCTGTGTGTTGTGGGAAGCGCCGGGCAGCCTGCCTGCGCTGTGCGTGCCGGCGATCCGTGTCGATGGCCTGCGCGCGCACCTTGGCGCGGTGGCCGATCGTTTCCACGACCACCCTTCGCGCAGCCTGACCGTGACCGGAGTCACCGGCACCAACGGCAAGACCTCGTTCGTGCACCTGCTCGCGCAGGCCCTGGGCGATGCCGGCGAGCGCGCTGCCACCATCGGCACGCTCGGCGCCGGCTTCCCGGAGGCCATGGTCGAGAGTGAGCGCACCACGCCCGACGTGGTGTCCGTGCACGCGCAGCTCGCCCGGTTCCGCGATGCGGGTGCCCGCCATGTCGCGATGGAGGTCTCATCGCACGCGCTCGACCAGGGCCGCGTCGATGGCGTGCGTTTCGAGTACGCGGTATTCACCAACCTGACGCGAGACCACCTCGACTACCACGGCGACATGCGCACCTACGGCGCCGCGAAGGCGCGGCTGTTCGCGATGCCCGGCCTGCGCTGCGCGATCGTCAACGTCGACGATCCGTTCGGACGGGAACTCGTCGCGGCATTGCCGGACTCGCAGCCGCGACTGACCTATGGCGTCGGCGATGCGCCAGCCCCGGACCTGCAGGCAAACTTGATCGAGCAGCGCGCGTCCGGATTGCAGTTCGAGATCGCGACGCCCTGGGGCTCCGCAACGGTCGTATCGAACCTTGTCGGTGCGTTCAACGTGGCCAACCTGCTGGCCGTCGCCGCCGTGCTCGGCGCGATCGGCTGGCCGTTGGCAGACATAGTGCGCGCTCTCGGCCGGCTCCAGCCCGTGCCGGGACGCATGGGCAAGCTCGGCGGCGAAGGACGCCTGCCGCTCGTGGTCGTGGACTACGCGCACACACCGGACGCGCTGCAGCAATCGCTGTCCAGCATGCGTTCGCACGTGACCGGGAAGCTGCACGTGGTATTCGGCTGCGGCGGCGAGCGCGATGCCGGCAAGCGGCCGTTGATGGCCGCGGTCGCCGAAGCCGGCGCGGACCAGGTCACCGTCACCGACGACAATCCGCGCGGCGAGGACGGTGACGCCATCGTCGCCGCGATCCTGTCCGGTCTTCGCGCGCCTCGGTCGGTCCGGGTACAGCGCGATCGCGGACTCGCGATCCGCGCGGCGGTGCTCGAGGCCGCTGGCGGGGACGGCGTGCTGATCGCAGGCAAGGGCCACGAGACGTACCAGGAGATCGCTGGCGTGCGCCGACCCTTCGATGACACCGCGGTGGCGCGCGCTGCGCTGGAGGCCCGGCCATGATCGAGGCGACCCTGCGCGAAATCGCGAATGCAATCGAAGGTCGCCTGATCGACGAGGACGTCAAGTTCCGCGGCGTGTCGATCGACACCCGCACGCTGCAGCCCGGCAACCTCTTCGTCGCGCTCCGCGGCGAGCGCGTTGACGCGCACAAGCTGCTCGGCGAGGCGCGGACGCGCGGTGCAAGCGCGGCGCTGGTGATGGAGCCGGACAGCACCGCGCTGCCGCAGATGGTGGTCCCGGATACGGAGCTTGCGCTCGGCAGACTCGCCACATGGCAGCGCAAGCGCCTCGGCGCGGCGGTCATCGGCATCACCGGCAGCAACGGCAAGACCACGGTCAAGACGCTGGTCGCCGCGATCCTGGGCCGCTGCGGTCGCACGCACGTCAACCTCGGCAATCTCAACAACGAGATCGGCCTGCCCCTTTCGCTGCTGTCGGCACCGCTCGATACCGAATACCTGGTGCTCGAGATGGGCGCGGGCAAGCCTGGCGACATCGGGCATCTCGCGATGATCGCGCAGCCTTCGATCGGGCTGGTCAACAACGTCGCGCCCGCGCACCTCGAACGCATGGGCTCGCTTGCGGGCGTGGCGGAAACCAAGGGCGCCCTGTACGCGGCACTGCCCGCGCAGGGCGTCGCAGTGATCAATGCCGACGATGCGTTCGCCGACGCGCTGGCGAAGCGCAGCGGCGCGATCCGGCGCGTTCGCTTCGGCATCGAACACGCGGCGGAATTCTCGGCGCGCGACATCCGCGCCGACGGGGATGCGAGCCTGTTTACGCTGGTGACGCCGCTTGGAGAAACCGCGCTGCGGCTGCCGCTTCCGGGCCTGCACAACGTCCGCAACGCGCTCGCGGCCGCTGCGATCGCGGCGAGTGCCGGCGCGCCGCTCAAGGCGATCGCCGAGGGGCTCGCGCTCGCGCCTGCCGTTGCGGGGCGATTGATGCGCATCTCCCTCGCGAGCGGCGCGCAGCTCATCGACGACAGCTACAACGCGAATCCCGGGTCGACCCATGCGGCGATCGACCTGCTGGCGCGCAGCAGCGGCGAGCGCTGGCTGGTGCTCGGCGATATGCGGGAGCTCGGCGAGCGCGCGCGGGAGCTGCATCGCGAATGCGGCGATCGCGCCCGCAGCGCCGGCATCCACCGTCTGTTCGCGGTCGGTGAGTCGGCGGCGGAGGCTGCGTCCGCCTTCGGCCTCGGCGGCCACGCGTATTCCGATCAGGGAGCGTTGATCGACGCCCTGCGCTGCGCGCTGCATCCTGGCGCGCTGGTTCTGGTGAAGGGCTCGCGCGGGTCGGCGATGGAGCGCGTGGTACTCGCGCTGACGCGCGATGCCAGGAAGGAGGCGGGCACGCATGCTGCTTGAACTCGTCCAGTGGCTGCAGCCTTATTTCCCGGGGCTCAATCTCTTCCAGTACCTGACGCTGCGCACGATCCTCGCGGCGCTGACGGCGCTGGTCGTTTCCTGGGTCATCGGACCCACGATGATCCGGCGACTCGCGCACTACAAGATCGGCCAGACCGTGCGCAGCGATGGACCCGAGTCTCACTTTTCCAAGGCCGGCACGCCGACCATGGGCGGCGCGCTGATCCTGTTCGCCGTCGCGATCTCGACCCTGCTCTGGGCCGACCTCGGCAACCGGCACGTATGGATCGTGCTGTTCGTGCTGGTGGCGTTCGGCGGCATCGGCTGGGTGGACGATTACCGCAAGCTCGTGCTGCGCGACTCGCGCGGCCTGCCGGCGCGATGGAAGTACCTGCTCCAGTCCATCGCCGGCCTCGTCGCGGGGCTGTGGATCTACCTGGCCGCCGACACGCCCCAGGCGACGGAGTTCATCTTCCCGGTCTTCAAGCAGTGGACCATTCCGCTCGGCGCGGGCATCGTCGTGGTCGCCTACTTCTGGATCGTGGGCTTCTCCAATGCGGTGAACCTGACCGACGGGCTCGATGGCCTCGCGATCATGCCGACGGTGCTGGTCGCAGCCGCTCTCGGTGCGTTCGCCTACGCCGCAGGCAATGTCGAATTCGCCCGTTACCTGTACGTGCCCTACATCGCGGGAGCCGGCGAACTGACCATCATCTGCGGCGCGCTGGGTGGCGCGGGTCTCGGCTTCCTCTGGTTCAACGCCTACCCCGCGATGGTGTTCATGGGTGACGTCGGCGCGCTGGCGGTCGGCGCGGTACTCGGCGCGATCGCGGTGATCGTGCGCCAGGAACTGGTGCTGGTGCTGATGGGCGGCATCTTCGTGGTGGAGACGTTGTCGGTGATGCTGCAGGTCGCCTCGTTCAAGCTGACCGGCAAGCGCATCTTCAGGATGGCGCCGCTGCACCATCACTACGAACTCAAGGGTTGGCCCGAGCCGCGCGTGATCGTGCGCTTCTGGATCATCAGCGTGATGCTGGTGTTGCTCGGCCTCGCGACATTGAAGATTCGTTGATGTCCTTCGCCGATTTCGACCTCCGCCGCCCGCTCCAGGCCCTGCGCCGCGATGAACTGCGGGGAGAGTTCGACCCGTGGCTGGCGGGAGTCACGCTGCTGCTTGCGGCTTTCGGTCTCATCATGGTCGCGTCGAGCTCGAGCGCAATTGCCGAAGGCATGAGCGTCGGGCCCTTCCATTACCTGGTCCGGCACGTGATGTTCCTGGCGCTGGGCGTGACCCTGGCCGCGGTGCTCATGGTCGTGCCGCTCGACTACTGGCAACAGCGCGCGCGCCTGCTGCTGTCGCTCGCGTTCCTGTTGTTGCTGCTCGTGTTCGTGCCGGGCATAGGCCGGCGCGTCAACGGCGCCACCCGCTGGATCAATCTCGGTATCTCGGGCTTCCAGGTGGTCGAAGCGGTCAAGCTGCTGCTCATCGCCTACCTCGCGAGCTACCTGGTGCGGTTCCGCCACCAGGTGCGAACCGAATTCGTCGGATTGCTCAAGCCGCTCGGCATCGCGGCCTGCATGGTCGGCCTGCTGCTGCTACAGCCCGATTTCGGCTCCGCCGTGCTGCTGCTCGTCATCGCGGTCGGAATGGCATGGCTTGGCGGTGCACGACTCCGGCACCTGCTCCTGCCTTGCGCGCTTGGCTTGCCGGTGCTCGCGTGGCTGGCAACCACCGAGTCGTATCGGCTTCGTCGCCTGACCAGCTTCCTCGATCCCTGGCAGGACCCGTTCAATGATGGCTTCCAGTTGACCCAGGCGTTGATCGCGATCGGTCGCGGCGCGTGGACCGGGGTCGGACTCGGCGGCAGCGTGCAGAAGCTCTTCTACCTGCCCGAGGCGCACACCGATTTCATCCTGGCGGTGATCGCGGAGGAACTCGGACTGCTCGGTGTCGTCCTCGTGCTCGCATTGTTCGCGTTCCTGTGCGGACGCCTGTTCCTGCTCGGACTGCGCGCCATCGATCGCGGCATTGCCTTCGGCGGTTACTGCCTGTTCGGCATCGCGCTCTGGCTGGGCTCGCAATCGCTCGTCTCTATCGGGGTGAACCTGGGGGTGCTGCCGACCAAGGGACTCACGCTGCCGCTGATCAGCTCCGGTGGCTCGAGCCTCATGATGACGGTCGCCGCCCTCGGGCTTGCGCTGCGCGTCAGCTTCGAGCTCGCGAGACGCGAAGCGGAGCTTGCCGTCAGCCTGCACGGTGTTCCCCAGCAGGAAATCTATCGCGGTCCAATAGCCACCGTACCGGCCCACGCCCGCACCGAACGTCCAGCCACTTCGTGGCAAGATCGCTTTGCGCGATTCACAACGCCGGAACACGCCCGCACCGAAGCAGCCGCCACGTCATCGAGCGACCGGTCTTCGCGAAAGCCTGCACCCGCGCAGTCCGCCGACAGCGCGCAACACCGGTCATGGTGGCGAATGACCGGACCCGAGCAGGCGCGCGTGGAGCCCTTCATCGGCGGGCAGCAGGACCGCGCACCGCAGGATCCTTCGCGCGAGTCACTCGCATGAGCGCGCCCGTGATGATCCTTGCCGGCGGCACGGGTGGCCATGTGTTCCCGGGCCTCGCCGTCGCCGAGGCATTGCGCGCGCGCGGCGTGCCCGTCGTGTGGCTCGGAGGCAGGCAGGGCATCGAGCAGATGCTGGTTCCGGCGAAGGGCATTGAACTGCACAGCCTTCCGTTCGCCGGTGTGCGCGGAAAGGGCATCGGCGCGCTGCTCGCGGCGCCCTGGCGGCTGCTGCGCGCCGTTGCCCTCGCCCTGGGGTTGATGCGGAGCCTTGCACCGCGCGCCGTCATCAGCTTCGGCGGATACGCGGCGGCGCCCGGAGGCATCGCGGCATGGTTGTCGCGCCGGCCGCTCCTGGTACACGAGGCGAATCGCGTGCCGGGCACCACCAACCGACTGCTTGCCAGATTCGCGCGCCGCGTCTTGACCGGCTTCCCGCAAACCTTCGGGGAGGCCGTCCGGGCGGAAGTGACGGGCAACCCGGTGCGCGCGGAGATCGCCGCGATCGCGCCGCCAGGCGAACGCCTGGCCGGGCGCGGCGGTCCGCTGTGCCTGCTGGTGCTCGGCGGCAGCCAGGGAGCGCGCAGCCTCAATACCGGGGTGCCCGCAGCGGTGGCGATGGCCGGGCCGGCGCAGTGGCGCATCCGCCACCAGAGCGGGCGCGGGAACTCGCCGGCCGTGCGCGATGCGTACGCGGCCGTCGGCGGCGACGCCGACGTTTCCGAATTCATCGACGACATGGCGGCCGCGTACGCATGGGCCGACCTGGCGATTTGCCGGGCAGGCGCGCTGACGCTCGCGGAAATCACCGCGGCGGGCGTGGCGTCGATCCTCGTGCCGTTCCCGCACGCCGTTGACGACCACCAGGCGGCAAACGCCCGCTACCTCGCCGAGGCAGGGGCGGCGGAAATCGTCGCCGAAGGCGATGGCTGGACCGGGCGCATGGCCGCGGCGCTGCGCAAACGCCTCGCGGACCGGCCGGAGTTGCATGCCAGCGCGGGACGCGCCCGGGCGCTGGCGCGGCCGGACGCGACCACGCGCATCGCAGATCTCTGCCTGGAGTGCGCGGCATGAGCCTGCGCCGGATGGCCCATCACCCCGACGTGATGCGCACGTTCTCGCGCGTGCACTTCATCGGCATCGGCGGAGCGGGCATGAGCGGTATCGCCGAGGTATTGAACAACCTCGGGTACGAGGTCTCGGGCTCGGACACCGGCGAGAGCGTCGTCACGCGCCGGCTGGAGGCGCTCGGCGTGCCCATCACGCGGGGGCATGTCGCATCGGCCGTCGATCGCGTGGATGTCGTCGTCGTGTCGAGCGCCATCCGCGAAGACAATGTCGAGTTGCTGGCGGCTCGCGCGCAGCACATCCCGGTGGTGCCGCGGGCGGAAATGCTGGGCGAGCTGATGCGATTCCGCAACGGCATCGCCGTGGCCGGCACGCACGGCAAGACAACCACCACCAGCCTCATCGCCAGCGTGCTCGCGGAAGCAGGGCTGGACCCCACCTTCGTCATCGGTGGACAACTGCTCGCGGCGGGCACCAGCGCCCGGCTCGGCGCGGGCCGCTACCTGGTCGCGGAGGCCGATGAATCCGACGGTTCGTTCCTGCGCCTGTCCCCGCTTATCGCCGTGGTCACCAATATCGATGCCGACCACCTCGAGAACTACGGTGGCGACTTCGCCCGGGTGCGCGAGGCGTTCGCCGACTTCCTGCATCGGCTGCCCTTCTACGGACTCGCCGTGCTGTGCATCGACGACCCCGAGGTCGCGGCGCTGGCCGACCTGACGCCACGCCAGCTCATGACCTACGGCACGCGCGCGGACGCCGACGTGCGCGCGAGCGCCATCGTGGCGAGTGGCGAGCGCATGCATTTCAACCTTCACCTGCCGCAGACCGAAACGGTCTTCGAGGTCTCGCTGGCATTGCCGGGCCATCACAACGTGCTGAACGCGCTGGCGGCCGCGGCCATCGGCTGGCAGCTCGGCGTGGAGCCGCAGGCGATCGCGCGCGCGCTCAAGCAGTTCGGAGGCGTGGGGCGTCGCTTCAACGTGCACGGCGATATCCGGGTGCACGGCGGGCACGCGCTGTTCGTCGACGACTACGGCCACCATCCGCGCGAACTCGCCGCCGTGTTCGAGGCGGTGCGCAGCGGTTGGCCCGAGCGTCGGCTGGTGGTCGGATTCCAGCCGCATCGCTATTCGCGCACGCGCGACCTGCTCGACGACTTCGCCGAGGTGCTCGCGACGGTCGACGTGCTGGTGCTGTCGGACGTATACGCCGCGGGCGAAACGCCGATCGCAAATGCCGACAGCAAGGCGCTGGCCCGCGCCATCCGCGCGCGCGGCCGGGTCGAGCCGGTGCTGGTGGGCGCGGCCATCGACCTGCCTGCGGCGCTGGCTCCGCTCGTGCGCGATGGCGATTTCCTGCTGCTCGCCGGGGCCGGCGACATTGGCCATGTGGCACACGATCTCGCGGCGTCGCGCGTCTTGCCGGGAGTCGCGGTATGACCGCTCCGTCGCCGCGTTCAACCTTCGGCCGCGTCGCCGTACTGCTCGGCGGCACTTCGTCGGAACGCGAGGTCTCGCTCGACTCGGGCCGCAATGTGCTCGAGGCGCTTCGCTCGCACGGCATCGACGCGTTCGCCGTGGACGGGATCGCCGCGCTCCGCGAGGAACTCAAGTCGGGCGGCTGCGATCGCGTTTTCAACATCCTGCACGGGCAGCGCGGCGGGGGAGAGGACGGCATCGTGCAGGGCCTGCTCGAGGCATTCGGCGTGCCGTACACGGGTTCCGGCGTGCTGGGCGCCGCACTCACCATGGACAAGATCCGCACCAAGCAGGTATGGCTCGCGGCGGGCCTCCCGACACCGCGCTACGCAGCGTTCCGGCGCGGACTCGACATCGCGCCGATCGTGCAGGAACTCGGCTTGCCGTTGATCGTCAAGCCCGCACACGAAGGCTCAAGCGTCGGTGTGACCCGCGTGCACGCGCCCTCCGACCTCGACGCCGCGGTTGAACTCGCTGCCCGTTACGACGGTGAACTGCTCATCGAGCAGCTCGTCGAAGGCGATGAGCTCACGGTCGCGATCCTGGGCGACAAGGCGTTGCCCAGCATCCGCATCGTGCCGGCGACGGCCTTCTACGACTACCACGCGAAGTACGTCGCCGAGGACACGCAGTACCTTTGCCCGGGACTCGACGGCGACGCCGAGTCCGAACTCGGGGCGCTGGCATTGCGCGCGTTCGAGTTGAGTGGCGCCAGCGGCTGGGCGCGCGTGGACGTGATGCGCGACCGCGAGGGTCGCAACTACCTGCTGGAGGTCAACACCGCGCCGGGCATGACGTCGCACTCGCTGGTGCCGAAAGCCGCGGCGGCCGTCGGGATCGATTTCCCGACACTTTGCCTGCGCATCCTCGCCACCAGCCTGCCGACGGTGCACACATGAGCGGCTCGCCGGCCTTCGCGTTGCGCACCGCCGCCTGGCTGCTCGCGCTTGCGCTGGTGGCGCTGCCGCTTGTAGGCGTCATGCAGGGCTGGTTCGCGGTCGGTCGCTGGCCGTTGCGCCAGCTCCGCATCGATGGTCCCTTCCACCACGTCAGCGCGGCGCAGGTCCGTGCGGCAGTGCGACCCCACGTCGCGCCCGGCTTTTTCGCCGTGCCGCTCGATCAGGTACGCGACGCGGTCGAGCGCTTGCCGTGGGTGGCGGTCGTGGACGTGCGCAAGCGCTGGCCGGACGTGCTGGAAATCCGCCTGCGCGAGCGCTCGCCTGCGGCGATCTGGCAGGGCGGCGAACTGGTCGATGTCGAAGGCCGGCTGTTCGCGGTGCCACCCGGCAGCGCGCCCGACGGGCTCCCGCGTTTCGCCGGTCCCCGCACGCGAGTCCGCGAGGTCCTCGATTTCTACAACGAGACGAAGCCACAACTGGCGCCGTTCGAAATGCGCATCGCCGCCGTTCAGATGAGTCGGCGCGGCGGCTGGTCCATCCGCCTCGCCGACGGAATCGAAATCGTGCTCGGCAGCGAAGATGCGCGCGCGCGCCTTTCCCGCTTCCTCGCGGTGCAGGGCCCGCTGGCCGCCGCCGCATCCGCCCGCATGTTGCGCGCCGATCTCCGTTACGCCAATGGCTTCGCCGTGGCATGGCAGCCGTTGCCGTCGGTCGATCCGACACCGACACCGATACCGATACCAACGCCAACACCGATCGTACCGAGCCCCGAGGCGCGCCCGGATTCGAGCCCCGTGCCGTTCGTCCCGTCCGCGAGGGAAAGCGGTGTGATCGGCCTGCTCTGCGCCAGGTCCCGATGCGCGGGTCACGGTGGCATCGGATCCGACCAGGTCGCAAGTTTGATAACTCATCCGGCGCTACGCGCCACCTCCTCCCTCCGGGAGCAGGGCTCAAAGGAAATCCCGCGCGCATGATCCGCAAGCCTGAAAAAGCCCTGATGGTCGGCCTCGACATCGGTACCTCGAAGATCGTCGCGATCGTCGGCGAGTATTTGCCGGGCGAGCAGGTCGAGGTGATCGGCGTGGGTTCGCACCCTTCGCGCGGCATCAAGCGCGGCGTGGTCGTGGACATCGAAGCGACCACGCAGGCCATCCAGCGCGCGGTCGCCGAAGCGAGCCTCATGGCGAACTGCCAGATCCGTTCGGTGTATGCGTCGATCGCGGGCAGCCACATCGCGTGCCGCAACTCGCCGGGACACGTCGCGATCCGCGACCGCGAGGTCACGCAGGGTGACATCGAGCGCGTGCTCGAGAACGCGCGTGCCGTGCCGGTCCCGGCCGACCAGCGCATCCTGCACGTGATCCCGCAGGAGTACGTGATCGACGACCAGGAAGGCATCCGCCATCCGATCGGCATGAGTGGCGTACGCCTCGAGGCGCGGGTGCATCTCATCACTGGCGCCATGAGCGCGTCGCAGAACATCACCAAGTGCGTGTCGCGCTGCGGTCTCTCGGTGGACGACCTGATCGCCTCGCAACTGGCCTCGAGCCACGCCGTGCTGACGCAGGACGAACGCGATCTTGGCGTCTGCCTCGTCGACATCGGCGCCGGCACCACCGACATCGCGGTGTTCACCCAGGGCGCGATCCGCCACACCGCCTCGCTGGGCGTGGCCGGCGACCAGGTCACCAACGACATCGCATTCGCATTCCGGACGCCGACGCCGTTCGCCGAGGAAATCAAGGTGCGTTATGCCTGCGCGCTCGCGCAACTCGCGCGCCCCGAGGAGACCATCGAGGTCACCAGTGTCGGGGACCGTCCGCCGCGCCGGCTCGCGCGGCAGATGCTCGCCGAGGTGGTGCAGAAGCGCTACGAGGAGATCTTCGAGATGGTGCAGGCCGAACTGCGCCGCTCCGGCTACGAGGAACTCATCGCCGCCGGACTGGTGCTGACCGGCGGCGCGTCGAAGATGGAAGGCGTGGTGGAACTCGCGGAAGAGATGTTCCACATGCCGGTGCGCATCGGTCTGCCGCAGCACGTGAGCGGGCTCGCGGAAGTCGTCAGCAACGAGATCTACGCGACCGGGGTCGGGCTGCTCATCTTTGGCAGTCAGGCCGGCGGCGGCAGCGTGCTCGCGGCATCGGCGGCAGAGGCAGGTGATTCCCTGGGCAGCCGGCTCAAGCGGTGGTTCTGGGGCGAGTTTTGAGGAAAGGGTCTAGGCAAGTGCGGTTCGCGGCATACAAAAAGACAAGGCAGCGGCAATCCAACAATCAGCTGTAGAGGAGAAGACATCATGTTCGAATTCATCGACAACACGGCGCAGAACGCGGTCATCAAAGTCATCGGAGTCGGCGGCGGAGGCGGCAACGCCGTCTCGCACATGCTCCAGGCGAATGTGGAGGGCGTCGAATTCGTGTGCGCCAACACGGACGCGCAGGCAATCCGCACCTGTGCCGCGAAGACCGTGCTGCAGCTCGGTTCCAGCGTGACCAAGGGACTCGGCGCCGGCGCCAACCCGGAAGTGGGCCGCCAGGCAGCGCTCGAGGATCGCGAGAAGATCTGCCAGATGCTGGACGGCGCCGACATGGTGTTCATCACCGCCGGCATGGGCGGCGGCACCGGCACCGGCGCGGCGCCCGTGGTCGCGCAACTCGCGAAGGACATGGGCATCCTGACCGTCGCGGTCGTGACCAAGCCGTTCCCCTTCGAAGGCAACCGTCGCCGCCAGGTCGCTCTCAAGGGCATCGAGGAACTCGGCCAGTACGTCGACTCGCTCATCATCATCCCCAACGAGAAACTGCTCACCGTGCTCGGGCGCGAGGTCAACTTCCTCAATGCCTTCAAGGCGGCCAACGACGTGCTGCTGGGTGCCGTGCAGGGCATCGCCGACCTCATCACCCGGCCGGGCCTCATCAACGTTGACTTCGCGGACGTGCGCACGGTGATGAGCGAGATGGGCATGGCGATGATGGGTTCGGGCATCGGCCGCGGCGATGACCGCGCGCTCGCCGCCGCGGAAGCCGCCATCAAGAATCCGCTGCTCGAGGACATCAACCTGGCAGGCGCCTGCGGCATCCTGGTCAACATCACCGCGGGTCCCAACCTCACGATGCGCGAATTCGAGGAGATCGGCACGACCGTCCAGGAACTCGCTTCCGACGATGCGACCATCGTCATCGGCACCGCGCTCGATCCGGATATACAGGACGACGTGCGCGTGACGGTGGTGGCCACCGGCCTCAACCGCGGGCAGGCCGCTGCGCGCCCGGTCACGGATCGGCGCGAGACGGCAGTAGTCGAGCGGCCGGTCGAGCGACCGATCCGCGTGGTGCGCAACGGCACCACCGGGGCCGTGGAGTATCCCGTGGCTGCGTTTCGCAACGTCAACACGCGCGGCGGCGGCTCGAGCGTGGAAGCGCCCGCCGGCGCCACTGGCGGCGGCGGTCCTGACGACTACCTGGATATCCCGGCCTTCCTGCGCCGCCAGGCCGACTGACTCCCGACCCTCTCCCCGTTTGCGGGGAGAGGGTCGGGTGGTGGTCGAGGGGCTTGCCAACCTCGGCGGTTCCGCGCGCCGCCGGCGTCCGGGCAGCGCCAAAGAGTGTGATATGTGGCGCAAACGCAACAAGTTGTGGCGAAAAGAGTGTTCAAATGTTTGCGTGGTGTCAACGGTATGTTACCGTTCGGCATCGAAGGGCGCCGAGCGCACACTTAACCCAGCATGATCAGGCAGCGCACGCTCAAGAACACCATCCGCGCCACCGGCGTCGGCATCCACACTGGCGACAAGGTCTACATGACGTTGCGCCCGGCTGCGATCGATGCAGGCATCATCTTCCGACGCGTCGATCTTCCAGAGCCAGTGGAGTTGCGCGCACGCGCCGAGAACGTGGGCGACACGAGCATGTCGACCGCGCTGATCTTCGGAACCACGCGCGTTGCCACTGTCGAGCACCTGCTCGCTGCCATGGCGGGCCTCGGCATCGACAACGCCTATGTCGACCTGTCTGCGGGCGAAGTGCCGATCATGGACGGCTCCGCCGGCCCGTTCGTATTTCTGTTGCAGTCCGCCGGCATCGTCGAGCAGGACGCCGCGAAGAAGTTCATCCGCATCAAGAAGAAGGTCCGCGTCGAGGACAACGGCAAGTGGGCGCAGTTCGAGCCTTTCGACGGCTTCAAGGTGGGGTTTTCGATCGATTTCGACCATCCCGTGTTCACCCGCAAGACGTCCTCCGCCGAGATCGACTTCTCGACGACTTCTTTCGTCAAGGAAGTCAGTCGTGCACGCACCTTCGGGTTCATGCGCGACATAGAGGCCCTGCGCGAGCGCAACCTGGTGCTCGGCGGCAGCATGGACAACGCCATCGTCCTGGACGACTACCGGGTGTTGAACGAGGACGGTCTTCGCTACGAGGACGAGTTCGTCAAGCACAAGATTCTCGACGCGATCGGTGACCTGTACCTGCTCGGTCACAGCCTCATCGGCGCGTTCTATGGACACAAGTCGGGCCACCAGCTCAACAACCAGCTGCTCAGGACGCTGGTCGCCGATCGCACTGCCTGGGAGGAAGTCACCTTCCCCGATGCAGGGCGGGCGCCGATCTCGTACGCGCATCCGGCGCAAGCGGTCTAGCCGCCGGATCTTTCATCGGACAGGGGAGGGCCGCCGTTGCCACGGCGGCCAGGGCGGAGTTTCCGCCGCGGGAACAGGGTTTCAGGCCAGGCCGGCCAGACGTTCCAGCAGGATCCGGAGTTCCGGATCCTGCATGGCTGCCGCAGCGCTCGCGAGATGGGAGCGGGCGGCATCCGAAAGTGGTTTCACGTGGGGGTGCGCGATCGCTTCGATCGCCTCACGCGGCACCACCTTTACCGATACGGCGGTGGCGTCGATCGCGGCAACCTGCCGCGCTCGCGCCAGCAGATCGACCTGCAGCAGACGCAGGCGCGAAGCGGCAGCCGGAGTATCGGCAAGGAATACGAGCGTGCGTTGCCTCACCGTCGCGAATCGGACCTGTCCGGAGAGCGCCGAAGGCAACGCATCCTGCAACGCCTCGGCAAGCCTGCGGTTGTCCGCAAGGCGAGCCAGTACATCGCCGCGAACCGGCGCCAGTCCAGCTTGTGCGGCAACGCTGGCGGTGACGACGGAGCGATGGCGGGACGAGCGGGTCATCTCAATCTCTGACGGGCGAACAACTGACGCATGAATATCATAATCGTGGCCAAGCCCTTTTCATCGCCCAAGGTCGTCCGACTGGATGATCGCAGTGCAGTGCTGAAGGCTGGCGCAATCGCGTTTGGGTTGCTGCTCGCGCTCTTCGGCGGTGGACTTCTGGCCGGCACGCTGTTCGGTGGGCCCAGCCGGGTCAAGGCGCAACTCAGCGCCGCGCGCAACGACCTCTCGGTGCAGCGCGCCGAGGTCAAGCGCATGCGCCAGGACATGCATCGCAACACCGAAGCGCTCGCGATTCGCGTGGGCGAGCTGCAGGCGGAAGCGGCGCGTCTCAATGCGCTCGGTGAGCGCATCGCCAAACTGGGCAAGCTTGACGACGGCGAGTTCGATTTCGATCGCAAGCCGGGCGTCGGTGGTCCGAGCACCGCGCACCTCACGCGGCCGGCTAACGCCCCCGACATCAAGCTCGAAGTCAATCGCCTCG
>JBBRIE010000042.1:0-18182 GCA_038221545.1 Lysobacterales bacterium
CCTGGTCGAACACGATCTCGACCGGCACGCGCGAATCGGAGCAGCCCAGGATCGCCGCGAACGGCGACTGCCCCGCGGCCAGCTCGATGCGGCGAGCGTGGTCGGTGTGCGCATCGCGACCCCAGACGTCCGACACGAATCGCCTGTTGCCTTCGCGAAGCCGCGCGAGTGCCGCAAGCGCTGAAATCATCGACGAACATCCCCTGGTTTCAAGAGGTGCGGTGCGGAAAAACAGTGGCGCGATTCCAGCGTCGCGGCGGCTCCGGACAATTCCACGACTGCCTGCGCCACATCGTCGGGCACCCATCCGGGAAACGCAATCTCGTCAACGGCCCAATCGCTGTCGCCAGCGAAGATATCGTCCCTGTCGCCACCAGCACGACACGGTACTCGCGCAGGAATGCCAGGGGCCTGCAGACCCCTCAGGCCTGCACTGCCCGCTGCGGCGGCTGGACCGGGAGGCTAAACGTCCCCAGCACGCGGTCCACCATTTGCTGCCGCCTGGAGAAATGGCCTGGCTGCAGCCAGAGGGCGTCCTCGTCGCCCTCGCCAAGATCCGCGACCGGACCCACGTCGACAGCAAAATGCTTGCGCCGGCACAGCAGGCTGAAGGCGATGTCGTCGCCACGCTCCATGGGCGCGAGCGCGTTCAACGCCGGCAGCACCGAGTTGAGCAGGCGTTTGTGGAACAGCATCGACTGCCCCAGGATGACGTCGCAATTGCCGTGAACCACATCGCGCGAGTAACGACCATCGACGAGGTTGCGGCCACGACATCCGTAGATGCGGTCCGGCGCCAGTTCATAGGCTGCGAAGATCTTTTCCAGTTGATCCGGGGACACGAGCAGGTCGTCGTCCTGGAACCAGATCAGCGGATGGCTCGCCAGCGCGACCAGGCAGTAGCGCACGAACGGGAAGAAATTCCTGCCGGCGTTGATCACCACCGCGCCCTCGCACGCAAGGGTGATTTCCGGATTGTTGTTCCAGACCAGCACTTCCCTGAAGAGCCGGCTCTTGCGCAGGCGCTCGACGATAACCGGGAGGTTCGCCGGCCTGCGCCAGGAGAGCAGGATCGCGGTGATCGCCGGGGACTCTGGAGAGTGCATCGAGCTTCCATTCGAAAAGGAGCGAAGGCCACACACCCACCCGGGCTCGATGGGCGAGGCATGGAAGAGTATGCATGGGCCACTGCAGTACGCCAACGCGCGGCTACGCGCGATGACGCGGGCGCCCGCCCTTCCGGCGGGCCGCGCGAGCAGCACGTTGGGGGACCTGCCTTGGCGGCGGTTCACGACGCGGGCGCGATGATGCGCGGCATGTGGCGACATTCGTTCCTGATTTGCGCGCTCGCGGCGGGCGCGGCGGCGCCTGCGCACTCCGCAATAAATCGCTGCGTGGGGCCTGGCGGCACCGATGTTTTCACCGACCAGCCATGCGCCTCGTTGTCCATGCCCTCGCGCGACATGCGCGGCTCGCAGGGGAACGCCGCGACCGCGGAATCCACCTCTTGGCGACGCGGCCCGCGCGGACTGGTTGCCGGTTGTCCCGCCGCGAGCGCGGAGACGCTGCTGGCGGAATTCGAAACCGGCCTCGCCCGCCGGGACGTGAACCACCTCAGCGGACTGTTCCTCTGGACCGGAATTTCGAATTCGGGCGGCCGCGCGTTGACGACGCGGCTGCGACGACTGGTCGATCGGGAAGTGGTCGAACTACGGTTGTTGCCCGAAGAGGACGCGCGCGCGGACTTCGCCGCAGCGCCCGCGGGCTGGGACCCTTACGTCGATCCGCCCCCGCCACGCGCCGTGCCCACCGGACTTGCGGTGCGGCACGTCGCCAGGGGCGGCGAGTATGCCGAAGCGGAGGAGACGCGGCTCGCGATCAGGAAGCACGCGGAGTGTTTGTGGCTTGCCTTCTGAAAGGCGCAGTGCCCGGCTCGAAGTTCGGTTGCGCAGCCTGACTCCCCCGCGGGAAGCGGGCCGGCCCGCGCAGCGGGTAAAGTACGCGGGTCCGCCGGAGCCTGCGATGACCGCATCGATGACCTATCCCGAACACATCTGGCACAACGGGGTGGTCAAGCCCTGGCGCGACGCGACCGTGCACGTCATGGCGCACGCGCTGCATTACGGATCTTCGGTGTTCGAGGGCATCCGTTCGTACCCGACGCCGAACGGCCAGATGATCTTCCGGCTGGATGATCACCTCAAGCGTCTGTTCGCGTCGGCGCGGATCTACGACATGGACATGCCGTACACGCAGGACGTGCTGGCCCGCGCCTGCCGCGACGTGATCAAGGCCAACGGCCTCGCCCGCGCCTACCTGCGCCCGGTCGCGTATCGCGGTCTCGGTGGCTTCGGTCTTTCGGCGGACACGCCGACCGACGTCGCGGTCGCGGCATGGCACATGGGCCCGTATCTCGGCGAGGGCGTGCTCGAGTCGGGCATCGATGCCTGCGTGTCGAGCTGGCAACGCTTCGCGCCCAACACCATTCCCGCCGGCGCCAAGGCCGGCGGCAACTATCTCTCGGGACAGCTGATCGCGCGCGAAGCGCGCAGGCTGGGTTTCGGTGAAGGCATCGCACTCGCCTCGACGGGACTGCTGTCCGAGGGTGCGGGCGAGAACCTCTTCCTGGCATTCGACGGTGAGCTGCACACCACGCCCGCGAGCGCGGCACTGCTGCGCGGCCTCACCCGCGACACGGTGATGCGCCTCGCGCGCGACGTCGGCATTGCGATCGTCGAGCGCGATATTCCGCGCGAGGACCTGTATCTCTGCGACGAAGTCTTCATGTGCGGCACGGCCGCCGAGATCACGCCCATCCGATCGGTCGACGGCAAGCCGGTTGGCACCGGCAAGCCGGGCACCATGACACTCCGCGTCCAGAAAATGTTCTTCGGCCTCTTCGATGGCACCACCCCCGCACGCGATGGCTGGCTAACCCCCGTCGCCTGATCCGACCGGCTCGTGGGAACCAGGGCGTTTACATACACAGACGGCTCCACCATCAACGTTGGGGACTCGGTGTTGTTCGAGTACGGCCAAACGCCTGGCGTCGTTGAGCATATCGTCGTTTCTTCCCGTGAAATGGGGGATTGGAACGTTGAGGAGCCGGGCGTCATGCTCTTGTCGCCGCCTTTCGGCCGCATCTATCTTCCGGAATGGTCCCTTCGCGCCGATCCGCTGCAATTTGTTGGCAGCGCACAGACGTCTTGAACCTCCCCTTCCGCGACGGATGACATCGCTGTCGACGCGCTCGAAGCGTGGGCAGCCGGGCTTTTCGACGCAGCGGAAGCGGAGTCGAAAAGTGCGAGTTCTGCGCGTCCCGATTCGCTGCGAGAAGCAGGGCAGCGGAATCGCTGATGCGATTCCGAAGAACGGTGAGGTTGAGGCGGGGTTAGTCGCGCCACTGGCGCGGCCCGTCGAACGCCCGCACAAGGGATGTGCGGGCTGCAGAGCAGGCGCAGGGATGCCTGCTTGCCTGCAGCTTTGCCAGAACAAAAGCGACCCGGTCGCGGGCAAGGCCCGCTCCTGCAGGAGCCACGGAATTCGATGGCGATTACGAGCGGGTGAAGCGCAGCTCCGCGACGGTGCCGCGCGCATCCGTGCGGGGTGCAAGGCTCACGCGCCATCCATACAGATCGCAGAGGCGGCGGACGATGGCGAGGCCGATGCCCGAGCCCGGTGCGTCCACGTCGCGCGCGCGATAGCCCCGCTCGAACAGCCGCTGCGCTTCCTCGGCGTTGATGCCCGGCCCCGAGTCAACCACGGTGACGCGATCCACGTGCACCGCGATCTCCACCGCGCCTTCGCGCGTGTACTTGAAGGCATTGCCAATGAGGTTGGTGAGGGCCACCGCGAGCACCGCGGCGGGCGCCTCGACCGCTGGACTCGCGTGCCGGGCCAGCCGGATCTCGATCGGCTTCGTGCCGAGCTGGTTGCGGCACACGTCGATCACCTGTTCAACCGTCGCCGCCACATCGCTCGTCTCGCCGTCACTCGGACCCTGCTTTTCCCCGCGAGAAAGCAGCAGCAACGCGGTGGTGAGCTCGGTCGACTGACGCACCGCCCGATCGATGCGCAGCAGGCGCTCGCGCGTCTTGGGACTGATGTCCGACTGGGTCAACAGCAGCTCGGCGGCGCCATGGATCACGGCCAGGGGCGTACGCAGCTCGTGGCTGACGTCGGCGTTGAACTCGCGGTCGCGTTCGACCACGGACGTGAGCCGCCCCGCGTAATCGTCGAGGGCCGCCGCCAGCTCGCCCACCTCGTCCGCGGCGAAATGGGGTGCGAGCGACTCGTGCCGGCCGCTGCGCGCGAAGCCGCGCAGGCGCGTCACCAGCTCGGTCACTGGCGATATCACGCGGCGCGAGGACCAGATTCCGAGCAACAGGCTGAGCAGCGCGGACACGCCCACCGTTGCGCCCAACGCGAACACGAGCTGGCGATTGCTGAGGGTTTCCTGCGTGTAGTCGTACTCGACGTAGCCGCGCATGTCGGGGCTGCGCTGGACCGCCAGTTTGTAGTAGCGCCGGCCGTTGGCCCCGTCTTCGACACGGTCGTAGACGCCGGTTTCGAGGCTCTGGCGGTCGAACGGGATGTTCGCGAACTTGGACGCTCCGAACACGTCGGCGAAGATCTCCTTCGAGAACGCGAACCGCTCCGAGGCGTCCGGGTTGGCGCGCTTGAAATCGACGAAGTTCGCGACCTCGCGCTGCAGCGTGTTGTTGATGAGTTGTTCTTCCAGCCGGCTGCGCAGCAGCAGCACCGCCATGGCGAACAAAGTCGTCAGCAACGTCCCCAGCAGCAGGAACGAGATGACGATCCGGCTGCGGAGCCTACGCCGGTACCGCATCCGGATCGGACAGGCAGTAACCGATGCCGTGGCGGGTGTGGATGAGCGGCTTGGCGAACGGCTTGTCGATGGCCTGCCGCAGCCCGTGGATGTGCACGCGCAGGCTGTCCGAATCCGGCAACTCCTCGCCCCAGACGCGCATTTCGAGCTCGCGACGGGTCACCACCGACGGCGAGGATTCCATCAGGCACTGCAGCAGCTTGAGCCCGGTCGGGTTGAGCTGCAGCTGGCGGCCTTCGCGGCTGACCGTGAGCGTGTCGAGGTTGTACTCGAGTTCGCCAACGGCAAGCAGACGGGTCTTCGGACCCTTGCCACGGCGGCCGAGCACCTGCACGCGCGCCAGCAGTTCCTGCAGCGCGAAAGGCTTGACCAGGTAGTCGTCGGCACCGCTCTCGAAGCCCGTCAGCTTCTGCTCCAGGGAGTCGCGTGCGGTCAGCATCAGCACCGGCGTCTGCTTGCGAGCGTCTTCCCGCAGCTTGCGCACGACATCAAGGCCATCCATGCCCGGCAGGTTGAGGTCGAGCACGATGACGTCGAACTCCTCGACCACCGCAAGGTGCAGGCCGGTGATGCCGTCGCCGGCGAAATCCACGACGAACCCCTGGTCCGTGAGGAAGTCGCCGATGTTCGCGGCGATGTCGGAATTGTCTTCGACGACGAGGACACGCATGGACGATTGTGTGGTGGCTGGAGTCATGTGATCCCGGGGAGGATACCGGAGCGCGACGCGCAACCGGAGGTGTTGCGGGTCGGGCGACCGCGCAAAAGAAAGGCCCAGGCAGCGTCGCTTGGGGGATCGACGCCAAACCCTGAGCCAAGAGATCGCGAAGCAGCTGCCCTTCGCCACGGAGGCGGAGAAACCGGCAACTCGCTCGCAACAAGCCGGAGAGTGCGGCGCGAGTGTGGCGCCGGCGCGGTTAACTCCGCGTTACGCCCGCATGAGGTTTTGGTTAAGGACCCACGGCTTGCGGTAAAGCATCAGCGCGGCGGCAGCGCTGCTCCGCGCCGATGCTCGCGTCGCACCCGGGCAACGAGGTAGTCGATGATGGCACCCGCCACGTCTACGCCGGTCGCGCCTTCTATACCCTCGAGTCCCGGCGAAGAATTGACCTCCAGCACCAGCGGACCGCGATTCGAACGCAGCAGGTCGACGCCCGCCACCGACAAACCCATGGTCGCGGCCGCCCGCACCGCGGTCTCGAGTTCCGCGTCGTTGAGCTTGGTCGACGTCGCGCTGCCGCCACGATGCAGGTTGGAACGGAACTCACCGGCGGCGCCCTGCCGGCGCATCGCCGCAACCACCTTGCGGCCCACCACGAAGCAGCGGATGTCGGCGCCCTTCGACTCGCCGATGAACTCCTGCATGAGGAAATTGGCGTAGAGGCCGCGGAAGGCCTCGATCAGGCTGCGCGACGCGGAGATCTTCTCCGCCAGCACCACACCCGCGCCCTGCGTGCCTTCCACCAGCTTGACGATGTGCGGTGCCTTGCCGAGCAGGTTGAGCAGGTCGTCGGTGTCGTCCGGATTGTCGCCGAACACCGTCTTGGGCAGGCCGATCTTTTGTTGCGCGAGCATCTGGAGGCAGCGCAGCTTGTCGCGAGCGCGCAGGATCGCGTCGGACTTGTTGAGCGTCGTCACGCCCATCATCTCGAACTGGCGCAGTACCGCCGTGGCGTAGAAGGTGACCGA
This sequence comes from Lysobacterales bacterium, assembly GCA_038221545.1. Classification (GTDB taxonomy): domain Bacteria; phylum Pseudomonadota; class Gammaproteobacteria; order Xanthomonadales; family Ahniellaceae; genus JBBQNY01. Next base: position 6,539 of record JBBRIE010000042.1, read on the forward strand.
CGCACCGATACGGGGGATGACCGCGTCGTAACCGGTCAGTGCGCGACCCTTGTAGTGGATTGCGAGTGAATTCGAATCGATGCTCATGTAGCAGCGCAACGGATCGAGCACCCGCGCCGTGTGGCCGCGCGCGCGCGCGGCAGCGAGCAGGCTCTGCGTCGAATACAGCTTGCTGTTGCGCGACAGGATGGCGAGCTTCATCGTTGCGGTTCCGGAAGGTCGAGCGGGCGAAGCAGCGGGAAGCGACTGGGCATGGGCGCCTGCTCAGCGACGTCGGGGCCGACGGACCTTGGCGGGTTCGCCGTACACGAACGCACGCGCGGGATCGATCTGGAGGCGCCCGGACATGGCCGTGCGGCCGAGCAGCATCGGGAACAGCATATTGCGGCGACTGGTCAGGTTTATTTCAATGGGCCAGCTGCGTTCCGCCAGCTCGATCGGCGTGCGGATGAAGACGCGCTCGGCGGTGTGGCCGCCGGAGTCGGTCACCGGCCGACGGTCCACGATCTGCGCCGTGCTGAAATGCGGCTCCGGCACGCCAGGCACGCCGAGTTGCACGGCGAAGCGGATCCAGGGCGCGCCGCCCTCGGTGAATTCCTCCGCAAGCTCGACGTGGAGCGCCGACGAGCGTGCGCCGGAATCGATCTTCGCGCGGATCGCGACGATGCCGAGCGCGGGCAATGCCACCATCTCGCGCCAACCCACGACAATTCCGGGAACGTCCGACGTGTCCGTGGCCATGCGCGTTCCGGGCAAGTAGAAAGGTGGAGCGGGTGAAGGGAATCGAACCCTCGTCAGCAGCTTGGGAAGCTGCAGCTCTACCATTGAGCTACACCCGCGGCGACGTAACCGGATCGCGGAACGCCGATGCGTCCGGCCACGGTTGCAGCGTAGCCGTGCCCACGCGCGCACGGCAAGTGCGCCAGTACGCTGCCGCCGGGCGGCGGCGCCAGCCGGGCGGAGCCAAGGGGCCCGCGGCAAGGCGCGCGGGGCGGGTCGCGCGGCCGGTGGCTGGCGACCGTCATGACGGTCAGTTCAATGCGGGGAAACGCAACTGGAAGCACGCCCCGCCGAGTGCGGTGGAAGTCGTCACCTGCAGTTCGCCGCGATAGTCGCGGATCAGATTGTCGACGATCGCGAGGCCGAGGCCATGGCCCTCCACGCGCTCGTCGCCACGCACGCCGCGCTGCATGATTCGCTCGCGCACGACATCGTCGATGCCGGTGCCATCGTCCTCGACCTGTATCTCGATGCCGTCGCGGCGACGCCCCGGGACGATCCGGGTCGACAGCAGCACCCGGCGCTTGGCCCACTTGAAGGCGTTGTCAAGCACGTTGCCCAGGATCTCCATGAGATCGCCGCGGTCACCGAAGAAACAGCCACCGTGGGCCAGCTCGAACTCGCACAGGATGCCGCGGGCCAGGTGCACCTTCTCGAGGCTGCCGACCAGTTCCTCGGCGACATCCGTCACCGACACGGGCGCCGAAAACGTCGTGTGTCCCGCCGTGCCCGCGCGCGCGAGCTGGTACGCAACGATGTCGTCCATGCGCCGCACCTGCTCCGACACGACATTCTCGAGAGAGGCGCTGTCGCCGGGATTCTCGAGCGCGTTGCGGATCACCGCGAGGGGCGTCTTGAGGCTGTGGGCGAGGTCACCCATGCGGTGTCGGTTGCGCACACGCTGCTCCCGCTCGCCGTCGATAAAGTCGTTGATGCTGTGGGTGAGCGTCCGCAACTCGGCCGGATAGTCGTCGGCAAGTTGTTCGATGGTACCTCTCTCGATGCGGGCGACGTCGCGCTCCACCCTGCGCAAGGGCGTCAGGCTCCAGCGCAACGCGGTCAGGAGTACGGCCACCACCAGCACCGCCGCGATCGTCAGCCAGATCCACAACGTGCGGCGGAACACCTGCATCTGGCTGCGCAGGCGCGTGTCGTCCTCGGCGACATGGAACGTGAGCGGCAGCGGCTTGCCGTTCGGGACCTCCCAGACGACCCCCATGCTCTCGACGTACATCTCGCCCTGCTCGGTCTCGACCGGTCCGATGAAGCGCTCCTCGTTGCGCGCAAGCTCCTTGTCGAACGGCAGCGACAGGCCGATGGCCGAAGGCGAACGCCAGCGGTTGTCGCCTCCCTCGACCGCGGCGTAGACACCGGAATGCGGGATGTCGAAGGCCGGGTCGGGTGGGACCTCGGGCAGGATGAGCTGGCCCGCGACGCTGACGTCGGAGCCGGAGAGATAGGCATGGATGTGCGAGCGCAGGCGGTCCTGCATCGCGCGCACGGACGAATCGTAGAACGCGCGGTCGAGCGCGTACCCGGTCAGGCTCAGGAAGACCACCAGGGCGAGGATGGCCGAAAGGGCCACCCGCGCCGTGAGCGAAAGCGATTCGATCCGCATGCGGCCCACTCCGCGGGCCTACGCGGTGCGCGGTATGGCGAACCGGTAGCCGCGTCCGCGCACGGTCTCGATCGGCTTGATCTCGCCGTCCGGATCGAGCTTGCGCCGGAGTCGGCCGATGAATACCTCGAGCACGTTCGAATCGCGATCGAAATCCTGCTGGTAGATGTGCTCGGTGAGGTCCGCCTTCGACACGAGTTCGCCGGCGTGCAGCATGAGGTACTCCAGGACCTTGTACTCGTAGCTGGTGAGATCGACCGCCTTGGAATTGACCGTGACGGTCTGCGCGGTCGTGTCGAGCACCATCGGCCCGCACTCGAGCACAGGCTTCGACCAGCCGGTGGCGCGACGCACCAGCGCATTGAGGCGCGCCAGCAGCTCCTCGACGTGGAACGGCTTGACCAGGTAGTCGTCGGCGCCCGTCTTGAGGCCCTCGACCTTGTCCTGCCAACTGGTGCGCGCGGTCAGGATCAGCACCGGGTAGCGGGCGCCCTCCTCCCGCAGCGTCGTGATCAGTTCCATGCCGGACATCTTGGGCAGGCCGAGGTCGATGATCGCCACGTCGAACGGCACCTCGCGGCCGAGGTAAAGGCCTTCCTCGCCATCGGCCGCGGCGTCCACCGCGTAGCCTTCGCGACGCAAACGCGCCGCCAGCGTCTCGCGCAGTGGCGCTTCATCTTCAACCAGCAGGATACGCATGCGGGAGCCCCTTCTTCGATCGCTTGTTGAACATCAGGATGGATTGCTGGCGTCGGTGCCGACGACCTGCACGACGCGTACCGTGCCGTCGGGCGTGAGCACCTTGATGCGATAGACGCGCGACTCGCCAGCGATGACGGTTTCGGCCGCAAGGATCCGGCCGCCCGTTTCGCGCTCGACCTTGGCGACGGCTTCGCGCAGCGTCGCCGCGCCCTGGACCCCGGATTGGCCATGGCTCGCCGCCGCGCTGGCAGCCAGCACGGTGCCCAGCAACAGGGCCGAAAATCTCCGGGACGGGGTCATCGGTGCCACTTCAGGACGAGGATCATGCGGCAGCGTAGGTACCGCGCTTTGAATCCGTCCTGAACTTTCCTGAATGGAGGTGCCGAAAGGCGCTTGCGCCGGGGCCGGATTCGCGCTGCGTACCACGGCGGTGGGGCTCAAAACACCTCCGCGACGCAGCAGCGCAAACTGCCGCCCGCGGTCTCGATCTCGCCCAGCGGAACCGCCCCGATCGCGAACCCCGCGCGTTCGATGGCCGCGAGCGACGCCGGACGCAACGAGTCGGCGGCGCGCTGGCTGAGCCAGGCGGTGCCAGGGTCCAGCGCAATCGCATTGCCGCAGAATGCCCGTTTCTCTTCCGCATCGAGCCAGACGACGTGCGGCGCATACACCGCGGCGATGGCTTCGGCGGCGCGCGGGTCAGCCAGCGCTTCAGGACAAATCAGCAGCAGCCTGGAAGCAAGCACGGCCAGCACCACGTTGGTATGGTATTCGCCGGGTGCCAGGTCGAACACGAACATGCGCCGCAACTCGAAGGCCTCCCGCATCGCGACCGCGCCCACGCGGTTGCAACGCTCGCTCAGGCCGCAATATCCGATGCCGCGGCCGCGATCGATCGCGAGCGCGCCGGTCAACTCCGCAACGCAGTCCGGGTCGCGATCCAGCCTGCGTACCGAGTAGCCGAGTCGGGTTCGGAAGAACCTCGGGATGTCGCGCCGGAGCGTTTCCAGCCGCCTTTCCGGGTAACGCATGGCACCGACGATCAGGTGGCCGTTGATGGTGGCGAACGCGTTGTTCGGGAACACCGCGTCGGGGCTCGCCGCATCGCCCCGGAAGCGCACGACCGGCACGCAACGATCGATGGCGCGCACCAGACCCGCGTGCTGCTGGTGCGCTAGCGCGTCGTCCGCAGTATGCCCGGTGCGCATGTAGCGATTGTCGCCGCTGGTCTCGCCGGATACTCGAAATCCGTCCGGAGCGACGACCATCGCGGCCTTGGCGGTCGGGCGGGCGGTGATGGCGAGCGGCGCCTCGGCCTGCGCGCGCGCGAACGCGCCGGCGTCCTCGATCATGATCGACCCGGTCACGCGGCGTGGGCCAGCGGGTGCGCGGCGGCAACCTGCGCGACCGCCTGCTCCACCAGGTGCCAGCCGGCGCCCGGCCGGTGGGCGCCTTCGCTCAACGCGCGGCGCCACGGTCGCGCGCCGGGCAGTCCCTGGAACAACCCCAGCACGTGGCGGGTGACCTGGGCCAGGTGCCCGCCTTCGGCGAGATGCGCCTGCACGTGCGGACGCAACGCGCGGAGCGCCTCGTGGCGCGTGATCGGGACACCACCGAAAATGCGCGCGTCCAGCACAGCCAGTACGTAAGGATCGTGGTACGCGGTGCGCCCGAGCATCACGCCGTCGAAACAGGCGAGGTGCGCGAGCGCATCGTCCGGTGTCTCGATGCCGCCGTTGAGCACGATGCTGAGCTCGGGTCGCTCTGCCTTGAGGCGCGCGACGCGCACGTAGTCGAGCGGCGGCACCTCGCGGTTCTGCTTCGGCGAAAGCCCCTTGAGCCAGGCCTTGCGCGCGTGCACGACGAACGTCGAGCAACCGGCCGCCGCGACCGTGTCGACGAACTCGCGCAGGCCCGCGTCGTCGTCCATGTCATCGACACCGATGCGGCACTTGACGGTGATCGGCACCGGCACTGCCGCGCGCATCGCCGCGACGCACTCCGCCACGAGCGCGGGCTCGCGCATCAGGCAGGCACCGAAGCGACCGGCCTGCACGCGATCGGAAGGGCAACCGCAGTTGAGGTTGATCTCGTCGAAGCCCGCATCGACGCCGTGGCGTGCGGCCGCGGCGAGCAGCGCCGGTTCGCTGCCGCCGAGTTGCAGCACGACCGGATGCTCGCCCGGATCATTGCGCAGCAGCCGCGAGCGATCGCCATGCACCACCGCGGCCGCGGTCAGCATCTCGGTGTACAGCAGCGCGTGCGGCGCCAGGATGCGGTGGAAGGCCCGGCAATGCCGGTCGGTCCAGTCCATCATCGGCGCGACGGAAAGACGCAAGGGTGGCGGCAGGACATCGGTTGTGTTCATCAGCCGCGCATTGTAAGCGAGCCCGATGCGCCTGCTCCCCACGCGGACCAGGTTCGCTGCCGCACGCCGCTGCCTGGGGGCGTCGCAGCAATACTGCGGCGGCGACCTTCTAGAATGCATGCATGCACATCATCCTCAACGGCGAATCCCTGGAACTGCCCTCCGCGCTGACGCTGGCCGAACTGGTCGACCAGCAGGGACTCCGCGAATCGCGCGTCGCAATCGAGGTCAATGGTGCGATCGCGCCGCGCAGCCAGCACCACTGCTGGTCCGTGCAGGCCGGCGACCGCATCGAGATCGTCCGCGCGCTCGGCGGTGGGTGAGCCGACGCGCTTGCGCGCCACTGGCGCGCGCGTCGGCGAACGCCCGGCCACGGATGGCCGGGCCGGACGCCCAGCCGCAGGGATGCCTGCTTGCGAAATAGTGTGACGCGCTTGCGCGCCACTGGCGCGCGCGTCGGCGAACGCCCGGCCACGGATGGCCGGGCCGGGCGCCCAGCCGCAGGGATGCCTGCTTGCGAAATAGTGTGACGCGCTTGCGCGCCACTGGCGCGCGCGTCGGCGAACGCCATATCGCAACCATTGGATCGCGCCTTGCGGCGCTCCTGTAGATGTTGCATACGCGGGAACGGTCATCGCGCCTTGTGGCTCCGACAGAGGATGCGCGATCAGGTCTCCGGCGCCACCGAACCCCGCGAACCGGCCTCGCGCGTTCACAGCCAGGCCAACCACGGAGTTCCGCCATGACTGCTTCGCATCGTTTCCATGCCCACACAGCCCTCGCCGTCGCGCTGACCTGCGCGCTCGCCGGCTGCTCGGTACCGCCGGCCACCACCGGCCATGCGGGTCGAGCGCAGCCCGAGGAAGCGCAGGAACGCGATACCGTCGCGGCAGCGCGTGGCGCCGTCGCCGACAGGGCCCGACAGGACCAGGCTGCGGCGCTGCCCAAGGACGAACGGGCGCGCGAGGCCGCGGCCAAGACGATGATCGCCGAATCGTTCTCGGCGCCCGTGCCGATGGCGGAGCCGGTGTCGGCGCCGCCGGCGCCACTCGTCTCCATCGGTCTGGTCGGCGGTGTACCCGCACTGGCGAAATTCGCGCAGTCCGTAGATATCGAGAACTATGCCGCGATCGAGAGCAATGCGGTCGTGCGCGTCGCGGAGCAACCCGTGTCGACGTTCTCCATTGATGTGGATACCGGCAGCTACTCGAACGTGCGCCGCATGCTCGCGGCGGGCACCCTGCCGCCGAAGGACGCAGTACGCGTCGAGGAGATGATCAATTACTTCGACTACGGTTACCCGGCTCCCGCATCGAAGCAGACGCCCTTCCGCGTCAGCACCGAGATCGCACCGTCGCCATGGAATCCCAGGCGCCACCTGCTGCAGGTCGGCATCCAGGGCTACGACGTGGATCGCAGCGAGATCCCGCCAGCCAACCTCGTGTTCCTGATCGACACGTCGGGCTCCATGGCGGACCCCGACAAGCTGCCGCTGGTCAAGCAGTCCCTGCGCCAGTGGGTGCCGCAGCTGCGCGCGCAGGACCGCATCTCGATCGTGGTGTACGCCGGCTCCGCCGGCGAGGTGTTGCCGCCGACACCGGGCGACCGGCACGCCGAAATCCTCGCCGCGTTCGATCGGCTCGAGTCGGGCGGCTCGACCAATGGCGGCGACGGCATCCGCCTCGCCTACGCATTGGCGAAACGCGCCTACATCGACGGCGGCGTCAACCGCGTCATGCTCGCGACCGACGGCGACTTCAACGTCGGCACCGTCGACCAGGCGGCGCTGGAGTCGCTGGTCGAGCGTGAGCGCGCCTCGGGCGTCGCCCTGTCCACGCTCGGCTTCGGCACCGGCAATTACAACGACGAACTGGCGGAGCGCCTGGCCGACCTCGGCAATGGCAACCACGCTTACATCGACTCCGCGCGCGAAGCGCACAAGGTTCTGGTGGACGAGATGGGCTCGACGCTGCTCACCATCGCCGGCGACGTCAAGATCCAGGTCGAGTTCAATCCCGCGACGGTGACCGAGTACCGCCTCATCGGCTACGAGAACCGTGCGCTCGCGCGCGAGGACTTCGACAACGACCGTGTCGACGCCGGCGAGATCGGTGCCGGCCACGACGTGACCGCGCTGTATGAAGTCGCGCTGGTCGGCAGCGGCGGGGAAGCCGTGTCACCGTTGCGCTACAGCAACAAGGCGCAGGCAAGCGTCAAGCTCGAAGACGAACTGGCGTGGCTCAAACTTCGCTACAAGAGGCCGGGCAACGACCGCAGCGTGCTGGTCGAGACCCCGATCGCGCGCGCGCAAGTGGTCGCGACTCCCAGCGAGCGGCTGCGCTTCGCGGCCGCGGTCGCCGCATTCGGCGATCTGCTGCGCGGTGGCGAACATACGGGCAACTTCGGCTGGAACGGCGTCGCCCGACTTGCGCGCAGTGCGCGCGGTACCGACGCCGGCGGTTATCGCGACGAGTTCATGAGCCTGGTGGAGCAGGCCCGCGTACTGCAACCGTCAGCTCCAGTCGCGATCAGCGAGAACGGCGGATAAGGGCGCAGGGTTCGGTCGAGGCGCGCTGAATACCGATTGACTCAACGCATGCGGCGGCCGTGGAGAGGGTGCGCCGCGTCGCGCGGGTTCAGGTGGCGGCGCCAAGAATGCGCGCACCCCAGTTACGCGAGGAATTCGAACATGGCCACCGCAAAACCACGCGAGTTGATTGCACCAAACGGCGACAAGCGCCTGATTCGTCGCGACGACAAAGGCCGCATCAAGGAGTCCGACGATCTGGGCAAGTCCCTGTCGCAGGACGTCAGGAAGGCCGCGAAGACCGAGGTCAAGTCGGGCCAGGGCGACCGCGGCGATCAGGCGAAGCGCGCCTAGACCCTCTCGCCGCTGCTGGTGCTTCGCCGCCACTTCAGGGCTGGAGTGGCGGCGCAGGTTTGATTGCGAGTGGTGTCGAAACGAGAGCGTATTCGCGGTTGCACCCGCGTCGCAACGCGTGCCACGCGATCAGGATGCCGGACAGGATGCGCTGAGCAGGCTGGAGTGCTGGCCCGAAGCGTGGATCAGTGGCGGCAGGGGCGCTTCGATCGTGCAGACCACCCCGGTCGGCTGAAAGTCGATCTCGGCCTTGCCGTCGAGTTCGATGCCGAGGTTCCGCTCGATCAGGCGCGAGCCGAAACCCTTATCTTTGGGCAACGCCACTGGCGGCCCACCGGTTTCCGTCCAGCGCAGGTGGAGTCGTGGCGCATTCGGGCTCTCCAGTACCTCCCAGTGCACGCCAACGCGTCCATAGTTGCGTGACAACGCGCCGTACTTGGCCGCGTTGGTCGCCAGTTCCTGCAAGGCCATCGCGATTGCCAGCGCCGCCTTGGGAGCGAGCAGCACATCCGGCCCGACGATGTCGAAGCGCGTGCCGGGTCCCGAGGCGTAGGGCTTGAGCGACACGTCGACGATGTCGCGCAGGTGCGCGCCCGACCAGTTCTCCCGGGTCAGCACATCGTGTGCGCTCGCGAGCGCGAGCAGCCGTGCCTCGAATGTAGCCAGCACCTTGGGATCGACGTCCGAAGCGCGCCACGTTTGGAATGCGATCGCCTGCACGGTCGAAAGCGTGTTCTTGACGCGGTGATTGAGCTCGTGAATGAGCAGGATCCGGTGTTCTTCCGCGCGCCGGCGTTCGGTCATGTCGCGCGATACCGCCAGCATCTGCAGGGGCTGACCCTCCATTCCGAGCACGGGCGACACCTGCACGTCCCACCACTTGTCGGTGCCCTTCGAGGTCGGACAGCAACCGTAGATGCGTCCGACCCGACCCGCCCGCGCTTCGTCCAGGGCGCGATCGGCTTCAGCGCGCATGACCTCGGGCCACATCGAAGGCCAGTGCTGGCCGACCGTGAGTCCGAAGTCGTCGATTTCCATCAACGCCTGGCCAGGCGGATTCATCTCGAGCAGACAGCCATCAAGGTCCAGGAGCTTTACGCAGTCGGCGCTGCTTTCGAAAAGGCTGCGCGCCAGCGCTTCGCTCTTGCGCAGCGCAACCTCTGCCTCGCGCTCCGCGGTGCGGTCGCGCATGATGTTCGAGAAGCCCAACACTTCGCCCGCATCGCCGTTGAGCGGCATCATCAGGCCGCTGGCGAAAAAGCGCGATCCGTCCTTGCGCTGATGCCAGCGCTCGTTGTTGGCGCGGCCCTCGGCCAGCGCACAGCGCATCTCGATGCCCAGGCGGCCATTGGCGCGGTCTTCTGGCGTGAACAGGATGCTGGCGTCCTGCCCGAGAATGTCGGCGTCCGCATAACCCAGGATGCGCTCGGCACCACTGTTCCAGCTGGTGATGCTGCCTTCCATATCCGTGGTGAGAATGGCGTACTCGGTCGCGCTTTCGACAATCTGCCGATAGCGTTCGGCGCTGGCGAGCAGCAGCGGCGAGACCGCATCGCGGCGTACGCGTCCGACCGCCGGGAGCTGCAGCGCCAGCATGTCCGGTTCCGCAACTGCATCCGCACCAGGAGTGATTGTCACAGGCCGCACGCTAGACCTCGCGATTGCACGTGTATACATGCGCCGGGATTGAGGGGGGTCTCGCGTACAGGTTCCGGCAATGGGAGGGTCTGCGCGCCAGTCATCCGTAAGCGTGATCTGAACGCAGCGGAGGTGCGCTCCGCTCTACAAGGGCATCGCATCACCGCCCAGGCCGCGTTGTAGAGCCGAGCGCAGCTCGGCTTCCTGTCGGGCCGCACAGCCGCGGCGTCCGGCGGCCGCGGGGTCAGAGCTCGACGATGCCCTTGAACCCGCCGTGGAACATGCGCTTGCCATCGAATGGCATCGACTTCGGGTCCATCATGTCTTTGAGGCGCGGATCGGCCATCGCCGCCTTGTTGACGCGGTCCCGATCCCTGCGCGACTTGTAGACGATGTACGAGAACACCACGACCTCGCCTTCCTTGAGCTTGACACTCTGCGGAAACGACGTGCTCTTGCCCGGCTTCACGTCGTCGGCCAGGCATTCCACATACTGCAGCGCACCGTGCTCCATCCACACCTTGCCCGCCTTCCGGGCCATTTTCTTGTAGGCATCGAGGTTGGCAACAGGGACCGGCAGCACGAAACCGTCTACGTAGCTCATCGCGTCATTCCTCCGCAGTAAAAAGAAGCGGCCCTCGCACCCGCGAGGCCGTGGCGCACCGCGTGCTGAAAATACCGCACATGCCACTCGCGAAGCTTGCGCATCGCCGCTCGTCCAGTCTTGATCAACGGCGACGGCAGGAGCATTGCCCGCGCACCGAAACCTTGACTGGCCAGCACGCCCGCAAGCGCAGAAACCCATGGGCGTCACTAGCGACCGCGATCGATGCCGTGCTTGAGGATCCCGCGCCCGCTCCGCGCGCGTCACGAATAATGCGCGACGTCAGGTGGTTGCCACTGAGGGTCGGCATGTGCAAGTCCAGCAGGATGACATGCGGCCTGAACCTCTCCAGTCGTCATTTCCAAGGTCTCACAGGGGAGACACCGGGGTCGAAAGCCACACGGGATTCAGATGCCGGGCCTGGAACTCGTCGGCCGGGATCGGCTTGCTGAAAAGATAGCCCTGCATTTCGTTGCATCGGAGCAGCCGCAGGAAGCGCGCCTGCTCCTCGGTTTCGACGCCCTCCGCCACGACCTTGAGTTTCAGCGAGTGCGCGAGCTGGATGATGGTCGACACGAGCGATAGTCCTGCGGGTCCGGCCGTCAAGTCGTTGATGAACGATCGGTCGATCTTGAGCGTGTCCACCGGCAGCTTGGAGAGGTAGCTGAGCGAAGAGAATCCAGTGCCGAAGTCGTCGATCGCAATGGTGACGCCCATCGCGCGGATGGATTTAAGGACAGCGATGTTGTGGTCGACGTCCTCCATGATCAGGCTTTCGGTGATTTCCAGCTCCAGTCCCTCCGCCGCAAACGGACTGACCGCGAGAACCTGTTCGATCTCGGCGGAGAACGCGCGACTACGCAGTTGCAGCGGCGACACGTTCACGGCCACGCGAACAGCCCGCAGTCCGGTCTCGCGCCAGCGCAGGTAGTCCGCGAGGGCGGTGCGCAGGGCCCAGCGCCCGACCTCATGGATCAGGCCGGTCTCTTCCAGGATCGGAATGAATTGCATAGGAGGCACCAGACCGCTGCGAGGGTCATTCCAGCGGATCAG
>JBBRIE010000043.1:0-17680 GCA_038221545.1 Lysobacterales bacterium
CGTACGCGCTCACGCTTGAACGTCACGGGTTCGTGTCTCGCACCATCCCGAACATCGTGCTCGCGACCGGTGACACCGTCGATCTCGGTGACGTGGAGCTGATCCCGCAGGTGCTGTTCCGCGACAGCTTCGAGTAACGCGGCTCTCATGCTGGAAAGCGGCAAGAGCACGATCCTGCTCTTGCCGCGGTAGGTCCCAATTCCGCGAAGTTTCTGCTGCATGATCCCTGGGCACTCCTTGTTGCGTATGTGGAGGTAACCCTCACCGCAAGGACACGCGTCATGTCTCGCAAAGCTCTGATCCGCACGGCAGCGATGTTGCTGGCGATCACGCCGCCCGCTTTCGCCCAGAATTCCGACGGGTTGCTGGATCCAGGCTATGGCGTCGTCGGTGGCCGCAATCTCATGGGCTTCGTCGAGTCCACCACCCTCCAGCTTCGCGCCATCAGCGAGGCTCCGACCGGCCGCACCTGGATGTTTGCCGACGACAGGAATGATGTGAACGCGCTTTACATGGCGCGAGTGCTCGCGAACGGACTGCCGGATACCGGCTTCGGCCCAGCACAGAACGGACGGCGCCGCCTCGCGCTGCCCTCATTCGTGCCGCAAGCCCACGGGATCTCGGTCGATGGCGCGTATATCCAGTCCGATGGCAAGCCGGTTTTCTTCGGCGGCGTGACGCCGGCGAATGGATCGGTTGGCGTTTTTCCCTCGCTCGTGTGCCGGCTCAACGTGGCCGGTAACCTCGACGCGGGCTTCGGCTCAAATGGCTGTCGCCAGGTGCGCAGCTTTCTCAGCACTTCCGAGATCTGCCGCGTCACCGATGCACAGGAAGACGCCATCGGCGGAGTCGTCGCAGTCGGCAACTGCATTGGCAACGATCTGCCCACGCGGCCATTCATCACGCGTTTGACGGCGGCAGGCGCAATCGATTTCGAGTTCGGTGCCGGCGCGGGTGTGCTCACCCCTCAGATCCCGCAGGCCAACGCACAAGGCCAATACTACGAAGCGCTGACCTTGCGGCCTGATGGCCGCATCGCGGTGCTCGGCCACTTCCTCACCAATAATGCGGGGATTCTGGACCAGGATCTTGGCGTCCTGCAGTTCGACACCGGTGGCAGCCTCGACGCAACGTTTAGTGGCGATGGCGTCGCGTTGCTGCGCTACGACCTTGGAGGCGACAACGCCGAGTTCGCACGCGATATCGAACTGCGCACTGACGGAAGACTGCTGGTGCTTGGCCAGACCACCACCGTCAATCCGCCACGCACGGTGGCGGTGTATGCGCAGTTCACCGATACCGGCCTGCTCGACGCCAGCTTCGGCACGGGCGGTCGCACGGTCGACCTGTTCGGCTCGACGCTCGGCACCGCCTCGAACCTGCGCGATCTCGCGATTGATGGATTGGGCCGCGCAGTCGTCGGCGGCGTGCAAACAGACGCATCGATAACGCCCACGAGCGCTGGCACCAGTTTCTGGATAGCGTTCCCGCCCCCCTTACCGCCAGAAGCGGATCCCCGCATCTTTGTGTCTTCCGCCGTGCGCACGACAGGCCGGGTCTTCAATGCGTCGCTGGGAATCTCGATTCCTTTCAGTGTGGCGCCCGGTGTGTTGACCACAGTGACGATTCCCGAGTCTGCGTATCTCACTGAGTCATCCGGCGTCATTGCCAACAAGGGTCTCAGCATTACCTCGCAGGCGCCGATCACGGTGCATAGTTTCGCTGGCAGGAACTTCGCATTCGATGGATACCTTGCACTTCCAACGACAGCACTTGGCGTCAATTATCGAGTGATGGCGTGGGGCGAAGGTCTCGGCGAAGGAACTCAGCTCGTGGTGGTCGGCACGCAGAACAACACTTCCGTCACGCTGACACCCGCGGCAGCTTCGCCGGGTCATCCGCTCGGGGTGCCCTTCATGATCACGTTGCAACAAGGGCAGACTTTCAAGCTGGCTGCATTCTCGCCCAACGACCTGACCGGGACCACCGTGGTCGCGAGCAAACCAGTCGCTGTGTACGGTGGCCACGCCTGCGGCCTCGTACCCAACAACACCGTGGACTTTTGCGAGCATCTGGTCGAACAGCAGGTGCCCATTGAACGCTGGGGTAACGACTTCTTTGCCGCTCCCTTTGCCGGTAGAACGACTGGAGGCGTTCTGCGCGTACTTGCACACCAGGCGAACACCATTGTGTCGATTAACGACACCGTCGTTGCGACGCTGCCTGCCGGCAACTTTTACCAAACCGATTTGACTTCGGGCGTGCGTGTTAACAGCAATAATGGGGTGAGCGTCGCGCTATACGCCAAGGGCTGCAAAAGTGATCCCAATCCGGCTTGCCAGGGCGATCCCACCATGATCACCCTGGTTCCCACGGAACATTGGCACTCGCGCTACCACGCAACTGTGCCGATCCTCACGTTGCCGCACCAGGCTGACTACGAGCATTTTATTGAGATTTTCGCACCCACAACCGTTGTGTCCGACATACGGATTGACGGAATCAATGTGCCACCCGCTGCGTTCGTGCCGATTGGCAACAGCGGCATCGCGCGCGCTGCCCTGCCAACCGTGCCGGGCAGTCACCTGGTCACTTCGCCGCGAGCGCAAATGTCGGTGAGCGTGTACGGCTTCACGTCGACAGAGGCATACGGATTCCCCGCAGCAGGTGCTCCCGATGGTGAACTCGCCGACACCGATGACTTGATTCTTCGTTACAACGCGGCAGGCGCCCGGGATGCGAGCTTCGGTAACAACGGCAGCGTGTTGCTCGATCATCGCAACGCAACGGGACTTTCCTTGCGTTCGCTCGACGCCTTGCAAGGCATCGTGGTGCAACCCGGCGGCGGCATCCTCGTCGGCACCGGCACGACCGCCAGCGAAACCAACCAGTCGTTCCTGCTCAACTATCGCCTGATCGGCAGCACACTGTTCCGCGACAGCTTCGAGGGACCCTGATTTCTAGGACGCGCGATGACCGCCGGTCCGGTCGGCGGTCATCATGGTTTCGACCAGCATCAAGCATCGCTGCGCGCGACCTCGGACATCACCAGCGGAATGCAGGCGATGAGGACCTCGGCGATGAGCTTGGCGAAAACGAAGCCGATCGCCCAGCCCGCGACTTCGCTGACGATGAGCTGATTGACCACGTAAAAACCGCCGACCGCGACGGTCAACATTGCTACGGCGACCAGTACCGATTGCTCCGGTGCGAGTTTGGCTTTTTTCGCGATGAACTTGATGCACTTGTAGCCGCCGATAGAGACAGCAAAGAACGGCATGGCGAATGGAATGCCACCGAGGGTGAGCGTCAGCCAACGCGCCATCGCGTCCTGGCCCACGCTCGAATGAAACGTGCCGCCGTGACGACGGTAGTAGCTGAAGTCGTTCACTGCGTGCACCAGCGCAAGCAGCAGGGTGTACGCGATCGGCCAATGCACCTGCGCGGGCTTCAACCTGCATGGCGCGTACGCGGCCAACTTCCGCGGCACCGACGACGTCCAGGGAGGCCGCGTGGTGCTGCTGCCGCGGCCGGGCTCGCTGGTGGTGGATGTCGCGGCGAACTGCAACGACATTTTCAACAACGTGGTGGCTTTCGACCAGGGCGGCCGTGCGCGACCGGTGGACGGCGATCTGGATGGCACCGCCACCTGCGATGTCGGCGCGATCGAATTCGATCCGCGCCTGTTCGGCAACGGCTTCGAACCGTAGCGGCGGATCAGAACCAGTCGGGCTGCATCGCGAAAGCGCTGGGTTCGGCATCGTGCACGAGGCGAGCGGCGAGCTCGATGCGCGGCAGTTCGGTCGCGAAGAAAAACCCGCAGGCCGCGAGCTTGCCGCGGTAGAAATCCGAGTCAGCCGCGCTCGCCTGCGGCAGCGCGCGCTGCGCCACCGTCGCCTGCCAAAGCCAGAACCAGCCAATGACGAGGTGACCGAGGAGGGTCATGTAATGCTCGGCATTGGCGAGCGCGAGGCGCACTTCGCCTGCCGCCATTCTTCGCGCTGCCGCCGCCGTCGCTTCAGCGACGAGGCCGGTTCCCGCACGCAACTGCGCCGCGAACCCGGCCAGTTCCTCGAACGTGGCCGCTTCCGTGCAGGTCGTAGTGACGCGCGCGAACAGCAGCTTGAGTGCCGCGCCGTCCTGCATCATGGCCTTGCGCCCGAGCAGGTCGAGCGCCTGGATGCCGTTGGTGCCCTCGTGGATCGGGTTGATGCGGTTGTCGCGATAATTCTGCTCGACCGGATACTCGCGCGTGAACCCGTATCCGCCGAGCACCTGGATCGCAAGGTCGTTGGCCTTGAGCGAATAGTCGGAACCCCAGGCCTTGACGATCGGCGTGAGCAATTCGAGCAGCAGCGAGGCGTCGCGCCGGGTTCCCTTGTCCTCGTCGCGCGCCTGGTCGACCAGCATCGACGCGAAGAATCCGAGCGCCTGCGCGCCCTCGACGTAGCACTTCTGCTGCAGCAGCATGCGCCGTACGTCGGCATGCTCGATCAGCGGCACCGGGGGCGAAAGCGGATCCTTGTTGTCCGGGTGGCGCCCCTGGCGGCGCTCGCGCGCATACGCAAGCGAGTGCAGGTAGGCGACGCTGCCCTGCTGCACTGCGCCCATGCCGACGCCGATGCGTTCCTCGTTCATCATGTGGAACATCGCGGCGAGCCCCTGGTGGGGTTCGCCGACGAGGAAGCCATGGCAGTCTTCGGATTCGCCGAACTTGAGGAAGGTGTTGACGCTGCCACGTTGGCCCATCTTGTGGTTGACGCCCGCGAGGCGCACGTCGTTGCGTGCGCCGCGCGAACCGTCCGCGTTCACGCGCCAGCGCGGCACGATGAAGAGGCTGATGCCGCGCACGCCGGCGGGTGCACCGACGAGCTTCGCGAGTACGAGGTGCACGATGTTCTCGCCGAGTTCGTGGTCGCCGGCCGAGATCCACATCTTGGCGCCGCTGATGCGGTAAGTGCCGTCGTCCTGCGGCGCGGCCAGCGTGCGGATGTCGCCGAGCGACGAGCCGGCCTGCGGCTCGGACAGGCACATCGTCCCGTAGTAGCGGCCTTCGATGATCGGCAGCATGTAGAGGCGCTTCTGCTCCTCGCTGCCGTAGACCTCGAGCAGGTTGGCCGCCGCGCGCGCCAGCGCCGGGTACGCGATGGTGCCGGGGTTCGCAGCCGAGAACATCGAATCGCAGACCGTTGCGATCACGAACGGCAACTGCATGCCACCGTCGGCGTAATCGGCGAGCGCAGCGGCAAAGCCGGCGTCGTTGAACGCCGCGAGCGCCTCGCCGATTTCGGGGATCAGCACCACCTTGCCGTCGACCATCTGCGGCTCGTTGAGGTCCGATTTGCGGTTGTGCGACAGGAATTTCGCCACCGCGACCTGGTGTGCGAGATCGATGGCGGCATCGAAGGTTTCACGCCCGTGGTCGGCGAAACGCGGGTAGCGCGCCAGCCGCTCGACATCCAGCAGTTCGTACAGGAGGAAGTCGAGATGTCGCCGGTCGACCAGGGGGCTCGCGTTCGAATCGCTCATCGCTGTTCCCTCGTGTTGTTCGAACGGGCGTCGTGGCGACTGGCGGCGCGCATGCGCCTGGGGCCGATCCAGAGCCAGAAACCCGTGATGGTGAACGTCAGCAGCGCCAGGCCCACCGTCGACGTGTAGAACAGCTTGATCTGCTCGTTGCGCGTCTCGAAGAGATAGTCGAGCAGCGATCCATCATGGATGTTCTCGATGAAATCCGAGCGACGCCGCTCTATGTGCAGCAGCTCGCCGGTGGTGAGGTCGAGCTGGATGCCCCAGAACCCGTCGCTGAACACGAACTTCACCATGCCCTTGTCGGGGCGCAGGTCGATGCGTTCGAGGTCGAGCGACAGGCCCGGCGAGATCCGCGTGCGTGCGATCTCCATGGCACGGTCGCTTAGCACATGGATCGGCAGCCACTCCTTCTGGTCTGTCGAGACGCCCTGGTAGGAGGTGGGCAGGATGGCGCCGCCCGTGTGCTTCTTCCAGCCGAGCAACAGGCCGGAAACGGAGACCAGGAAGAAGAACACGAACAGCATCGCGCCCATGGTCCGGTGCACCTTGCGGAAGATGCGCAGCACCTTCGCCTGGCGGTGTCTCTTGATGGGATCCATGTTCGAGTGCCAGACAGCGATGCGCCGCGCCTATTTCGCAAGGCGCGGATGGTAGTGCGGATCGAGCGCGGCCCGCGTCCGCGTCGGTGACGGTCATCGCCCGCATCGGGGCACGAAGGCGTCGGGGACCGCTGTCCCGAAGAGGGGCTGCGCGGAGCTTTCCTGCGCGGGAAAGGACTTGCAACTGAGAGTCGATCCCAACGCGCCGGAATGCGTTCGTCTGCCGCGATTTCACGCTGGTCGAAAACATGGAAACAAATGCGACACGATTGGAGTGAACATTCCAATTCCACTTGCGCGCTTTGGCCCGTTGCTGTAAATCGCGGCAGTGCGTTTCTTTCACGCGCCCTCTACCTGAACGACCACCACCTGAACGGCAAGCGGGTTCCCTTCGGAATCCAGCGGCCCAGGTGCCAACCAATTCCCGGGAGACTATCCATGCGTTCAACCCTTCGCGTTTCCATGCTTGCGTCCGTCATCGGTGCGGCACTCATCGGTTCGGCATGGCAGCCCCAGGTCGCGTTCGCCGCGGAAGGGCAGTCGGTCGAGCAGCGGGAGTCGTACATCGTCAAGTTCGCGGAGCCGGGACTGCTCTATTACAAGGGCGGCATCGAGGGCCTGCGCGCCACTGCACCCAAAGCGGAGGGGACTGCCCTCGAGGCCGACAGCCCGGCGGCAATCGAGTACAAGGAGTACCTCGGCGAGAAGAAGGCCGTGCACACGACCGCGATCAGCAACAGGATTGGACGCGCCGTCGTCCCGACGCACGAGTACGTCGCCGCGTACAACGGCGTGGCGATGATGTTGACCGCGAGCGAAGCCGCGAAAGTCGCGGCCACGCCGGGCGTCATCGAGGTGCGTCTGGCCGGAGAGGAGCGCCTGCATACTTACCGTGGCCCGAGTTTCATCGGCGCCGACACGGTCTGGAGCGGCGTCAACGTGCCGCCCGGCCTGGGCGGTGGAACGCGGGGCCAGGGCGTGGTCATCGGCGTGCTCGATTCGGGCGTCAACAGCGATCATCCTTCGTTCGCAAACGACACGAGCTGCGGCTTCAGCGCCGCCAATCCGAAATTGCTGAGTGCGCGCGATTGCGCAGCGTCCGCAGGCGGCGTCTGCACGGGCCCGACGCCGGAAGACGACGAACCTGCGGGTTCCGGACACGGCAGTCATACCGCAAGTACGGCTGGCGGCAACACCCTCACGAGCGCAACGATCCCGTTGCCGCCCATCCCGGCTGGGTTCAGCAACATCTCGGGAGTCGCGCCTTGCGCCCAGGTGCGCACCTACAAGGTCTGCCCCGCGTCGACGTGCCCTGGTGCGGCCATCCAGGCCGGCATCGAGAACGCGATCCTCGATGGGGTCGACGTGATCAACTTCTCGATCTCTGGCGGTACCAATCCCTGGACCGATTTCGATCGCAATTTCCTGGATGCCACCAACGCAGGCATCTTCATCGCCGCGTCGGCGGGTAACACCCGCGCCGAGACTCCGAACCCCGTGGGCGCGGTCAACCATCTCGGCCCGTGGGTCACGACGGTCGCGAACTCCACCCACGACTGCAACACCGCAGGTTCCGGCGGGCTGAGCGCGACTGGCTCGACGCAGCCACCTCCGGCGGGGACCCAGAACCTCGTCCTCACGCCGGGCGGCAGCTGCGACCCGGGTGTCGCGGCTCCCAACCTGCCGATTCGGAGGGACCCGACCAACAACTTCGGGTGCGAGCCGTTCCCCGCCGGATTCTTCAACGGATCCGCCGCGCTGATCCAGCGTGGTCCGGTGACCACTCCGCCCACTGCGTGCTCGTTTGAGGTGAAGATCAACAACGCCGCGGCCGCAGGTGCCGCGGTTGCGCTGATCTACAACCATTCCGCCGGGGTGATCAACATGGCCACGGGAGGTGCGTCGCTTCCCGCCTACAGCCTGCTCCAGGTCGACGGCGACGCGCTCGTCGCCTATATGGCAACCAATGGCGCGGGCGGCACCACGGTCAATTTCACGCCGGCCGCCGCGCAGGGCGACGTTATCAACGGCAGCAGCCTGCGTGGCCCCTCGTCGCTGGTTTCGGTGACCAAGCCGGACATCACCGGCCCGGGCACCAACATCCTCGCGGCGACGGGTGATGCTTCGTCGCAGATCAACTACGGGCGCCTGACCGGCACGTCGATGTCGTCCCCACACATCGCGGGCGCCGCTGCGCTCATTCGTTCGGTGCAGACGGCATGGAGCCCGGCCGAGGTGCGTTCCGCAATGATGCTGACGGCGTCGCGTCCCGGTTTCCAGGAGGATGGCACGACGCCCTGGAACGCCGACATCGTGGGTTCTGGCCGCATCGATCTCACCAAGGCGGTGAAGGCGGGCCTGCTGATGAACGAGACGTTCTCAGGTTATCTGGCGGCCAATCCGGCGACCGGGGGCAACCCCGCGACGCTGAACCTGCCGAGCATGCGCAACGTCGCATGCGTGGGGAGCTGCGCGTGGACGCGGACGATGAAGAATGCGCTGACGGTGCCGACCACGTGGAACGTCACTGTGGAAACTCCGGCAGGCGTGACTCTCGCGGTCGTGCCCAACACCTTCAGCTTCACCGGCCAGGGTCCGAGCATGATAGGTGACCTGTTCCGAAGCGGTTTCGAGGATGCGCCGCCGATCGAAACACAGCAGATCGTCATCACCGCAACGCCGACGCAGACGCTGACCAACATGACCTTCGCCCGCGTGATCTTCACCGAAGCGAACGGCCGTGCACCGCAGTCGAGCATGTTCGTCTCGATCCGGAACCCCTGATCTCCGCGTAACAAGCAGCGATGAAACGACCCCGGCTCCGGCCGGGGTTTTTCATTGCGGCCCGCGATGCCTCAATGCAGCAGGTGCGCCGCGCGCGCGGCTTCGGCGAGGGCGCGCATCGCGAGGCGATACGGGCCCGGGCCGTGGCTGAGGCGGGCGGCGCCGAGTTCGGCGAGCCGCGCCGCCGGCGGCGAGTTCGCGGCCAGCATGAAGTTCACCGGCAGCGGCGAGCGTGAGCACAGCGCCTCGATCAGGCGCTCGTCGACGAGTCCCGGAGCGAAGAACCCGCTGGCCCCCGCATCCGCGTAGGCGCGTGCGCGTTCGATGGCGTGCCCGAGCAGCGCGTCGTCGTGCGCTTTCGACTGCAGGAACAGATCGGTCCTTGCGTTGATGAACGCCGGGATGCCGGTCGACTCCGCGGCGCGGCGCGCGGCCGAGATTCGCGAGACCTGGACCGCCACCGGATGCACGCCTTCGCCACCGACCACCTGGTCCTCGAAATTGCATCCGATGGCACCCGCTGCCAGCGCGCGCGACAGCGTTGCCGCCACGATGCCGGGCGCGACGCCGTAACCGCCCTCGAGATCGATTGTCACCGGCAAATCGACGGGCGCGACGATCCGCTCGATGTTCGCGATCACAAGCTCCAGCGGCAACGCCTGGCCATCCGCGAGGCCATGCGCCGCGGCGACCGACCAGCTACCCGTCGCAATCGCCTTCGCGCCGGCGTTGGCGACCGCGATCGCGCTGCCGGCGTCCCATACGTTGAACAGCACCAGCGGCGCGCCCTTGATGTGCAGCGCGTGGAACGCCTGCGCACGTTCTGACTGGATCTTCATGGCGTGCAGTTTCCTCTATTGGCGAACGGTTGCGGGACCCTTGCCGCGGCCGGTACACGGGCGCAGGCTCGGCAGCGATCATGCGCTTCGGCCCGGGGCCCGCTCGAGCAGCACCAGCAGCTCGTAGTGGCGGGTGTGGGGAAACATGTCCAGCAAGCGCGCGCTCGCCACCCGGAAGCTGCGCATCATGGCCAGGTCGCGCGCGAGCGATTCGGCATTGCAGCTCGAGTAGATGACGGTGCCCGTCGCCGATGCGTCCAGCCAGCGGGCGAGGTCGGCGCCGATGCCACGACGCGGCGGATTGACGATCACGAGTTCGGGGGCGCGTGGCGCGGCGAGCGCGAACGCGGTCGCATCCGCGACGTCGAAGCGCACGTGTGCCAGGCCGAGTTCATCGCGGCTTTGCTCCGCGCTGTCGATCGCTTCGAGGCTGGATTCGACGCCGATTACGTCGCGCGATGCGCCGGCGACGTGCAGCGCGAAGCCTCCTGCGCCGCAGTAGAGGTCCCAGATCGAGGCAGGAGCTTTGGTCTGAGTCCACTTGCGGACCTGGGCATAGAGCGCGGCTGCGACGCAATTATTGGTCTGGAAGAAACTGCGTGGCCGCAGATGCAGTGGAATCCCGTTGAGGCGCATCGTGAGTTGCGCATCGTCGGTGAGCAGGATTTCCTGCTCGCCTTCCAGCACGGCCTTGTGCTCTGGCTGGATGTTCACCGAAATCACGCGCAGTCCTGGCAACGCGGCGCGCAGTTGCGGCAGGTGCTTGCGGATGCGCGCGAGGGCTTCCTGCGAGCGCAGCACGAAACGCAGCATCAGCTCGCCGCTGTGATCCGCATGCGTCAGCAGCAGGAACTTGAGTTCGCCGCGCCGTCTTGCAAGATCGTACGGCTCGATGCCGGCGAGCGTGATGAATTCCGCGAGGCGCGGAAAACAGTCGCTCATCGCTGCGGGATAGAGCGGGCAGTCCGACAGGTCGACCACGTCGCCGTGCTCGTTGCGGAAGCCGAGCAGCGGTGACTCGATCGTGCCGCCAACGACCATCTTGGCCTTGTTGCGGAAGCCGGCCTGCTCGCTGCGCACCGAGGCCAACCATTTGTTGTCGCCGTGCGCCTCGAGCAGGCCGCGGCAGTGACGTTCCTTGGCTAGCAACAGCTCGTTGTAAGCGATCGGCAGCTCCGTGCACGAGCGGCACAGGTTCGCGGCGTAGTACGCGCACTGCATCAACAGCAGCGGGTCGCGCCGCGTGCGAAGCGGGCGGCCTGGCGCGCCGCGAAGAACGCCGCACGGTCGAGCGGCACGGCGCCGGGATGGTGTGCGGCCTGGTGCGCGAGATAGCGTTCGTAGTCGGGTGCGCCGATCAGCGCGCGCGCCACGTCCACCACGCGCCGCCATGGGCCGCCGGTCGGCGAAAGCCGCCGCAAGGGGTCACGCGCCGATGGCATGGCCCACCTCGCGCACGGTGGGGACGGGTATGCGCCGCGCGACTAGCGCCGCACGGATGCCGAAGCACAGCAGCGCCAGCACCACGCCCATGAACAGCGTGGCGAGACTGGCGTTGACGTAGTCGTTGGTGATGATGCGCTGCATCTCGGCGAGGGATTGCGCGGGCGCCAGCACCTCGCCTGCCGCCTGCGCGTCGGTATAGGTGCGGGCATGCGCGAGGAACCCGATGCGGGGATTCGCGTGGAAGATCTTCTGCCAGCCTGCAGTGAACGTGCAGATCAGCAGCCAGGTGGTGGGCAGCAATGTGATCCAGACGTAGCGCTCGCGCTTCATCTTGACCAGGCACACCGTCGCGAAGATGAGCGCCATGGCGGCCAGCATCTGGTTGGCGATGCCGAACAGCGGCCACAGCGTGTTGATGCCTCCGAGCGGGTCGACCACGCCGGCGTAGAGGAAGTAGCCCCAGCCGGCGACGCACAGCGCGGTCGCAACCAGGTTCGCGGTCCACGACTCGGTCTGGCGAAACGGGGCATGCACGGTGCCAAGCAGGTCCTGGATCATGAAACGACCGACGCGAGTGCCGGCGTCCACCGTGGTCAGGATGAACAGCGCCTCGAACAGGATGGCGTAGTGGTACCAGAAAGCGAGCATGCCTTCGCCGCTGATCACGCGATTGAAGATTTCAGCCATTCCGACGGCGAGCGTCGGCGCGCCGCCGGTGCGGGAGAGGATCGTGGTCTCGCCGATGTCGCGCGCGGTGCTGGCGAGCATTTCGGGCGTGACGACGAAGCCCCACGATGAAATCGCCTGCGCCGCGGACTCGACCGTGCCGCCGATCAGTGCGGTCGGGGAATTCATCGCGAAGTAGACGCCGGGCTCGAGCACGCACGCGGCGACCAGCGCCATGATTGCGACGAACGCCTCCATCAGCATCGCGCCGTAGCCGATGTAGCGGATGTCGGCCTCCGAAGCGATCATCTTGGGCGTGGTGCCGGACGCGACCAGCGAGTGGAAGCCCGAGACCGCGCCGCAGGCGATGGTGATGAACAGGAACGGGAACAGCGATCCTGCCCAGACCGGACCGCTGCCGTCGATGAAGCGCGTGACCGCCGGCATCCTGAGATCGGGTGCGACGATGAAGATCGCGATCGCGAGCAATCCGATCGTGCCGATCTTGAGAAAGGTCGACAGATAGTCGCGCGGCGCGAGCAGCAGCCACACCGGCAGCACCGAGGCGATGAAGCCGTAGCCGATGAGCGCGAAGGCGAGCGTCTTCGCCTCGAGCGTGAAGAGCGGTGCCCAGGCGGGATTCGCCGCGACCACGCCGCCAAGCCACACTGACGCGAGCAGCAGCACGAGACCGAGCAGTGACACCTCGCCCACGCGGCCGGGTCGCAGGTAGCGCAGGTACAGGCCCATCAGCAGCGCGACCGGAATGGTCATCGCCACGGTAAAGGTGCCCCAGGGACTCTGTGCGAGCGCCTTGACTACCACCAGCGCGAGCACCGCGAGCAGGATGATCATGATCGCGAGGATGCCGACCATCGCGACGCCGCCAGCGGCATTGCCGAGTTCGGACCGGATCATGTCGCCGAGCGATCGCCCGTCGCGGCGCGTCGAGAGAAACAGGATGACCATGTCCTGCACGGCGCCGGCGAGCACCACGCCGACCAGAATCCACAACGTGCCGGGCAGGTAACCCATCTGCGCGGCGAGCACGGGTCCGATCAGGGGGCCAGCACCCGCGATCGCCGCGAAGTGATGGCCGAACACCACATGGCGGTCGGTGGCGACGTAGTCCATGCCGTCCGGTCTTCGTCGCGCCGGCGTCAACCGCGCTGGATCGATCCCGAGCGCATGGGTGGCGACGTAGCGCGCGTAGAACCGGAACGCGATCACGAACACCGCGATGCTCGCCGCCACCAGCCACATCGCATTCACCGGCTCGCCGCGGCGGAGCGCGACCACTCCGAGGCAGATCGCACCGGCGAGCGCGACAATTCCGAACAACATCCTGTGCACGATCGGATGCATGCGGCGCGGTCCGGACGAAAAGCGTGAGCTTAGCCATCCATCGGCTGGATGGGCAGCCGCCTGCGCACGCACCGATTGGTCGTCCCGCCGCCGTACGCGCATACTGCCGACAGGGGCGCGGCTTCGGAGGGGTGACCGATGCGCGGGGCGTTGAGCTTGCTGGGGCTGCGGGTCGCGTTGGCGGCGTATCGTCGTGCACTCGCGACGCGTGTCGGCATCCTTCCGGCGCCGGTGCAAGGAGAAGTCCGACATGCACCCCGACGTTTCCAGGCGAGGGCCACAGCGGTGGGCAGGGTGAAGGCTCTGCACCCGCGCGCATGGCCGATTCTCGCCGTGGCAGTGCTGCTGCTGGCCGCGGCCGGGAGCGCGTGCGCGCTCGATCCGGGCAAGCGCTTCCACCACTACGTGAAGGACACCTGGTCGATCGAGGAGGGGTTGCCGCAGATCAGCGCGCTCGCGTTCGCGCAGGATGCGGAGGGCTATCTCTGGATCGCCACGCAGGCGGGGCTCGCGCGGTTCGACGGGGTGCGTTTCACGACCTTCGACGCCAGGAA
Source organism: Lysobacterales bacterium (assembly GCA_038221545.1). Lineage (GTDB taxonomy): Bacteria > Pseudomonadota > Gammaproteobacteria > Xanthomonadales > Ahniellaceae > JBBQNY01. The sequence goes on from JBBRIE010000043.1 coordinate 13,786, forward strand.
CACTCCCGCGCTGCCGGGCAGTTTCGTGCAGGCGTTGTGGGTCGATCGCCGCGGCCGCCTCTGGGTCGGCACGTACAAGGGCATGGCGCGACGTGACCGGAGCGGTTTCTCGGCGGTTCCCGCGAAACAGGGCAACCTCGAACGTGCGATCGACATCCAGCAGATCGGGGAGACCGGTGATGGACGGATCATCGCGACCGCGCTGCAGGGCGTGTTCGAGGCGACAGGCGATGCGCTGCGCGCGCTGCCGTCGGCCCGGCCCGGCGCCGCATGGGGGCTGGTGGTCGACGACGCGGCGATCTGGATCGGCCGCGAGGGCGGCGTCGAGATGATCGACGGTCGGGGCAGCCACTGGCTGCCGCTGCCGGACGGTGACGCAGGCCTGCGGGTAACGCGGCTCGAACGCACGCAGGGTCTGCTCTGGGCCGGCACCACCCGCGGCCTGTTCTTCCGCAGCGGCGGCCGTTGGCAGCGCCACGCCGGCGATCCGCGGATCGCCGAACTGCCGATCGCCGCGCTGCATGCGGACGGCGACGGTAATTTCTGGGTCGCGAACGAACAGATGCTGTTCCGGATCGTGGGCGGTCGCGTGACCGAAGTAGTCGGCGCGGACAACTCCGCCGCACATCGCGGAGCACGCGCGATCTTCCACGACCGCGAAGCCAATCTCTGGATCGGCAGCCAGTGGGACGGCATCGCGCGCTACTGGAACGGCTGGACGCGCCGTTTCAGCCGCGACGAAGGACTGCACGAACCGGTTGTCTGGTCGCTCGCGCGCGATCCCGACGGACGCCTCTGGATCGGCAGCCACGATGGCGTGAGCGTGCTCGAGGGCGACCGCATCCGCGCCGTGGTTCCGGGAAGCGCATTGCCGCACCCGAACGCCTACACGCTGCTGGCCGAACCCGGGCGGCTCTGGATCGGCACGCGTGGTGGCGTGGGCGTGGTTGAGCAGGACGTGCTGCTGCCGCCGGACCCGGCGTTCGATCGGCTGCGCAGCGTGCAGGTCAATGGCATGGTGCGTGACGAGGCCGGGCGGCTCTGGATCGGCACCACGCGCGGACTGTTCCACCACGACGGCACCACGGTCCAGCGGCACGCCACGGCCGAAGGCCCCGCCGAACCCAGCGTGCGCGTGCTGAAGGCGCGTCCCGGCCGGACGATGCTGGTGGCGACGCAGGATGGCCTGTTCGAGAAGACCGACCGCGGCTTGCGTCGCATCGGGGTAGCGGAGGGCCTGCCTCAGGGCATCGACGTCACTGCGGTTTTCGTCGCGACCGCCGGGCGCCTCGTGATCGGCACGCTCGGTGAACAGATCTTCGCGTACGACGGCAAGCGATGGGCCGAACTCGGCGTCGCGCAAGGACTGCCGGTCAACAGTCCGTTCTTCATCGTCGACGATTCGCGCGGGTACCTGTGGGTAACGGGCATCCGCGGCGTGTTCCGAGTGCCCGAGGCCGACATCTGGGAGTGGATGGCGGGCAAGCGCAAGCGGCTGCGCGCGGAGATGCTGCTCAACGAGCGCGGCGACCACCGCGGCAGCCAGAAGGGGCATTGCTGCAACGGTGCGGGCAATGCCAAGGGCTTCATCGAGGACGACAACCTCTGGCTGCCGAGTCGTGGCGGCGTGGTGACGATCTCGTCGGGCGCGATCGCCCGGAACGAGGTGCCACCGAGCGTGGTGATCGAGCGCATGCGCGTCGGCGAGCGCTGGATCGAAGCCGCGCGCGGGGAGACCGTCGACCTGCCGGTGGGCGCGCGCGATGTCGGTTTCGAGTTCACCGCCCTGAGTTTCCAGCAGCCGCTGTCGGTGCGCCTGCGTTACCGGCTGCGCGGATACGACCGGTCATGGAACGAGCTGGCCGACGCGAGTCGTCGCGATGCCGTCTACACGAACCTGCCTCCTGGCGACTATGTGTTCGAGGTCGAGGCCGCCAACAACGCTGGCGTATGGGCACGAACCGGCGCCAGGCTCGGCTTCCGCATTCCCGCGCGCCTGCACGAGACGCCATGGCCCTACGCTGCGCTGGCACTGGTGCTGGCCGGCATCGGCTTCGGGCTGCATCGCACGCGGCTGCGCACGCTCGAGGCGCGCAAGCGCGAACTCGAAAGCCTGGTGGCGGCCCGCACGGACGACCTCGCGCGCGTCAACCACAAGCTTGAGATGATGAGCCAGACCGATCCGCTGACGGGGCTGCGCAATCGCCACTACCTCGGCATACAGTTGCCGGCCGACATGGCCTACTACGAACGCGAAGTGCGCGCTTCCGGCCGTGGCGACCTGGTGCTCACGCTCGCGTTTGTCGACATCGACCATTTCAAGACCATCAACGACCGCTACGGCCACCAGGTCGACGACCAGGTACTGAAGCAGTTCGCGCGCATCTTCGAGTCGCAGGTGCGCACGGGCGACTACGTGTTGCGATGGGGCGGCGAGGAGTTCGTGCTGCTGTTCCGGCCGATGCCTGCAACGGAGCCGGTGCGCATCGCGGAGCGGGTGCGGCGCGCGGTCGCATCGCACGCGTTTGCTGCGGAGGGCGTCTCCCTGTTCAACATCACCTGCTCGATCGGGTTCGTGCAGTATCCGCTGTCGGGGGAACTCGACCGGGACCTCGACTGGGAGCAGATGATCGCGCTGGCCGACCAGGCGCTGTACTACGTCAAGCAAACCGGGCGCAACGGCTGGGCGGGCGTGTGCCCGCAACCCGGGGATGTGCTTGCGGCACTGGTCGAGGAATTCGAGCGCGATCCCGCGTCACTGCAGGCCGGCAACCGGCTGCTGCTGATGTCTGCATCACCTTGACCCGTGCGCGTCAGCGCATCGGCGCGTCGGGCTGTGCGGATCCGGTGGTGGCCGGCGCGACAGCGGACGCGGGCTCCTGCGCAGGTTCCAGCGGCGGTGACGGGCGGTCGGCCGTTGCGTAGTGCGGGTGCACCATCGGGAACACGATGTCGAAGCGCACGCCTTCGCCGGGAGCGGTCGCGCAGGTGATGCGGCCCGCCAGGGCCTGCGTCACCAGGTTGTAGACGATGTGCATGCCGAGCCCGGTGCCGCCGTGCTCGCGCTTGGTGGTGAAAAACGGCTCGAACATCTGCGCTGCGACCGGGGCTTCCATGCCTTCGCCGTCGTCCTCGTAGCAGAGGTGCAGGCGATCGTCCTCGCGCGTGACGCCGACGCGGATCGAGCCGGGTTTTCCCGCCGGCCAGGCGTGCATCACCGAATTCATCACCAGATTCACGATGATCTGGTGCAGCGCGTCCGGCCGGCTGGTCATCTGCACCTCCGGTCCGCAATCGACGGTGACCGCGTGCCCGGTCTTGCGCAGCGTCGGATGCAGGGACTGCAGGCTGGCATCGAGGTATTCGCGCACCGCCACCGAACGGAAGTGGATGGTCGACTGGTCCACAGCGACCTGCTTGAAATTGCGCACCAGGCGGGCGGCACGGACCAGGTTGGACTCGACCATGGCACTCGCGGTCTCGAGCGCCGCCGTGTCGACCTCGACGCCGCGTGCGGTCAGCGCACCGCGCAGCGCGCGGGTCTGGTCGCGCAGGAACGATACGGCCGTCAACGCGACGCCGAGCGGCGTGTTGACCTCGTGCGCCACGCCCGCGACGAGCCGTCCGAGCGACGCCATCTTCTCGGTCTCGAGCAGGTCCGCCTGCGTGCGGCGCAGCTCCTCCACGTGCAGCTCAAGGTCGTCGTGCGCGATCTTCAGCGAGTCGTGCGTGCGTCGGCGCTGCAGGGCGGTGGCGATGTGGAACGACACGAACACCAGCAGCTCCTGGTCGCGCAGCGTGTACTGCACGGTGCTGGCGTAGCTTTGCACCACGATCGCGCCGACCACGCGCCCGTCAAGGATCAGCGGAACTCCCAGCCAGCACACGGCGGGCG
>JBBRIE010000044.1:0-17465 GCA_038221545.1 Lysobacterales bacterium
CGAGGTACCGGACCTGGCGCACGGCGCCACCGTGCTCGATTTCGCCTACGCGGTGCACACGGAAGTCGGCCACCGCTGTCGCGGCGCCAAAGTCGACGGGCGCATCGTGACGCTGACCCACCAGCCGCGCAGCGGCGATGCCGTCGAGATACTCACGGCGAAACAGGGCGAGCCGAAGCGCGACTGGCTGATCGCGGAGCGCGGCTACCTCAACACCTCGCGCGCGCGGGACAAGGTACGCGCGTGGTTCCGCCGCATGGACACCGACCGCAATCTCGCCGCAGGCCGCGACCTGCTCGAGCGCGAATTCAAGCGGATGGGCCTGCCCTACGCCAACCTCGATCGCCTGGCGGTGCACCTCAAGCTCAAATCGGTCGAAGAGCTGTTGCTGGCGGTCGCGCTCGGCGACATCACCGGCGGGCACGCCGCGCGCGCGCTGCACGAGTTGTCGCATCCCGAGGCGACTCCCGGCGAGGCCAGCGATCCCCTCCTCGCGCTCGTGCGCAGCGAACGTCCGCGCGGCGGTGCGGGCGACCGCATCGTGATCGAGGGGGTGGGCAACCTGCTGACCGCGCTCGCGCGCTGTTGTCAGCCGGTGGCCGGAGACCCGATCGCGGGATACCTGACGCGCGCGCGCGGCGTCAGCGTGCACCGCGCAGGCTGCCGGAGCTACGACGCGCTCGCGGCACGCGATCCCTCGCGCGTCGTCGAAGTCGAGTGGGGCCGCAGTTCGGGGCGCGACTTCCCGGTCGACATCCTGGTGCGCGCCTACGACCGCAAGGGCCTGCTCAAGGACGTGTCCGCCGCGATCAGCGCCGCCGACGTGCGCGTGGTCGCGGCCATGACGCGCGGGGATGGCGCGGGCGGCGAGGCGGAACTGACGTTCACGCTGCGCGTCGGCGACTTCGCGCAGCTGTCGAGCCTGCTGCATCGCATCGCGTCGTTGCCCAACGTGCTGGACGCGCGGCGGGTCGGCGCGGCACCCGCGGCATCACGCGCGCCGGCGGGGAAGGCGGGCAAGGCGCGCCCCTGACGCTTGGCCGGCGGTATCATGAAGAGGGACGGAGGTGATTAACGACGTTAATTGCCTCCGTCCCCTTTTATGGAGGCGCGATGGAGATACCTGGCTACCGCATCATCAGGCCGCTCGGCAAGGGCGGCATGGCGAGCGTGTATCTCGCGCTCCAGGAGTCCGTCGACCGCGAGGTGGCGCTCAAGATCATGGCGCCGCACCTGCTCGCCGATTCGACCTTCGGCGACCGTTTCCTGCGCGAGGCGCGTATCGCCGCCAAGCTGCACCACCGGCACGTGGTCGGTGTGGTCGATGTCGGCAAGCACGAGCAGTGGCACTACATCGCCATGGAGTACCTGCCCGGCGGCTCGATCTCCAAGGACATCGATCCGCTCGGCGCGCTGCGCGTGACACGCGAGATGGCGCGCGCGCTGGCCTACGCGCACAGCAAGGGTTTCATCCACCGCGATATCAAGCCGGACAACATCCTGCTGCGCGAGGACGGTAGCGCGGCGCTGACCGACTTCGGCATCGCGCGCGCGGCTGACTCCGCGACCAAGATGACGCGTGCGGGCTCGGTGGTCGGCACTCCGCACTACATGAGCCCGGAGCAGGCGCGCGGGCTGCCGCTCGACGGTCGCGCGGACCTCTACAGCCTCGGCGTGCTGCTGTACGAACTGCTGGTCGGCGAGGTGCCGTACCAGGCCGACGATCCGCTCGCGATCGGCATCATGCACATCACCGAACCGGTGCCCGAGCTGCCGGAGAACCTGGCGGCGCTGCAGGACCTCGTCGACCGGATGATGGCCAAGCAGGTCGGCGATCGCTTCCAGAACGGCGACGACGTCGCCGAGTCGGTCGCCGCGTACGAAATCGCGATTGCCGAGGGCGAGCTGCCCGAGGTGATGACGCCCGATCCGATGCAGCGCGAGCGCATCCTCAATTCCCTGTCGTCGACCGCGCGCATCACCCGCGTCACGCCCGCCGACGTCGCGGCGGCGCTGCCCGGCGGCCGCGCCGATCCCATCACCGAGAAGGCCGCCGCGCTGGCCGGCACGGCAGTGATGCCCCAACTCTCCGGCACCGCCGTACTGCCGCTGCTCGAAGGTGGCGACGTGGTGGACCGGGCCCTGGCCCGTTCCAGCGCCGAACCCCGCACCCAGCAGCGCACCAAGCAGAGTGCGGCCGTGCGGCCCCGCACCGAAGGCGGCATCAAGCGCATCGGGGACGCGGAGGCCGAGGCCGCGCTCGCGGCCAAGGCGAAATCGCGCAAGCCCTTGTGGATCGGCCTCGCCGCGGGCGTCGCCGTGCTCGCGGTCGCGCTGTGGTTCGCCCAGGAGCCGTTGCGCGCGTGGCTGCAGCCGAGCGACCTGACCGCGCAGCTTGCCAAGGCCGAGCTGGCCGAGCAGCAGGGTCGGCTGGCGGGCGAGGAGCGCGACAACGCCGACGCGATCTACCGCAGCATCCTCGAGGAAGATCCCGACAACGAACGCGCGCAGGCGGGACGGCGCAGCGTGGGCGAACGGCTGATCGCGCGCGCACGCAGTGAGCTGACCAACAATGACGTCGATGCGGCGCGCATCACGGCGACGCAGGCGCGCGGGATCCTGCAAGGCGGCCCGGAGCTCGACGAGCTGGACGAGAACATCAGTAGCCGCGAAGGCAGCGTCGACGAGATCGAGTCGCTCATCAAGCGCGGCAACGCTGCGCTCGAGTCGGGCCGCTGGGCCGGCAGCGAAGACGCGGCGCTCGAGTTGTTCCAGAAGATCGTCGAGATCGATGCCGCCAGCCCCTTCGGTTACGAGGGGCAGAAGAAGGCACTCGACGGGCTCGCGCGGCAAGCCAATGATTATCTCGACCAGGGCCGGTTCGACGAGGCGCAGCGCGTGATCAGCCAGATCGAGAGCGTGAGCCTTAACCATGCATCGCTGCCGGAGCTGCAGCAGCGGCTGCTGGAGCTGCGCGGGGGCTGATCCCGCCGCGAGGAGCTAGCGGCGCGGCAGGATCGTGGCGAGCGCGGCGCGCGCGGCGTCGAACGAGAAGTGCGTCGCCACGTTGGCGAGGCCGCCGCTCGCGAGCCGGCTCCACAGGGCTTCGTCGCCGTGCGCACGCGCGATCGCGTCGGCGAACCCCTGCGCATTGGCGGCGACCAGTGCGGACTCACCGTCCGCGACGTGCATGCCTTCCACCGCGAGCGGCGTCGCCACCACCGGCAGTCCGTGCGCCATCGCCTCGTTTATCTTGCCCTTGATGCCGGCGCCGTAGCGCAGCGGCGCCAGCGACAGGCGCGAAGTGAACAGCAACGGCTCGAGATCCTCGACGAAGCCGTGCACGACCACGCGCGCGCCCGCGGCCGTGCATTTCGCGCGCAGCGCGTCGGGCATGCGGCTGCCGACGATGTTGAGCACCACATCGGGCAGCGCCGCCGACACCAGCGGCCAGATTTCACCGACCAGCCATTCCACCGCGTCGATGTTGGGCGTGTGCTGGAATCCGCCCACGAACAGCAGGCCATTGCGTTCGGCGAACGGTAGCCCGGTTCCGGCAATGTCGTGGACGGTGGCCAGCACCTCGACGCGCGCCTGAGGCACGAGGCTGCGCAGCAGGTCGCGCTCGAACGGACTCACCACCAGCGTCACGTCGCAGCTGCGCACCAGCGCGAGTTCCAGCGCCCGGGTCTGCGCTGCAGCGCGCAGCAGGTCCGCGCGTCCGCCTTCGAGTTCGGCCGCGCGCTGCTCGCGCAGGAAGTGCAGGTCGACGGTGTCGAAGATGACGCTCGCCTGCGGCGCGCTCTCCCGCAGCAGCGGTACCAGCGGCGTCGCCACGCCGTGCCGGCTCACGAGTACCGCGTCGAACACGCTGCCATGCGCATCGAGCCAGGCGGGGATGTCGTGCACGAACGGATGGAACAGCGCCTCCACGCCCAGTTGCTGCAACGCCTCGGTGTAGCGGCCGTGGTGCGCCAGGTTCTCGGAAAAAAACGTGACCTTGGCGCCGTCTTCGATCAGCAGGCGCAGGATGTTCCACATGCGCAGCGAACCGGCGTCGTGGTCGGGCATCGGCGTGCAGGCGTCGATGACGAGGATGCGCCGGGTCGCCCGGTGTTCTCGCGCGAGCGCGATGTCCGAACCCGGCATGGGAAATGCTCGCAAGGTGTCGCGCCACCGATCCAGGAATTTCACCTGGTTGATCGGCTGGAAGCGCTTGGTGCCGCTGCCGGTGTCGGTGCCCGAACTGACGCCCTCGAAATGGACGACCACCGAGGCGGGCTGGTAGCGAACCTTGAGCCCGTGCGCCCGCACTCGCATCGCGAGGTCGGTGTCCTCGTAGTACGCCGGCGCGTACAGCGGGTCGAAGCCGCCAAGCTCGACGAGCAGCTCGCGCCGCAGCGCGATCGAGGCACCCGAGCAGTAGTCGACTTCGCGCACGTAGTTGAAGCGGGGGTCGTCGGGGTCCTCGAAGCGCCCGTAGTTCCAGCCGGAGGCATCGGCAAACACGATGCCTCCCGCTTCCTGCAGGCGCCCGTCGGGATACACGAGTTTCGAACCCGCGAGGCCGGTATCCGGGAAGCGTTCGAAGGTGTCGAGAAGCGCCGACAGCCAGTTCGGCTGCACCGCGGTGTCGTTGTTGAGGAACACCACGAATTCGCCGCGAGCCCGTGCGAGTCCCGCGTTGCAGGCGGCGATGAAGCCGCCGTTGGCTGCCTGGCGCTGCACGACGATGCCGCCGATCCCGGCCAGTCGCTCGCGCGTTTCGTCGGTCGAGCAGTCGTCCACCACGATGACCTCGAACGGCACCGACGGATCGGCCGTCGCGGCCAGCGCGCGCAGGCAGGTGAGGGTGTGCTCGAAATGATTGAACACCGGCACCACGATCGAGGCCAGCGGCGAGTCGCTGCCCGGGACATCGAACGGTGCGAAGGCCGCCGCGGCCGGGAGATCGAGCGACATCGCGGCATATGGGCTGCCGCGCCCGCGCTGGCGGATGTGCGCAAGCGTGCCGCGCAGTCCGCGACTGGCAAGGCTGCGACGCAACGCCGTGGCGCGCCCACGCCATTGCGAGAGCCGGAACCGGATCCGGGAGCGCACGCGGCGCAGTGCAATGGTCGCCCGGCGCAGCGGCGCGGTGACGCGCCAGGAGCGGCTATGCAGGAGTTCATCGATCGACTGCGCAAGCGCAGCGGCCTGCGCCCGTGACTGCTGCAGCTCCTGTTCGAGCGACTGCGCTTGCTGCTGGGCATGCGCGACTGCGGCAATTGCCTGCGCGCGCTGGTCATCCGCCACCGACAGCCGGTCCGCCAGCCCATCCGCGCGCTCGCACTGTACGACCAGTTCGCGGCTGCGGTCGCGGAACAGCGAGTCGGTGCGCGCGACCCAGTCGGCGCGTCGCTCCAGTTCCGCCTGCACGGCGAGGAGTCTCGCATCGAGCGCGCGCGCGTGCCGCACGGTGGCCGCCTGCTCCGCGCGCAGGGCGTCCAGCGCCGCCCCGCGTACGTCGTGGCGGTAGATCGGATAGCCGCTGCGTTCAGCCTGCGGCAGCAGCGTGGCGTAGTCGTCGCGCATCGCCGCGAGCGTGCGCATCGGCCGCACGGCGAGCTGTTCGCGCACCGCGAGCAGGCGCTGCGGCTCCGCGAGCAGGTCACCGACGCGCGACACGATCGCATCGGCGTCGGGCTCGACCAGGAAGCCGTCCACGCCGTCCTCGATGCGATCCCGATAAGCGCCAAGCGCGGTCGCCAGCGTCGGCACGCCAAGCGCGGTCAACTCGCTGAGGAGGTAGGAATAGCTCTCGGCGACACTGACGGGCAACAGGGCGAGTTGCGGCCTGATCCTCGCCAGCAGCGCCGGCAGTCCGTCGCGGTCGTAGTCGAACACGATGTGCACGCCGCCGACGCCCAGGTACTTCTCGAAACTCGGTCCGCAGCCCACCAGCCACACATCGGCAAGCGCCGCCAGCGCCTCGATGCACTGCGCGAGCAGTGCGTCGCCCTTGCCGCCGTTGAGCCGGCCCGGCACCAGCAGGCGCGGTCGCGCGTCGATCAACCCGGGATCGGACACGCTGTCGTCGCCGGCTGCAGACGCGAACGGGCGGACGCCGTGCGCAATCACGTGCCACTCGAGCGCAGCCAGGGACGGCTCCATGCGCAGCAGGTTCGCGCGCACGCCCGCCGACGGCGCCACCATGGCCGGTCGGCGGGCGAGCAGGGTGCGCAGCAGCTCCTCGCGTTGCAGGGTCCACTGGGTCGCGCTGCGCGACGGCATCGGCGCGAGGTTGGCGCCACTTTCGAGGAGCGTGGCCAGCGCTTCGCGATCGAACGCGCGCGCGGCGTCGCCGAAGTCCGCGTGCAGCTCGGGCCACCAGGCGGCGTAGTCGTGGTTGACGACGACGGTCGGCACGTCCGTGCGCAATGCGTCGAGCGAATGGCCGAGCAGCGAGGACACCCAGACCTGCGTGATGGCGAAATCGCGCAGCAGGCGCGTGAGCGCCTCGCGATAGCCTTGATGCGCTTCGGCGATTGCCGCGATCGGCGGATCGAGCGGTGCCTGCCGCAGTGGCTCGGCGGCGGTGGGCGCACCCACCTCACACACTTCGAGCCGTCGACCCAGTGGGCCACCGGTGCTCCCGTGCGCGCTCAGGACGAAATGCCGGCGTTTCGGGTCCGCGCTCGCCAGGTCCTCGATGAAGCGTGCAATGCCGCCGCCCCAGGCGTGCGACACGTGCAGGATCACGGGCTTGCCATCGAGCCCGGGCCAGCAGGCCGCGGCCATCGGCGCGAATCCTGCGCGCAGTGCGGCAATCGCCGGCGATGCGGGCACGAGCGAGGCGTGCGGCGCCGCGTGCGCGCGCCCACCACCGACCAGCAGGTGGTCGCAGAGTACGGCGGGGTGGCGTTCGAGCCACGCCTGCAGCGTGAGGCCTTCGGTCCGGCCCCGCCAGCTGGCGAGCGATGCCGCGGGCCAGAGGCTCAGTTGCGACGACAGGAGCGTGACCGGCGACAGCGTGCGCGTGCCGCGCAGGAAGCAGGCGCTGTCGAGTTTTTCGAGCGTGGCGTCGGCGAACCCGTTCCGGTCATGCCACGGCTCGAGGCCCGGGGTCGCCGCGCACAGCGGCGTCACTACGGGTCCCTCGGCAGCCGTGGCCGACGCCACCGCGAGCAGGCGGCGCCAGGCGTGCGGCGGCAGCTGCGCATCCGCCAGCAGCATCGCGGTGAGGTCGGGCGCGGCGGCCTGCGCGGCGTGATCGAGTGCGGCTTCGAAGTCGTCTCGCGCATGCCCGCTCGTTTCGACGACGACCGAGACCGGCAACCGCGCACGGAGCGCGTCCAGCCACGCACGCGTCGGCGCAGCGGCACCGAAGACGACGACGCGGGTGAGTCGGGGGGGCTGCGCTTGAGTCGAGATGGGCGTGCGCCGGGTGGCGCCGGCCTGACGGATAAGAGGCGGATTATCGGCAATGCGAACGCATGTGTCATGCAACGCACTGCAATCCACTGCAATCCACGTAATATCTGCGCGATCAATCACAGGAAATGAACGCGCGCGGCGGATTCCGGTCTCGGATCGACCCTCCCGCGGCGTTGCCACCCCTTGGCCACCGATCCAGAATTCGACCCCGATCCCGAAGACGACGAAGGCGCCCGCCCGATCCGTGAGCTGTGGCGCCGCGCGCGTCTGCCGCTGGTCGCCATCGGGGGCATCCTGCTGATCGCGTTCGTGGCGTACCTGTGGGTCCTCGATCGGCGCGTGCGCGAGCGCTTCGACGTGCTGGTGTTCGCGCAACCGTCGCGGGTGTATGCGCGTCCTTTGCTGCTCGCTCCAGGAGCTTCGCTGAGCGCGGCCGCGCTCGATCGCGAACTGGGCGCCGCGCGCTATGCCAAGGTTGCCGGCGAGCCCTTCGCACCCGGCACTTACCGCAAGCAGGGCAACACCTACCTGATCGCCACGCGCGCCTTTGGGGGACCCGACGGAGCGTCGCCACGCCAGCGCCTGCGCGTGGTCGTCGGCGCGACCCAGGTCGCCCGGCTCGAAGACCTGGACTCGAAGCGACCTTTGCCTGCGGCGCAGCTCGATCCGGCGCGCATCGCGACGCTGTACGGCGCGGAGCAGCAGGAGCGCCGCTTCGTGCGCGCCGGCGATGTGCCGCCGCTGCTCGTCGCCACCCTGCAGGCGGTCGAGGATCGGAACTTCAAGACCCACCGCGGCATCGACCTGGTGGCTATCGCGAGGGCGGCGCTGAGCAATGCACGCGCGGGCGAAGTCGTCCAGGGCGGCAGCACGCTGACGCAGCAACTGGTACGCAACCTCTGGCTGACGCGCGAACAGAGCTACACGCGCAAGGTGAACGAGGTGCTGATGGCGTTACTGACCGAAGCGCGCTTCGACAAGCGCCGCATCATGGAGGCGTACCTCAACCAGATCTTCCTGGGCCAGCAGGGCGGGCAGGCCGTGCACGGCGTCGCGGCCGCGAGCGAATTCTGGTTCGGGCGCGACCTCAACGCCCTCGGCATCCCCGAAATCGCGTTGATGGTCGGGATGATCCGTGGTCCGTCCTACTACGACCCGCGGCGCCATCCGGATCGCGCGCTGGCACGACGCGACCTGGTGCTCGGCGTGATGGAGGAAGTGGGACTCATCAGTGCCATCGAGCGGCGTGCCGCGGCCGCGACGGGACTGGACGTCGGCAGCGGCCGCGGACTCACGCGCAACCGTTACCCGGCCTTCCTGGAAGTCGTGCGCCAGCAGCTCAAGCGCGATTTCCCGGATGTCGAATTGCGCGCGCAGGGACTGTCGGTCTTCACGACGCTCGCACCGTCCGCGCAGTCCTTTGCCGACGAGGCCGTCGCGGCGACGCTCAAGTCGCTCGGCAAGAAGGGTCTCAAGCTTGAGGCCGCCGTGGTCGTGGTCGAGCCGCGGAGCGGTGCGCTCCTCGCCGTCGTGGGTGCGCGCGAGGGCGACTCGCAGGGTTACAACCGCGCACTGTCGGCGCAGCGCCCGATCGGCTCGCTGGTCAAGCCCTTCGTGTACCTGCTGGCGCTCGCGCAACCCCAGAATTTCTCGTTGATGACGCCCTTGCCCGATCGGCAATTGACCGTGCCGATCCGCGGCAGCAAGGCGTGGACGCCGAAAAACGTCGATGGGGTGTCGCACGGCGACGTGTCGCTGCTCGACGCACTGGTGCGTTCGTACAATCTCGCCACGGTGCACCTGGGTCTCGAGATCGGCGTGGCGCGCGTCGAGCGCCTGCTGGAATCGCTGATCCCCGGGGCCGACATCTCGCCCCATCCGTCGCTGCTGCTGGGTGCGACCGATCTTTCGCCGATGCAGGTCGCCCAGGCCTATCAGTACCTCGCCGCCGACGGCGTGCCCCAACCCCTGCGTGCGCTCGACGCGGTGGTCGACGCTGACGGCCGTCCGTTGACCCGGTATCGCGCGCCGTCGGATGCCGGCGCGCTGGTCCAGGCCTCGCGCCTGACCACGTACGCGCTGCAGGAAACCGCGCGTCGCGGCACCGCCAGCGCCCTGGTCGGGCTCGGTCTCGGCAAGCTCGCGCCGGCCGGCAAGACCGGCACCAGCAACGACAATCGCGACAGCTGGTTCGCCGGCTACACGGGTTCGCACCTCGCGGTCGTGTGGCTCGGCGCGGACGACAACACCGAGACCGGACTGTTCGGTTCGACCGGCGCGATGCGCGTGTGGGCGAAGCTGTTCGCGCTGTTGCCCAGCCGGGCGCTGCAACCCGACCTCCGCACCGATCCGCACCTCGTGTGGGTGGACATGCGCTGGCAGTCGCAGACGGACGCAGACTGTCCGGGTGCGCGCACCTTGCCGTTCGCGCTGGGTTTCGAGCCCGAGCGCTTCGAGCCCTGCTACGCGCAACCCGAGGCAGAAGAAGAACGCGGCTGGTTCAACTGGGGAAACCGATGACCCGACCTGACGAACGTGCCCACGGAACGCAATGGCCACACGCCAGACGCCCGACCCCTGCCACCCATGCGACGCGGGCTTGTGCGTGCGCGCTGTTGCTCGCTTCGCTGTTCGGTTGTTCGATGTTTGCCCCTGATCCGGAATCCGCTCCGGTGGCAGCCCCGTCACCCCCGCGCGACTGGGTGTCGGAGATCCGCGCGACGATCGCGACAGTGCCCTCGTCGGTCGAAGTCACGCCGCTGCTCGACCCTGCCATCGCCGACCTGCGCGAACAGGCGCGCGCAGCCGAAGGTGCGCGCGAATTCGCCGCGGCGGATGCGCACCTGCTGCAGGCCATCGGCGTCCGCGACGACGACCCCGACCTCTGGCAATGGCGTGCCGAAATCGGCCTTGCGCGGCGTGCATGGCGCGACGCCGCCCGCTGGGCGCAGCATTCGCTCGAAATGGGGCCGCGCATCGGCACGCTGTGCGTGCGCAACTGGCTGACGCTCGAAGCCGCGCGCACGGAACTCGGGGATGCGGTCAGCGCGAGGTCCGCGCGTGCGCAGGTAAAGTCCTGCGAGGTGCCCGCATTGATCCGCATGTGAGCGCACGCAAGGAGCAGTCAGGCGCCGTCTCCGCGCTTGGTCCGGACGGACCTTTCGCAGCCAGCGACCCAAGCTTCGCGGTGCGCCCCGAGCAGCAGTCGATGGCCGCCGCGGTGGAACGCGCAATCGCGACCAGCGGCGAGTTGATCGTCGAGGCGGGTACAGGCACCGGCAAGACCTTCGCCTACCTGGTGCCCGTGTTGCTGAGCGGCGCGCGCACGATCGTGTCGACCGGGACCAAGACCCTGCAGGAACAGCTGTTCCATCGCGACCTGCCGCGAGTCCGCGAAGCACTTGGCGTGAGCGTGTCCGCCGCGCTGCTCAAGGGACGCGCGAATTACCTCTGCCTTTACCGGCTTGATCGCAGCGCCGGCGAGGCGGCCAACGCCGGCGCGCAACAGCAGTCGGAGCTGATGGCGATCCGCGCCTGGGCGTCGCGCACGCGGCGCGGCGACATCGCGGAACTCGGCAGCGTGCCCGAGTCGGCGGCGGTATGGCCGAGCGTCACGTCGACCAGCGAGAACTGCCTCGGCAGCGAGTGCGCGTTCTTCGGCGACTGCCACGTGGTCAATGCGCGGCGCGCCGCACTCACCGCCGACGTGGTGGTGGTTGACCACCACCTGCTGTTCGCCGACCTCGCGCTCAAGCAGGAAGGCTTCGGCGAACTGCTGCCGGGTGCGGGCGTGTTCGTGATCGACGAGGCGCACCAGCTGCCGGAACTCGCGGGGCAGTTCTTCAGCCTGACGTTGTCCGCGCGCCAGCTTCGCGACCTTGGACTCGACACGCAACGCGAGGCCGCGGCCGTGAGCGGCCTGCTGCCGGTGCTCGCGCCCCTCCTCGGCGACATCGAGGCCGCGGTGCGGCGCCTGCGTTTCGCGCTGGATCCGCTGCCGCGCCGCGGTGCGTGGACGCTCGTCGCGGGCCTCGACGGCGTCAACCACGCCTTCGACGATGTCGAGCAGGCGTTGGCGGGCATCGCCGGCGCGCTCGAGCCGTACCTCGAGGCGAACGACGGCATGGGGGGATGCCAGGCGCGCGCGGTCGAATACCTGCGTCGCCTGCAGCAGGTCCGCGCGACGCCGGGCGCCGGCTCCGTCCACTGGTTCGAGCTCAGTGAGCGTGGCTTCAACCTCTCGGTCACGCCGCTCAACGTAGCCGAGCCCCTGACCGCGTTTCGCGGGCAGACGCGCGCCGCCTGGATCTTCACGTCGGCAACGCTTGCCATCGGCGAGGACTTCTCGCTGTTCCAGCAGCAGACCGGCCTCGCCGAAGCCGAGACTTTGCGTCTGCCGAGTCCCTTCGACTTCGAACGCAACGCGCTCCTGTACCTGCCGCGCGGCCTGCCCGCGCCGCAGGCGCGCGACTACACCGAGCGGGTGGTCGAGCGACTGCGACCCGCGCTCGCCGCGTCGCGCGGCCGCGCGTTCTGCCTCTTCACTTCGCATCGCGCGCTGCAGATCGCCGCGCGCCTGCTGGCCGACCTGCCGTACCCGTTGCTGGTGCAGGGCAGCGCGCCACGTGCACTGCTGCTCGACCAGTTCCGCGTCGCCGGCAACGCCGTGCTGCTGGGCGCCGCGAGCTTCTGGGAAGGTGTCGACGTGCGCGGCGACGCGCTTTCGCTGGTCGCGATCGACAAGCTGCCGTTCGCGGCGCCCGACGATCCGATCCTCGAGGCGCGCCTGGCCGCGATTCGCGAGGAGGGCGGCAATCCGTTCTTCGATCACCAGTTGCCGAGCGCAGCGCTGGCCCTGCGCCAGGGCGTCGGCCGGCTCATCCGCGCGGTCGACGATCGTGGCGTGCTCATGCTGTGCGATCCAAGGCTGACCGAGGCACGCTACGGGCGCATCTTTCTCAACGCTTTGCCGGGTATGCCGCGTACGCAACACCTGGCGGACGTCGAGGCGTTCTTCGCCAGCCACTGACGCGCGCGCGACGCGTCGAACTGGCGTGCAGCCAGGCATGCGCGCTTGCCCGAACGCAGTGGCGCGGGCGCGGAGGCCTCAGTCGAAGTCGAGGCGTGCCGCCAGCTTCTGCAGGCGGACCCGGTCCTCGAGCTCCGCGCGATGCTTCGCCGCCGCCGCCGCCGCCATTTCCTCGTCCCATCGGCGGTACTTGGCGTTGCAGCTGCGCACATCGTCCTTGAGGTCGGTCAGGTGGTAGTGCTCGAGTTCCTCCGGCACACAATCGAGCACGATGTGCGCGCCTTCGATCCACGCGCGCCGCCACATGCTGTGACGGGCCTTCTGGCGGGTCTGCGAAAACAGGCGCACCCAGTTCGGCGGCGGCGGCGCGGACAGGGAGAGGTGCAGCAGGCGCATGGCCGGACCCTGCTCCGAGGGCCGGGTGGCGGTGGTGTCCAGCCCGGTGATGCGGATGTCGGTGAACGGGTCGCTCATTGGAACGGAATCCTCGATGCTGGCGGCGAATATCCCATACTCGGCGCATCGCACACGCAGGGGCGCGACGGCAGCGCGAGAATCATTGGACTCGGGGACGTGTTCTTCCGTTCCCGCGACCCCGCCGCGCTGGCGCAGTGGTATGCCGAACACCTGGGGCTCGCGGTCGACGCCAGCTTCGGCGGGGCGATGTTCAGCGAAGACGCCGCGCGACCCGGCTACACGCTCTGGTCGCCGTTCAATGGGCACCGAATATTTCGGTGCCCGCGCGCAGGGCTTCATGATCAACTTCCGGGTGGACGAGCTCGAACCGCTGCTGGCGCACCTGCGCGGCATCGGCGCCACGGCGGACGAGAAGGTCGAGGAATCCGAGTTCGGCCGTTTCGGGTGGTTCGTGGATCCGGATGGCCGTCGCGTGGAGCTCTGGCAACCGCCGCCGACGTAGCGGATCGATCCTGGCGCGCGGCGACTCACGCTCTGACGCCATCCCGCGCGCCGTCGAGGTGCGCGCTTCGAAGCTGCGTGCCATCGCACGGCCCGAATGCGGGCAGGCCGCGCACCCCGTCAACGCCCCTGGTCGCGCTGTGATGCCCGTGGACTCCCCACGAGGCAACTATCATGGCGCTTGCAGTCTTGCAGGGCCCGACCTTCAAGGTGCTCGGCATCGGCGTCCTTGCGCTGCTGATGCTGGTGCCGCTCGCGCAGGTGCGCAGCATTGTCAGCGAGCGCGCGGCGTCCCGTGAAGCGGCGGTGGCCGCCATCGCCGCGCGCTGGGGCGGCATGCAGCGTGTCGGAGGGCCGGTAATCGCGCTGCCGTTCGTGCGCACCGTCGAAGTCGTGCGCAAAGGCAAACCCGAGACGCGCCGCGACACCGGCACGGTCCTGGTGCTGGCCGATCGCCTGGCGATCGACGGCCGCCTGACGTTGTCCGAGCGGAGCTACGGCATCTTCAAAACCCCGGTGTATCTCGCCGACCTCGCCCTTGCCGGCCATTTCGCCGCTGCCGACTTCGCGGTGCTCGAGCACGGCGCCGGGATCGAATGGCTGTGGCCGCGCGCCGAACTGCGGCTGCCGGTCGCCGACGTGGCGGGTGTGCGCGGGATCGGGCGATCGACGGTCGCTGGCAGCGCGCGGACCGCGCGTCCCACGCCCGCGACCGTGGCCGGCATCACCAGCATCGCCATCCCGCTCGGACTGGACGCGGAACCCACTGCTGCGGTGCCGTTCGACATCGCATTGCGGCTTGCCGGCACGCGGCAACTGCACCTCCTGCCGCTGGCGCGCCACACGCGCGCGACGCTTGCGGCGGCTTGGCCGCATCCGAGCTTCGATGGCGGTCGCCTGCCGACGTCGCACGCGGTGACGCCCCGGGGATTCAGCGCGACCTGGCAGGCGATAGACCTCAATCGCACGTATCCGCAGGTCTGGTTCGACCACGCTCCCGAGGACGCCGCCGTGATGGCTTCGGCCTTCGGCGTGGCGCTGCTGCAACCGGTCGATGACTACGCGCGCAACGTGCGCACGGGCAAGTACGGATTGCTGTTCATCGGGCTGACCTTCGTGGCACTCTTCCTGTTCGAGGCGCTGCGCCGTCTGCGCGTGCATCCGGTGCAGTACCTGCTGGTCGGCCTCGCGCTCAGCTGCTTCTACCTGCTGCTGCTCGCTCTTTCGGAACAGACCGGCTTCGATGTCGCCTACGCCATCGCCGCCACGGCGGTGGCCCTGATCGTCGGTGGCTATGCCGCTGCGGTGCTGTCCACCCGCCGCGACGGTTGCATGGTCGGCGGCGGCATCGCGGGTCTCTACGCGCTGCTGTACGGGCTGGTCGTGAGCGAGCGCTACGCACTGCTGATCGGTTCGATGGGGCTGCTCGCCACGGTCGCAGCCCTCATGTACCTGACACGGCGCATAGACTGGTACCGGCAGCGCGGAGAAGACATCCAGCCGCAGCATCCGGTCGCCTGAGTAGGCGCATCGCTCCCCGCCGCAAACGCGCGTGCGCGGCCGAGGGCGTTGGAACCGGCGTCTTTGCCGGAGCGCGCACCATCGACGGGACGGCGCGCGCTTGGCGTCCGATGGCGGGGCAGGGACTGCTCCGCGCGAGAGCGGCATCAGCGCCTGCGCGGCGGAGCGTGCCTTATAGCCCGCAGCAGCATTTTCCGAGCCTCCCCGAGCCGGTTCTCGCTAGGCTTGCGGCTCTCGCCGCAGCCGGGCTCCCGCGTGAAGTTGCTTGCGTTCGAAACGTCCACCGAAGCGTGCTCGGTGGCGCTGTACGCGGATGGCGAAGTACGGTCGCGCTTCGCGATCGCGCCCCGCCGCCACGCCGAGCTGGTGCTGCCTTGGGCGGACGAACTGCTGGACGAGTGCGGCGTGACGCGCAACGCGCTCGACGCCATCGCCTGCACGCGCGGACCCGGTGCCTTCACCGGCGTGCGCCTCGGCATCGCGGTTGCGCAGGGCATTGCGCTGGCGCTGGATCTTCCGATCGTCGCGGCGTCTTCCCTGCGCGTGCTGGTCGAGCCCTTCCTCGAGGACGCGCGGGCAGCGCGCGCCGGCGTGCTCGCGGTGCTCGACGCCCGCATGGGCGAGCTGTACGCAGCCGCGTGGTCGGCCTCCCGCCTGCCAGCCGATGCCACCGACCTCGATGCAGCGCAGGCCGACGCGCTACCCGAATCGCTGCTGGCGCCGGCCGCGATGACGAGGGCGCTGCGCGGCGCGGGCGACGCGGCGGGCGATGCGTGGATCGCCTGCGGCAGCGGTGTCGCCATCGCGCGCGACGCGCTTGCCGCGAACGGGCGGCGCATCGTCGCCGCGCATGCGGAGGCGCTGCCGGGCGCGGCACATCTCGCCCGACTCGGCGCGGCGGCCTTCGCGCGCGGCGAAGCCGTCGACGCCGCGGCGATCGTCCCCGTCTATCTGCGCAACGACGTCGCGCAGACCATCGCCCAGCGCGCCGCGCAAGCCAAATGACGTTCCATTCCCCGCCTGCGGGGAGAAGGTGCCCGCAGGTCGGATGAGGGGCAAACTCAGCGCAAGATGGCGCCCATCATTCGCGTCGGGACCTTTCTCCCGTCGCCACGCGGAGAATGGAAAACGAGGGGGCAACTGCTGGCAGCCGACATCTAATCGGGCAGGCTGATGCGCTTGGTGCGGCCCGAGGCGCCTGACTTGATCGCCACCTGCGACTTGCGCAGGCCGAAGTGCGCGGCGACGAGCGCGATGAGTTCCGCATTGGCCTTGCCGTCGATCGGCGGCGACTTGAGTTGCGCCAGCCAGTTGCCGTCTTCCGCCTGCTCCAGCGACGACGTGCGGGCGTTGGGCTTCACGCGTACTTCGAGGATCGCCACGCGCGCAAGTCAGGGCAACAGCAGCGCGGTGCCGAGACCGAGGAACGAGAGGAAGCCGACCACGTCCGTAATGGTGGTCAGCACAACTCCGCCCGCGAGCGCGGGATCGATGCGCATGCGCTTGAGCAGCAGGGGAACGAGCACGCCCGCGAGCGCCGCGACGAACAGGTTGATCGCGATGGCGGCGCCGATCACGAGCGCGATCCGGGCGTCCCGGAACCACACCCAGGTGACGAGCGCCACCACGACCGCCCAGAGCACCCCGTTCACCGTTCCGACCATCAACTCCTTGACGAGCAGTGCGCGCAGGTTGCCGAAGCCGACCTGGCCGAGCGCGAGGCCGCGCACCATCAGCGTCAGCGTCTGCGTACCGGCCACGCCGCCCATGCTGGCGACGATCGGCATGAGTACGGCCAGCGCGACGATCGCCTCGAGCGTGGCTTCAAAGCGGCCGATCACGGCCGCCGCCAGGAAGGCGGTGACGAGATTGACGCCGAGCCAGAGCATGCGGCGCCGTGATGCGCGTGCCACCGGCGCGAACAGGTCCTCGTCCTCGTCGAGGCCGACCGCGCCCATCGCCTGGTGTTCGGCCTGTTCGCGGATGAGGTCGATGACGTCATCGACGGTGATGCGCCCCAGCAGCACGTTGCCGGCATCCACCACCGGGGCCGACAGCCAGTCGTGGTCCGCGAACTGCTTCGCGACCGCTTCCGCGGGCTCGTCCGCGTGGATTGCCGGCTGCGTATCGTCGAGCAGCGAGTTGACCGGCGTCTCGATGCCCGCGGTCAGCAGCGTGGTCAGGGAGATGCGGCCGAGGTACTGCCGCCTGCGGCTGACGACGTAGAGGTGATCGGTGTGCTCCGGCATCTCGCCGCGCAGGCGCAGGTAACGCAACACCACGTCGATGGTGACGTCGCCGCGCACCGTGACGACTTCCGGGTTCATCAGTCGCCCGGCGCTGTCCTCGTCGTACGACAGCACCTGCTCGAGCCGCTCGCGGTTCTCGCGATCCATCGACTTGAGCACTTCTTCGATGACCGTGTCCGGCAGGTCATCGACCAGATCGGCGAGGTCATCGATATCGAGGTCGGACGCGGCGGCGACCAGTTCATCGGCGTCCATGTCGGCGATGAGACTTTCGCGCACCTCGTCGCCGACGTGCACCAGCACCTCGCCGTCGTCCTCGGGATCGACCAGAC
>JBBRIE010000045.1:0-17084 GCA_038221545.1 Lysobacterales bacterium
CACTCGGTGGAATTCCTGCGCGAAGTAGCGCACCTGCGGCCCCGCACCAATCTTTTTGGAGCAGTGACGCGGGTCAGGCACACCATCGCGCAGGCCATCCACCGGTTCTTCGATCAACGCGGCTTCTACTGGATCAACACGCCTATCGTGACCACGTCGGATGCGGAAGGCGCGGGGCAGATGTTCCGGGTGTCGACTCTGGACCTGGTCAACCTGCCTCGAACGGAGTCCGGCGCGATCGACTTCTCGCGCGACTTCTTCGGCAAGGAGACCTTCCTTACGGTGTCCGGCCAGCTGAATGTGGAGGCCTACTGCCTCGCGCTCAGCAAGGTCTATACGTTCGGACCGACCTTCCGCGCGGAAAACTCCAACACGACGCGGCACCTGGCCGAGTTCTGGATGATCGAACCCGAAATCGCGTTCGCGGACCTCGACGACAACGCGACGCTGGCCGAGGATTTTCTCAAGTTCATTTTCCGCTCGGTGCTCGACGAACGCGCGGACGACATGGCCTTCTTCGCGGAACGCGTGGAAAAGACCGCACTGACACGTCTCCAGCAGTTCGTGGCGCAGCCCTTCGAGCGGATCGAATATGGCGCGGCGATCGAGATCCTGCGTGCCTCCGGTCGCAGCTTCGAGTATCCCGTCGAATGGGGCCTCGACCTCCAGACCGAGCACGAGCGCTTCCTCGTCGAGGAGCATGTAGGCCGTCCGGTCGTGGTCATGAACTACCCCGAGCACTTCAAGGCTTTCTACATGCGCCTCAACGACGACGGCCGCACCGTTGCCGCCATGGACGTGCTGGCGCCCGGTATCGGCGAGATCATCGGCGGATCGCAGCGCGAGGAGCGTCTCGACGTCCTGGACAAACGCATCGTGCAGTTCGGCCTCGATTGCGACCACTACCAGTGGTATCGCGATCTCCGACGCTACGGAAGCGTGCCGCATGCGGGTTTCGGCCTCGGCTTCGAACGCCTCGTCGTGTACGTGTGCGGCCTTGCCAACATCCGCGACGCCAGCCCCTACCCCCGCACTCCCGGCCACGCGACATTCTGAAATGAAGGATGACTCCTCGTGATCCTCTTCTTTGCACTGATCGGGGTCGCTTTCGCCATCTCGGGCGTCCTCGGCTTCCTGTTCTTCTGGGCGATGGCGCAAGTCCACCTGCACGACCGGCATCGAGAGACCGCCGCCGCGACGCCCGGACTCGGCTTTGCCTCTCCGCGCGCCATCGCCTGGCTGCTGTCGGGCGGCTACCGCCGACTCGGCGACGCCCGGCTCGACGGCCTCGCGCTGCCCGCGCAGATCTGTCTGTGGGCTACCTTCTTCGGCCTTGGCGTCGCGGGCTTTCTGGTCATGCTGGAGAGGTTCTCGTGAGCGACTTCGAATCCGAGCAGTGGTGGCTTGCCGCGCTCGGTCGAACGCTCGTCTGGGCGCGGCTGCGCGTGCGATCCGGCGGGTCGGCCGAAGTTTTCGATTGCGACGGCAACCACCTCAGTTACGACAGCGAGGATTCGGCACGGTCTGCGCTCCTCGATGCCGACTTCGTGTCGCTCGACGGCCTCGATTTCGAGGATGCCGGCCGGATGGGGATCGATCTCGACCACCTGGCTCCACCGGTCGGGCGTGACGACGAGGCACTGCGGCCGCTCATGATCCAGACGCCACCGGGGCACTGAACATGCACACGCCGCGCGCATTTGCCGAGTCGGACCTGGCGGAACTGGATCGCCTGGTTGCGCGCGACGCCTTCGCGACGGTCGTGTCCTCCTGCGACGGCGCTCCCTTCGCGAGCCACCTGCCTTTGCTGTACGCCCGCGACGGTCAGCACGTGCGGTTCCGGGGCCATTGGGCGCTCCCCAATCCACAGTGGAGGAGCATCGACGGGCAGCAGGTCCTGCTGATCCTGCACGGTCCGCATGCCTATGTGTCCCCGAGCTGGTATGCCGATGCCGGGCGCCGGGTACCCACATGGAATTACGCGGTGGCGCATGTGTATGGGCAAGCCCGCGTTTTCCAGGATCCCGACATGCTCGCGCATCTGGTGGCAGAGCTCGCGGACAAATACGAAACCGGAATCGGTTCCCGCTGGCAGTTCGATGCCCACGCGGACCACAACCGCGCTGACCTGCGAAGGATCGTGGGGTTCAGCCTCGAGGCGGAGCGGGTCGAGATCACGTTCAAGTTCAACCAGAACCACCCCGTCGCCAATGTCCTCGGCGCCGCCGATGCGCTCGAGCGACTCGGGGGTGAACAACGCATGGAAGTCGCGGCGATCATGCGGGCTCGCCTCGAGCGCCGGGCGCAGGCGCTTGCCGACCAGGAGGAAACCGTTTGATGAATCTCGACCTCACCGGCAAGCACGCGCTGGTCTGTGGCGGCTCGCAGGGCATCGGCCTCGCGGCGGCCATTGAGCTTGCGCTCCTTGGAGCGAACGTCACCCTGCTCGCGCGTTCCACCGATGCCCTGGAGCGGGCGCTGTCCTCCCTCCCGGGCGCCGACGACCCCACGCGCCGGCACGCTGCGATCAGCGCGGACATGTCCGATCTCGCCGGGCTGGCGAATCAGGTCTCATCGCTCGCGCATGGCCAGGCCGTGCACATCCTCGTCCACAACAGCGGCGGCCCGCCCGGCGGCCCGGCGCACCTGGCCCGCGCCGAAGACTTCGAGGCCGCGTTTCGCCAGCACCTGCTGGCAGGCCAGGTTCTGGTGCAGGCGGTGCTGCCTGGCATGCGCGAGTCGGGGTGGGGCCGCATCGTGAACGTGATTTCCACTTCGGTGCGCGAGCCGATCGTCAATCTCGGGGTGTCGAACACGGTGCGCGGCGCGGTCGCGGGCTGGTCGAAGACCCTGTCGCGCGAGTTGGGTCCGCTCGGGATCACCGTCAACAACGTGCTGCCGGGCTACACGCGCACTGGTCGTCTCGACCAGATCCTGGCCGACCGCGCACGCGCATCGGCTACCGACGAAGAGGTGGTCGCGCGAACGATGCTTGCGTCGGTGCCCGCGGGGCGTTTCGCCGATGCCAGCGAGATCGCTGCCGCGATCGCGTTCCTCGCGAGCCCTGCTGCGGCGTACATCAGCGGCGTGTCGCTGGCCGTCGATGGCGGCCGCATGCAATCGATCTGAAGCCGAGCGTCGGCCATGCGCGTAAGCTTGGAACCGTGAAGTTTCGACTCTCGAATTCGATGGGACAAGTCTCGGGTCAGCCGGTAGGCGGCGCCTGGATCGACGTGTTCGAGCCCGCCACGGGAACCGCATACGCCGAGTGCCCTGCCAGCGATTCGCGCGACGTCGAGGCAGCAGTCGCGGCAGCGGTGGAATCGTTCCCGGCATGGTCGACATCGACGAGCAGCACCCGCTCGCGATGGCTGGAGCGATTGGCGGACGCACTCGAGGCGCGAATCGACGAATTCGCACGCGCCGAGTCGCGCGATACCGGCAAGCCCCTGGCCCTGACGCGCGACAGCGAGATCCCGCGCGCGGTCGCGAACCTGCGTTTCTTCGCGCATGCGGCGACGCAGTTCGCCAGCGAATCGCACCACGGCGAGGCGGGCCTCAACTACACCTTGCGTCGGCCGCTCGGTGCAGTCGCGTGCATTTCCCCGTGGAACCTTCCCCTCTACCTGTTCACCTGGAAGATCGCCCCTGCGCTCGCCGCCGGCAACACCGTGGTCGGCAAGCCATCCGAGGTGACGCCGGTAACCGCCGCAATGCTGGGCGACCTGGCTCGCGATATCGGCTTCCCCGCCGGCGTGTTGAACATCGTGCACGGCGCCGGCAACGACGTGGGTCCCGCGCTGGTCGGTCACCCCGACATCAAGGCGGTATCGTTCACGGGAAGCACCAGGGTCGGCCGCGAGATCGCCGCGATCTGCGCGTCCCAGTTCAAGAAGTGTTCGCTGGAACTTGGCGGCAAGAATCCGACGCTGGTGTTCGCCGACGCGCCACGCGAGCGCCTGTTCGATACGGTGCTGCGGTCTGCGTTCCAGAACGCGGGACAGATCTGCCTGTGCGGATCGCGGATCCTGGTCGAGCGGATGTTCTACGAAAAATTCCGCGACCAACTGGTGGCGCGCACGGAGGCGCTCTCGGCCGGCGATCCCTTCGATCCGTCGACGACCTTTGGACCGCTCGCGTCGCGTGCCCACTACGACAAGGTTCTGGCATGCATCGAGCGCGCGCGCGACGAAGGCGGCAGGGTACTGTGCGGCGGTCACGCGATCGATCGTGCCGGGTGGTTCGTGGCACCGACCGTCATCGAGGGCCTTGACTGCGGGTGCTCCACCAATCGCGAGGAAATATTCGGGCCGGTGGTCACGTTGCAGGCGTTCGACACCGACGACGAGGCGATCGCCCTGGCGAACGCCGGCGACTATGGCCTCGCCGCCTCCGTCTGGACCCAGCACCTGGGACGCGCCCATCGCATGGCGGCGGCGCTGGATGTCGGCATCGTCTGGATCAACACGTGGATGCTGCGGGACCTGCGCACGCCATTCGGCGGCAACCGCGATTCCGGCGTTGGCCGCGAAGGCGGCTTCGAGGCCATGCGGTTCTTCACCGAGGCCAGGAATGTCTGCATCGACAATTCGCCCAGGTGAATGCACGCGTGCAGCGGACTCGACGGCAAGCGTCCCGGCAGGCGGCCAGGCAACGGGGTCGTGGCAGAATTCCGCAGCGCGCAACGGGTTACGGGGGCGAGGGATGAACCAGTCGATCGATGCGGGCGGGGCGCCGAGGCCAGTGGGCCACTATCCGCATGCGAGGCGACTCGGGAATCTGTTGCTCCTCTCGGGCATCGGACCGCGCGACGCCCGCAACGACTCGATCCCTGGTAACGAGTACGCGGCCGATGGCTCGCTGGCCGGCTACGACATCGTCGCGCAATGCCATTCGGTCTTCGCGAATGTGCGCGCGGTACTCGAAGCCGCGGGTGCGGGATTCGACGATCTCGTCGACGTGACGGTGTACCTCACGGACATGGCGCGCGACTTCAAGGCCTACAACGCCATCTGGGCCGAGTATTTCCCCGACGTCGCGCGCGCACCCTGCCGCACCACGCTCGGCATCACGGCGCTGCCCACACCCATCGCGATCGAACTCAAGTGCGTCGCGCGCGCACGGGAGCACGGCTGACCTGCTGCCGACGGTGACGCGCCGCGGGTTCTTCGCAAGGCGCGATATCCTTCTCACCCGAGTCACCGAACGCGCCTCGCGGCGTCCCGCACAGGACCTTCCTCGAATGCTGCCAGCGCCATTCAACCTGCAGGGCTGGATCGAACAGCACCGGCACCTGCTCAAGCCCCCGGTCGGCAACAAGTGCGTCTTTGATGGGGATTTCATCGTGATGGTCGTCGGCGGCCCCAACGCGCGTACCGACTATCACTTCGACGAAGGTCCCGAGTGGTTCCACCAGCTCGAGGGCGAGATGGTGCTGCGCATCCAGGAGGACGGCGCGGTGCGCGACATCCCGATCCGCGCCGGCGACACCTTCCTGTTGCCGCCGCGCGTTCCACACTCGCCGCAACGGATGGAGAATTCCATCGGCCTTGTGATCGAGCGCAAGCGCCTCCCGCACGAGGACGACGGCCTCATGTGGTTCTGCGAACGCTGCAACACGAAGCTGTACGAGGAATTCTTCCACCTCGAGAACATCGAACTGGACTTCCCCCCCGTATTCGAGCGCTTCTACCGCTCGCTCGAGCGTCGCACCTGCAATGCCTGCGGCCACGTCAACGCCGCGCCGTCCCGCTACGTGATGCCGGACACCTGAATGTGCGACCTTTGTCATCGTTTGCACGAGGCAAGTTTGTGATTGTGGGCCATCGCCTTGGCTGAGTCCGCGCCTCGCATCGTGATCCTTGCTGGGCCGAACGGTGCCGGCGAATCGACGTTCGCGCGCCAGTTTCTTCCGCACGAGGCAGACTCACCGGCGTTCGTCAACGCTGATCTCATCGCCGCCGGCATCGCTCCGTTCGAGCCGCAGAAGGCGGCGATTCGCGCAGGCCGACTGATGCTCCAGGAGATCCAACGGCACGTCATGGCCAAAGAGAGTTTCGGATTCGAGTCAACCCTGGCCGGAAAAGGCTACGCGAAGATGATCCCCAAGTGGCAGGCGCTTGGCTTTTCTGTGCACTTGATCCACTTGCGTCTACCATCGGTCCTCTCCGCCATCGACCGTGTGGCAGCGCGCGTAGCGCAGGGCGGTCACGACATTCCGCAAGGCATAGTCGCGCGTCGTTTTCACGCTGGCTGGCGAAACTTTGAGCGGCTGTATGCGCCGTTGGTGGACACCTGGCGTGTGTTCGAAAATTCCGGCCCGCTGCCGATGCTGGTGTCTCAAGGAAGCAGAACGTGAACAAGCCAGTTGTGCGATTCGAGTTTCCGCTGCGTGATGTCGAAGCAGCACTCCTGCGTTCTGCGGCGTACGCCCGCGAGCTGGCACGTCAAACTCGCACCCCTCTGGTGATCGTGCGCGAGGGGAGAATTCTGCGGTTGATTCCAGGCCAGACTCCAGAGGCCGACGTCTTGCTGTCCTCGACGGAGCTGGAAATCGACCCGCAGTTCCGCGACGCGTCACGCTAACTCTCGGCAATTTCGCAATGCTCAAGATCGACATCCACGCCCATTATCTGCCGCGCGACTGGCCCGACCTCGCGCAGCGGTACGGCGATCCGCGGTTCCCCGTGATCCATCACACCGACGACGGGCGGCACCGCGTGTACAAGGACGGCAAATTCTTCCGCGAGCTGTTCGCGAACACATGGGACGCGGGCCTGCGTATCTCGGAATACGAGAAGTTCGGCGTGCAGGTGCAGGTGATCAGCACCGTTCCGGTGATGTTCTCCTACTGGGCGAAACCGCACCACGCGCTCGAACTGCACCGCGCGTTGAACGACCACATGGCCGAGACCTGCCGCGCGCATCCGCGCCACGTCGCCGGCATCGGCACGGTGCCGCTGCAGGCGCCGAGGCTCGCCATCGAGGAACTGGAACGTTGCGTCGAGCAGCTTGGCCTTCAGGGCGTGCAGATCGGCAGCCACGTCGGTGCATGGAATCTCGACGCGCCCGAGCTGTTCGACTTCTTCGCCGCGGCCGAAAGCCTCGGCGCCGCGATCCTCGTGCATCCGTGGGACATGATGGGCAGCGAGAGCATGCCGAAGTACTGGCTCCCCTGGCTGGTGGGCATGCCCGCGGAGCAGTCGCGCGCCGCCTGCAGCCTGATCTTCGGCGGCGTGCTCGAGCGCCTTCCGGACCTGCGCGTTTGCCTCGCCCACGGCGGCGGTTCGTTTCCCTACACCATCGGGCGCATCGAGCACGGGTTCAACATGCGGCCCGACCTGGTCGCCACCGACAACCCGCACAACCCGCGCGACTATCTGAAGCGGCTGTACTTCGATTCCTGGGTCGCCGACGATCGCGCGCTGCGCTATCTGCTCGACACCTGCGGCGTGGACCGCGTGATGCTCGGCACCGATTACCCGTTTCCGCTTGGGGAACAATCGCCGGGGGCGGGCATCGCCGCGCTGGATCTCGATGTCGTCGAGCAGGCCCGGCTGTACCACGGCACCGCGCTCGAGTGGCTCGACCTGCCGGCGGCGCGCTTCGCATGAAGGACGACGCGCTCGAGGCAATGGCGGCCGACGCCGCGGGGCTGGACGCCGAGGATCCACTCCGGGGTTTCCGCGACGAGTTCCTGATTCCACCGCATGGCGAGGGTGACCAGTCGTATTTCTGCGGCAATTCGCTGGGACTGCAGCCGCGCGCGGTGCGCCAGGCGCTGCTTGATGAACTCGATGACTGGCAGCAACTCGGGGTCGAGGCGCATTTCCGCGGCCGTCATCCGTGGATGCCGTACCACGAGTTTGTCCGCGAAGGACTCGCGCAACTCGTGGGGGCGGAGCCGCTCGAAGTGGTGGCGATGAATTCGCTCACCGTGAACCTGCACCTGCTGATGGCGAGTTTCTACCGGCCCGAGCACGGCCGCGCGGCGATCCTGATCGAGCGCGGCGCGTTCCCCTCCGACCGGCACGCGGTGGTCTCACAGATCAGGTGGCATGGCCTGGATCCCCGGGCCGAACTCATTGAACTCGAGGCCGACCCGGCGGGGCTGCTCGACGAGGAGTCCATCCTGCGCGCGATGCATGCCGATCGCGATCGCATCGCGCTGGTCCTGTTACCCGGGGTGCAGTACCTCAGCGGCCAGGCGTTCGACCTGGCCACGATTACGAAGGCCGCGCGCTCGCACGGCATGCGCATCGGATTCGATCTCGCGCACGCGGCAGGCAATCTCGACCTGAACCTGCACGACAGCGAATGCGATTTCGCAGTCTGGTGCAGCTACAAGTACCTGAACTCGGGCCCGGGTGCCGTCGCGGGCGCATTCGTGCACGCGCGCCACGCGCACGCTTCGCTGCCGCGCCTCGCGGGCTGGTGGGGCCACGATCCAGCGACCCGCTTCCGCATGGGACCGGAGTTCGTGCCGGCAGCGGGCGCCGACGGGTGGCAATTGTCGAACCCGCCGATCCTCGCGCTGGCGCCGCTGCGCGTATCGCTCGACGTGTTCGCAAGCGCGGGCATGCCCGCATTGCGCGGCAAATCGGAGTTGATGACCGGTTGGCTGGAACGACAGATCCGCGACCGGTTGCCCGACGTGCTCGAGATCCGCACCCCCGCGGACCCTCTGCGCCGGGGCTGCCAGCTCAGTTTGCGCGTGCGGGGTGCGCGCGAGGATGGGCGCGCGCTTTTCGATCATCTGCACGAACACGGCATCGTCGTCGACTGGCGCGAACCGGACATCATCCGCGTGGCGCCGGTCCCGCTCTACAACCGCTTCGCGGACTGCGCACGCTTCGTGGACAGCGTCGCCACTTGGCGGGCGCGGCGCAGCGCGCGCTAGTATCGACGTGGGACAATCGGGAGAACTGCGATGGGATTGTTGAGCTTGTTGTGGGGCCTGGTGTCGATCTGCTGGATGATCATCGCCTTCATTCCGCTGCTTGGCTGGGGCAACTGGTTCATGATCCCGTTCGCGGGATTGGGTGCGATTCTCGCTGGCGTCGCCTTCGTCATGACGACTCCTGCGAATCGCGGCCGCGCCAAGGCAGGGCTGATACTCAACGTGGTCGCGCTCATCGTCGGCGCGATCCGTCTATCGATGGGGGGCGGGATCATCTAGGCAACGCCGCGGACGCCCCGCGCGGGCCGCGGACGGATCAGTCGTCTTCATCCCGGCGTGGCTGCCCGGCCGCGGCCCGGCGAGCAGTGGCCGGCGCATGCTCGCGCAGCGCCGCCCACACCGCCAACGCATCGCGCGTGGCTGCGACATCGTGCACGCGAACAATGGCTGCGCCACGCTGCACGGCGATCAGCGCCGCCGCGGCGGATCCCGCTGCACGATCCCCCGGAGACGCGTGTCCGGTCGCGGCACCGATCATGCCCTTGCGCGACAAGCCAACCATGACGGGCACGCCGAGGCTGGTGAACAAAGCAAGGTTCGCGAGCAGCAGCCAGTTGTGCGTCGCATTCTTGCCGAAGCCGAAACCGGGATCCACCAGCAGGCACTTGCGCTCGATGCCCGCGAACTCGCAACTCAGCAACCGATCGGCGAGGAACCGGTGCACTTCCGCAACCACGTCCACGTAGTACGGATCGTCCTGCATCGATCCCGGCTCGCCCTGCATGTGCATCAGGCACACGGGCACGCCGAGCTCCCCCGCGGCGTCGAGCGCGCCTTCGACGCGCAGAGCGCGGACGTCGTTGATCAAGCCCGCGCCGGCAAGCACCGCCGCCCTCATAACTTCGGGCGACGACGTGTCGATCGCGATTGGCACCGATACCGCAGCGGCGAGCGCCTCGACCAGCGGCACTACGCGACGCAGCTCCTCGGCGACGGGCACGGGCGTCGCACCCGGCCGGGTCGATTCCCCGCCGACGTCGAGCAGGTCGGCGCCGGCCTCGACCATCGCGACACCCTGTGCCACCGCCCTCGCGAGGTGCCCGGCCAGGCCATCGCCGGCAAAGGAATCGGGGGTCGCGTTGATGATCCCCATGACGCGCGGGCGCTCGAGCGAGAGCGCCCTGCCGTTGCAGGCGAGTTCGGGGACGGGCAGCGCGAACGACACGGGTCAGTGGCGACGGCAGGTGCGCGCCGGATCGCGCATCAGTTCGGGACGCTCGGAATATGCAGCAATTCCTGGGTCGCGCGCAGCAGCCATTCCTCGGGTTCCTCGTCCACCGCGAACTCGGCGCCGGTCAGCCCGATGACGGGCTGGAGGTCATGCGCGAATACGTGCTCGTCGACGGCGCGGCGCAGCTTCGCGGCGACGATCCTGGCGGCATCGAGGCTGGTCGCCGGCGCGAGCACGGTAAACGTGCCGATGGCAAAGCGCGCCACCGTGTCGGTCGTGCGCACGGTCAGGTTGACCAGTGCGGCGAGGTCGATCCACAGGGAATCGATGCCCGCGTCGCCAATCGCGCCTTGCAGTTCTTCCAGGTTCTCGATCGTCCCGGCGACGATGCTGACGGGCTGGGCATGACGGCGTCCGCGCTCGGCTTCGACCTGGGCCAGCTTCCGCAACTGCTTGGCGGTCCAGAGTCCGCTGATCGGATCCGTGGCCGCCACGTAGTCGAGTTTGCGCAGGGCGTGCTGCAGTCGCTGGTGGGCGATCAGCAGCTCTTCGCGCAACAACTCGATGCTCTGCTCGAGTTCGTGCTGGGTGCTGGTGTCGCGGATGCCCACGTGGATCAGCGGCTCGCCTTCCATCTCGACTTGGACCGCCGACACTTCAGCCCAGAACGTGCTGCCGTCCGCCTGGCGCAGCAGGCAGGTGCCGTTGCCTCCACCGGATTGCGCGCTCGCCAGCAGTCGCTCGATGTGTTCGTCGGAATCCGCTCCATCGGGCTGCAAGGGGGGAGCGAGGTCGGAAAGGCGGCATTGCTGCAGGAAGCGCCGGTCGCCGAAGCCGAACAGGCGCAGCGCTGCGGGGTTGGCGTCACGGCAACCATCCGCATCGAACAACAGTGCAGGTTCCGTCATCAGCGCGAACATTCTCTCCGCCCAGGCATCGGTGACTGGCGCCGCGGATTCCCGTGGATTCGAGCTCATCGGGACGGGCCCGCAGGTAACATCAGGATCAGGGCCTTCCGCGTCCACGACGAGTCGACTGTAGCGCAGCGCCTATTGAGGGGCTATATCCGGCGATCGGCGGATCGTGGCGCTCCGCGCAGTCGCCGGGCGGGCTGGACCGGCGCCGAGGCACGCCTCGCTAGTCAGCGCCGTCCGCGAGCCTCAGCCTGCGCCCGGTGCGTGAGGAGCGCGGACGCACACTGGCCGCGAATTCGCCTGCCTCCATGGGGCGTCCGTAGAAGTAGCCCTGCGCTTCGTCGCAGCGCAGCACCCTTAGACGTTGCGCGTCCTCGGCGCTTTCGACGCCTTCGGCCACGACCTGCATGCCGAGCGCGTGGCCGAGGCCGATGATTCCGCGCACTACCTGCTCCGCCTTGGAATCGGTGCCGAAGCGCTGCAGGAACCCCCGGTCGATCTTGAGCCTATGGACCGGAAAGCGCGCGAGGTAGCGCAGGTTGGAAAAGCCCGTGCCGAAGTCGTCGATCGCCAGCGCCACGCGGTGCGCGATCAGCAGGGCGAACGTCTGGCGAACCGCGGTGTTCTCCTCCATCAGCACCGACTCGGTGATCTCGAGTTCGAGACGCTCGGGCGGCAGACCCGCCTCATCGCACAGCGCGAGCACGCGTAGCGCGAACCCGGGCTCGCGTACCTGCACCGCAGATACGTTGACGGCGATGCGTCCCAGCGCGATTCCGTCGTCGAGCCATCGGCGAGCCTGACGGCAGGCCTCCGACAGCACCCATTCGCCCAACTGCAGGATGTGGCCGCTGTCTTCCGCGATCGGCACGAAGTCGAGCGGCTCGCGCCGACGCCCGTCGCGGTCGCACCAGCGCAGCAGGGCCTCGGCGCCCGTCAGGAGTCCGTCCGCGAGCGCCACGGTGGGTTGGTAGACGAGGCTGAATTCGCCCCGTTCGAGCGCGCCGTGCAGCAGGTTGTCGATCCGCATTCGTTGCTGCACGCGCTCGAGTTGGACCGCGTCGTAGAAGGCGAAGCGGTTGCGACCGGCATCCTTGGCGGCGTGCATGGCGTTGTCCGCCGCACGCAGCAGGTCGTCGATGCTGCCCGGATTGCGGTCCATCAACACGATGCCGATCGAGACGGTGATGCGAAGGGACACGCCGTCGAGTTCCATCGGCGCGCGCAATCGCTCGATCAGGCGCGTGGCGAAATGCGCGACCGCGCCCGAGTAGCCCGCTTGCGGAATCACCAGGCTGAACTCGTCGCCGCCCGTGCGGGCGAGCACGTCGCGTTCGCCGAGAGCCGCGCGCAGGCGCGCGGTGCACTCCAGGAGCACGCGGTCACCCAACGGGTGGCCGAACGTCTCGTTGACGTGCGTGAACCGATCGATGTCCAGCAGCAACAGGGCGCCGGGTGACCTGTCCACGTCATCGATGGCCGCGGCGGCGCGGTCGCGGAAGGCCACCCTGTTGGGGAGGCCGGTCAACGAATCCGAGTACGCCAGCTCCGCGATGCGTTCATGCGCCTGCTTCTGTTCGGTGATGTCCTGCGACAGTCCGGTCAGGCGGTAGGGCGACCCGTTGCGCATCTCGAGCGCGCCGGTGGAGCGGATCCAGCGCCGCGTGCCATCCGGAGTGGTCAGCAACAGTTCCGCCGGTTCCGTCGGACGGCTGCGCCCGGTGTCGCGCGCCAGGCGCGCGATCTGCCGCTCGATCCACGACCTGGATGCGGGGTCGTAGAGTTTGAGCACATCGGGCATCGACAGCGGGCTGCCCTCGGGCAGTCCGTGGATCGCGTAGTTCTGCTCGGTCCAGAGCAGTCGCCCGTCCGCGAAAAAGAATTCGTAGCCACCGATCCGGCCCATCGAGGCAATGCGGTCGAGCATCTCGCTCTTCCAGCGGAGGCTCGCGTCGGCTTCGACCGACTCGCTGACATCAACCGTGTGTCCGAGCATCCGCGAGGGCGCGCCATCGCTGTTCCAGCGCACCACCCGCGCCCGCGTCTGCACCCAGACGTACTCGCCGTCATCGCGTTGCAGGCGGTGCACGCAGTTCATCACCGGCTCGCGGCCGCCCACATGGGCCTCGAATGCACGCGCGAGCGGGCGAATGTCGTCCGGGTGAACGCGATTGCGCCAATCGCTCTGCAACTGGTTGCCGGCGACCGCATCGAGCCCGAGCAATTCGCTCCAGCGACTCGAGAAGAAAACCGTGTCGCGCACGAGATCCCAGTCCCACAAAGCATCATCGGTGTGGTCCAACAGGTACTGCCAGCGGCTTCGCTCGACTTCGTCCTCGACGGCATGGGTGCCCGCGAAAGGCATCAGGCTCGCCGTGAACCCTGCAGGCGAGCCGTCCCGGGTCGTGGCCGCACGGACCTGAACTACGATTTCCCGATCGCCCGCCGAAGCCTCGAGGCCGATGACGAGCCCGGGGCTGCGCCTGAGCTGCATCACTGCCGGAGAAAGTAGCTCCGCAAGCCGGTCATCATCGAAGCACGGCAACAACTCGTGGGCACGCCGACTCCGCTCGATGACGCGACCCTCCGCATCGAGGACCACGTAGCCGCGGTAGGCGGCGTGGGCAAGCAGGCTGCGGACCAGCGCGGTGTCCATCCGACGCCTCCGATACGGGCGTCCCCGAGGGACGAATCAATCTACTCCGCGAACCCTGCCGGTCAATGACCGCGGTGTGAAACCCGGCGCCGATCCTGGCTGGCGAAGGAACGCGCGCAAACATCGACCGGGCGCATCGCCAATCAGGTCTGCCTTCACCCTGAAACGGGAGAAGGCGCTTCGTGATCAGGTCTGCGCGGCGGGATCGTTGAGATCCGGAGCGCGCGGCGCCTGGCCATCGTCGCCGCCCTGCTGGCTGCGACGGTCGATCTCTTCCCAATCGCGCGGCGGGCCGGGCGCCTTGCCTTCCATGATCACCGAGATCTGCTCAGCATCGATCGTCTCGTACGCCAGCAGGGCCTCGGCCATCAGGTGCAGCTTGGCGATGTTGTCGCTGATCAACTGGCGGCTGCGTGCGTAGGCCGCATCGAGGATGCTGCGCACGACTTCGTCGATCTTGCGCGCGGTCGAGTCCGAGACCGCCTTGTGCTGGGTTACCGAGCGACCGAGAAACACCTCGTCCTCGTTCTCGCTGTAGGTCATCGGGCCCATCGCGTCGGAGAGTCCCCATTTGGTGACCATGTCGCGGGCGATCTGGGTCGCGCGCTGGATGTCGTTGGACGCTCCCGTGGTCACCTTCTCTTCGCCGAATATGAGTTCTTCGGCGGCACGACCGCCGTAGAGCGAGCAGATCTTGGCCTCGAGATTCTGCTTCGAGTAGCTGTAGCGGTCTTCTTCGGGCAGGAACATCGTGACGCCGAGCGCTCGCCCGCGCGGAATGATCGACACCTTGTAGACCGGGTCGTGATCGGGCACCAGACGGCCGACGATGGCATGCCCCGCCTCGTGGTACGCCGTGAGCTTCTTTTCTTCCTCGTTCATCGCCATGGAACGCCGCTCGGCGCCCATCATGATCTTGTCCTTGGCGCGCTCGAAGTGGCTCATGCGCACGTCGCGGCCGTTCTCGCGCGCGGCGATCAGCGCGGCCTCGTTCACCAGATTGGCGAGGTCAGCGCCCGAAAAGCCCGGCGTGCCGCGCGCGATGATCATCGGCACGACATTGTCGGAGAGCGGCACCTTGCCCATGTGGACCTTGAGGATCTGCTCGCGACCCTTCACATCGGGCAGCCCGACGATCACCTGGCGGTCGAAGCGGCCCGGGCGCAGCAGCGCGGGATCGAGCACGTCGGGCCGGTTGGTCGCGGCGATGACGATCACGCCTTCGTTGCCTTCAAAGCCGTCCATCTCGACCAGCAGCTGGTTGAGGGTCTGCTCACGCTCGTCGTGCCCGCCACCGAGACCCGCGCCACGATGGCGACCGACGGCGTCGATCTCGTCGATGAAGATGATGCACGGCGCATGCTTCTTCGCCTGCTCGAACATGTCGCGCACGCGCGACGCGCCCACGCCGACGAACATCTCGACGAAATCGGAACCGGAAATCGTGAAGAACGGGACCTTGGCTTCGCCGGCGATCGCCTTGGCGAGCAGCGTCTTGCCGGTGCCCGGAGGACCGACCATCAGCACGCCACGCGGAATCTTGCCGCCGAGCTTCTGGAACTTGCCCGGATCGCGCAGGAAATCGACCAGCTCCTTCACGTCTTCCTTGGCCTCTTCCACTCCGGCGACATCCGCGAACGTCACCTTGACCTGATCCTCCCCCTGCAGTCGCGCGCGCGAGCGCCCGAAGCTCATCGCGCCCCGACCGCCTGCCCCCTGTTGCATCTGGCGCATGAAGTAGAAGAGCACCGCGATGAAGATCACGAACGGCAGCGAGTTGATCAGCAGGGCCTTCCACAGGCTGCCGGTTTCCGCGGGGGCGGCGACCACCGCGACGTCGTTCTTGTCGAGGATGCGCTGCAGGTCGGGATCGTAGGGCGCTACCGTCTTGAACTTGGTCTTGCTGGAGGTCTCGCCGGTGATCGCCATGCGGTCGACCTGTCCGTCGAGGCGCACGCTGGCGATCTCGCCGGCGCGCACCTTCTCCAGGAATTCCGAATAGCCGAGTTCCGAGTCGGCGCCGGCGCGCGGCTGCAGGCTCTGGAAGACGGTCATCAGGACCAGCGCGATGGCCAGCCAGACGAGCACATTCTTGACGGTATCGTTCATCGACTACTCACTCTTCAGATCGACAGGCGTTGCAATGCCGCGGAAACCGGTACCCAACGCATACACTTCGGCACTCCTTGCCCGGGATGCCTGCGGTTTTCGCATGGTCACCTTGTGATATGCGCGCCGCAAGTCCTTGAGGTAACGGTCGAAGCCCGTGCCCTGGAACAGTTTGACCAGAAACGTGCCACCCGGCCGCAAATGCCGTGCGGCGAATTCAGCGGCCAGTTCAGCCAGTTCCAGCGAACGCGCCTGATCCACCGAAGCCACGCCGCTCATGTTGGGGGCCATATCCGACAAGACAAGATCGACCGCGGCCCCCTGGAGCGTGGCTTCCAGCCGCCCGAGCACCTCGGCTTCCCGGAAATCGCCGATCAGCTGCTCGACTCCAGCGACCTCTTCGAACGGCAGGATATCGAGCGCCACCACACGACCGCGGGGTCCGAGTTCGGGTCGCACCAGTTCGCACCAGCCGCCCGGTGCCGCGCCCAGGTCGACCACGACCATGCCCGGCTTGAGAAAGCGGTCGCGCTCGATCAGTTCCTCGAGCTTGTAGGTCGAACGCGAGCGCACTCCCTCCGCCTGCGCGCGCTTGACGAAAGGATCGTTGAAATGTTCGCGCAACCAGCGTTGGCTGCTCTTGCTACGCGGCATGGGAACCCTGGACGTCGGCGGGACGCGGCCGCCGGATCCCCGGCGGGGCCGGGCACGGCGGGGCACTGTTGACCTGCATGATACGCTGCGCGCCCTTTTTACACCGCGCGCCTGCCAATGCCGCTGTCCAATTCCCAACTGCGCCATCTCCGTGGACTCGGACACGATCTGAAACCCGTCGTGGCGATCGCGGCCAAGGGCCTCACCGATAACGTGATGGCCGAAATCGAGCTCGCCCTCGATCACCACGAGCTGGTGAAAGTGCGAATCTCCGCCGACGATCGCGATGCGCGCGACGCACTGGTGGAATCGGTGCTGATGCGCACGGGCGCGGACAAGGTGCAGCGGGTGGGGCACGTGCTTACCGTTTTCAGGCGCAACACGCGTGAGCCGAGGATCGACCTGCCGCGTTGACACGACGCGCAGGGTCCGCCCATGCAACTCGTGGACCAGACCGACCGGGCCGGCCCGCTCATCCGCACGGTGGCGGACGGCTGCGTCACCGTAGGCACCACGCAGTGGCGGGAAAGCTTCCTGATCCAGCCCGGCTTCGCGGTGCAGGCGTGGTCGCCTCCGGTGTTGGCGGCCTTCGGCATCGAGGACGCACGCTCGCTGCTCGAT
>JBBRIE010000046.1:0-17067 GCA_038221545.1 Lysobacterales bacterium
CCCCGCCGCGGAACCGACCGAACCGAAAAGGCAAAGCGTGGCCACGACGGTGGCGGCAAAAGGGTGTGTGCGCATGGGGAAGGACTCGAACAGACTTGGCTTCGAGCATAGCGCGCGCTGGGGGCCGGGGCGTTCAGGCGAGGCGAGTCGCGCGCCGGCGCTTGGGACCGATTCAGCCTGCGCGTGGACGCGTCAGGCCGGCGCGGCGGGCAACTGGTACCAGCCGGTGATGGCAAGACGCGGACGCTCGGCCCACGGCGCAACGAGGCTCACCGCGTGGTCCGCCGGCACGCGGAACAGCGACAGGCTGTTGTAGACCGGCATGAAGGTCTGCTCGACGGCACCGCGCGCGTCGATGAATTGCAGCAGCCCGCCCCAGTCCGCCTGCCAGTCGCGCGTCAGGTTCAGCACATAGGCGAACAGGTAACCGTCGCTCGCGTGCGAATCGTTGTGTTGCCGAAGGAAATGTCCGGGCCGGTAGCGGGTGGCCTGGGCGTTGATGCGACGGATCCGGTCGTCGCCGGTAAGCACGTGCAGGTAGGCGATGTGCTGTGGCGAATTGAGGAACTCGAGCAACGGATGCAGCAGCAGGTCCGGGTCGTAGCCGAGCTTGTAGGCCTGGACCATCATGTAATTCTCGTAGGCGAACGCGTACTTGCCGCGCGCCGCGCGTTGCACCCGCGCCAGGAGCGCGGCGTGCGCAACCTCATCGAGGGCGGCGAGTTCGTCCGCGCGCACGGTCCGGGCGACGTCATCCTCGCGGAGGCCGAGGTTCCAGGGCACGTCCTCGAGCAGGCATCGCTCGAGCTTCGCGGCCGCGTCGGGCTGCAGGTAGTCGCGCAACTGCACGCGACCCATGCGCAGGAGCGTCGCGCGAGCCGCGCCGATGTCGAGGGCTTCGTTGATCATGCGACGCCGATTGTAATCGAGGCTTCCCGCGCGGGACCCGGCACGCCTTTGCGCACACGGGGGGCGCCGCTACCCTGCACGCTTTCCGTCCGCGCGAACCGGCATGCACGACATCCAGGACCTCGCCACGCTGATCCGCGCCGGCACGCCGCTGCTGGTGCTGGAAAGCGCCGAGGAGTTACGCGCAGTCGAGCACTTTCGCCAGGTGCTGGGCCAGGTCATGCGTCCGTTGTACCGATGGTCCATCACCGATGGCCTGACGCGCCTCGACCTTGACAGCGACGCGCCGGATGACGTCCCGCCGGACGCGTCGGCGACGCTCGTCGCGATCAAGGCACTGCCGGAGCGCAGCATCGTGTTGCTGCTCGATTTCCACGGCCAGCTCCGTTACGCGATCACGCAGCGCTTCATGCGCGAGATCATCGAACGGCAGGGTTCGCAGGCGCACACGCTCGTACTGATCGCGGCGCAGGTGGAGCTGCCGCCTGAAATCGCGCCGTACGCGGTGCGGATCGCGCCCAGGCTGCCCGACGAGGCCGAGCTCACGCGGTTGTTGCGCGACGAGGCATTCGCCTATTCGCGCGAACACGCCGGCCGTCGCGTCACGCTCGACAACCAGGCGGCGAAGCGCGTGGTGCGCAACCTCGTCGGGCTCACCGCGCGCGATGCGCGGCGCATCCTCCGACACCTGCTGTTCACCGATGGCGCGCTCAGCGAGGGCGATCTGCCGGAACTCGCCAAGCTCAAGTTCGAGCTGCTCAACAAGGAAGGGCTGCTGCATTTTGAATACGACACCGCGCAGTTCGCCGACGTGGCGGGCCTTGCGCGCATCAAGCGCTGGGTCGAGCAACGCCGCGCGGTGTTCCTCGGCGAGAACGCGCCGGCCGGCCTCGATCCACCGCGCGGCGTGTTGTTGCTCGGCGTGCAGGGCTGCGGCAAGAGCCTCGCCTCGAAGGCGATCGCAGGGGGATTCGGCGTACCGCTGGTGCGGCTCGATTTCGGCGCGCTGTACAACAAGTTCCACGGCGAGACCGAACGCAACCTGCGCGAGTCGCTGCGCAACGCCGAGGCGCTGGCACCCTGCGTGCTCTGGATCGACGAGATCGAGAAGGGCGTGGCCACGTCGGATTCCGACGATGGCGTATCACGGCGCGTGCTGGGTTACCTGCTCACCTGGATGGCGGAACGCAAGGCGAAGGTGTTCATGGTGGCCACCGCGAACTCGATCGAACTGTTGCCTGCGGAGTTGCTGCGCAAGGGCCGCTTCGACGAGATCTTCTTCGTCGACCTGCCTTCCGCGCCGGTGCGCGCCGAGGTGCTGCGTATCCACTGCAAGCGCCGCAAGCTCGACACCGAAGCGCTGGACCTCGATGCGCTGGCGGCCGCCAGCGCGGGCTTCTCGGGCGCGGAGCTCGTGCAGGCTCTGGTCAGCGCGATGTACGCCGCGCACGCCGCCGACGCGCCGCTCGAGCATGCGCACGTGCTTGCCGAGATCCGCGAGACCAAGCCACTGTCGGTGCTGATGGCGGAAAAGGTCAACGCCCTGCGCGAGTGGGCCGCAAGCCGCACCGTCCCCGCCGATTAGGTTTCACCCCTCTCCCGCGAACAGCACTTCCTCAGGACCAGGTCTCACCCTTCTCCTCGCTATACGGGCAGAAGGCAAAATTGCGAGCTTGCGCACTTCCTCGGACCGGGCTTCTCCTTCTCCCCACGAGCGGGGAGAGGGTGAGCGAAATCAGGCGTGCTGCTTCAGCCACTTGATGAGCGGCAGCCAGTCGGCCTGGTGCTTGCGCACTTCCTCGGACCTGTAGTCGAAGATGCTCTTGCCGAGCCCCGTCAGGAACACGTACCCCTGCGCATCGCGGATCTGCGCGACCACGGGCAGGCCGAACTGGCCCATCGCGTCCACCGCGAGCTGCGTACTCGTGGTCCACGGCCGCAGCCTGTTCGCCACGATGCCGACCGCGAGCTTGCCTTTGCGCACGCGCGCGACATCGCGCAGGTCGGTGAGGAAATCTTCGGTCGCCTCGAGATCGATCTGCGACGGCAGCACCGGCACCAGCAGCGCGTGCGCGGCATCCAGCACGTCGTCGAGGTCGCGCGCGCGCGTGCCAGCCGGCGCATCGAGCAGCAGCACGTCGGCGTCGTGCGGCACGTCCTCGCGCCAGCGCTTGCGGGTCGCGTCCACCGGCAGCACGCCGGGCAGGTGGCCCGGACGTTTGGTGCACCAGCGCGTCGAGGAGCGTTGCCGGTCGGCGTCGGCGATCACGACGCGCGCGCCGTTCTGCGCGTAGGCCGCGGCGAGGTTGGTCGCAATCGTTGTCTTGCCACAACCGCCCTTCGAACTCGCTATCAGGATCGTCAGCACGGCGCATCTCCACGTGGGGACCGCGCAAGGCTAAGCCGCGACCCTGCGCACGACAAGCGCGGCGTGGAGTTGAGGCTCAGCCCGCTGGTTCGCCGGGGACCCTCCAGTCAGCGGGAGGGTCGAGGGGAACCCCCGCCCCCCGAAGCACCGCTTCCATGCCTGACGCTTCGTTCCCGCTGCGCCACGCCCCCGCCATGATGCGCGCGTACCGGTAGGGATCCATCCCTCGAGTCGCGCGGCCGAACTGCTCGACCTGCCAACGGTTGCGGCGATGCATGCGTTGCCAGTGCAATAGGTCGTCGTCGGACGTTGCGGCGAGACGCGCGATCGACGTCCCCACGCTGCGCTCGAGCGAGTTCGCGGCGCTCGCATGAAGCTGCGCGGAGAATGCCAGGCAGTCGCGACGCAGCTGCGCATCCGCCGCCATCGTCCCTGCCTTGCAGGGAGTGCCGACGAGTGCCGGACTCGTGGCATTGGTTGAACCGATGGCGATGGTCAAGTGCGAGAGAAGCAGGATGTCGGCGTCGCTCGCGCAATGCGTCTCTGTCGCGAAGTCCGGAACGGTAAACATCGCCAATCGCCGGAACGCCGGCTGGCTCGACATGTCCCCAAGGGCTTCGAGAATCAGTGTGGCGACGGCAGGTGAGTGGTTGACGTAACTCGGCAAGGCGGCGAGACGCTGGAACGCCGCCGCATCCAGCACTGCAGATGCCCGCGCCGTAGGCGCTTCCCTCGATGCCGCTGGTTCCGGGACGGCCCACTGCGCCGAGAGCAGGTGCACCGCGGCGTTGTCAGGCTCCAGCGCCAGCAATCGCTGCGCCGCCGCAGCACGCGCAACACGCAGCCTCTCCAGCGGAGGCTGGCTGAAGTCCCTGAGTGCCAGCACGCCCCACTGCACGACCGGATCGTCGCGCCCTGATACCTGGGCTCGCACGAGCCACTCGATGGCCTCGGGTCGACGCTGCGGCGGTGCGTCATCGCTGAACGCGCCCGCCTCGGCGAAAGGCAGGATATGCGCGGCCGCGAGCAGCGAGCGCGGGTCGCCGCGCCCGGCGACGCGGGAAGCGTGGCGCAGGAACGCACGCTGGATGTCTTGCGTGTCGCGGTACAGGGAGAGGAACTCACGTGCACGCCCCAGCCCATTCGCGAACAGGCAACCCACCGCTGCCGCGTCCGACACGCCTTCGCAGGCGTCGATCGCGCGCATCGCCACGCGCTCTTCCTCGTGCGCCGTCCGCGCGGCTGATTCGACCAGGGCATCCTGCTCGGCCGAGTTGAGTGCCGTCAGTCGGCGTTCCTCCTCCGCATCCCGGCGTCGCGCCGCGATGCATTCCGCACTCGGCGCGGGCTCGGGAACTGCACTCTTCGACTGCGACGCCGGCGACAACGATGCTGAGGTCGCCGGTCGGGCAGCCGATTCGCGCGACTTGCCACGCGAGGTCGGGGCGTCGACGACCGTGGCAGTCGTAGGCATCGTGCCTGCCGACGCGACCGCGCTGTCATCGCGCGAGCGCACCCACCACCAGAGGCCGATCAGCATCGCGAGCAAGAGGAACCCCCAGGCCAGGCGCGGCACGATGCGGCGGTCGGTGTGCGGCCTCTCGGTCATGACTGCGACATGAGGAACGAGCCAGTCATTGCTGCAGTGGGGTCAACAGATGCGTGCCTTGCGGATGCGACCTCGCGTGAAAAGGAACATCCGGACTGCCGACAATACCCCCGGGCATGGCCGTCCTTGCGCGACTCATGGGCCGGGCTCCCATTCTTCCGGCGGGTCGAGCGCGATACCCGATTCGCGCAGCGCGGCCTCGATTGCGTGATGTTCGCCGCCCGCGCGCCAGGCAGCGAGGAACATCCGCGCTTGCGCAAGGCTGCTGCGGTTCAAGAGCACTGCGTTGAACCGCTCCTGCTGCCAGGACTGCCGCCGGTGGCGCGCGATCCAGCGGTCGCGCTCGGGTCCTTCCCGCGCGATCGAGCGTGCGATCGTGCCGGCGATAGTGCGCGAGATCGACATG
Organism: Lysobacterales bacterium; assembly: GCA_038221545.1. GTDB lineage: Bacteria > Pseudomonadota > Gammaproteobacteria > Xanthomonadales > Ahniellaceae > JBBQNY01. Next base: position 5,293 of record JBBRIE010000046.1, read on the forward strand.
TCTTGCTCGGCGATCCGGCTCGCGATCGCGAGGCAAGGCGCGCGCCGGCGTTCTTCCTCGTCCACCCGGCGGCGACTGCATGCCTGCCAGATTGGCAAGTCCGCAGCGGCCAGTCCCGCGCGGGACACACTGGCGATCAGGATCGTCTGCTCCACCACCTCCCGTTCGCGCGCACAGGCCAGCTCCGTGCGGTCAGCAAGGTCGTCGCGACCGAGTCGACGCATCGCCGCGATACTGGCCGGGGAAAACGCCAAATGGGTCGAGGCCTCGTCGACGAGGTTCATCAGCCGGGCAGCCGGACCCTCGAATTCCGGCAGTACGGCCAATGCCGACAGTTCGACCGCGTCCGGCTGCCAGCCCCTGCCGCGTTCCGCGAAGAGGGACTGGATCGCGACCGCTGCGTTGTCCGGCTCCAGCTGACGCAGGCGTGCGAGGGCACGCTGCACGGCGGTCGCGAGTTCGGGGCTTTCGTCCCCGGTCCCCCCCCGCCGCATGGCTACCGCCCACTGCACGGCTGCATCGTCCGGCGCGAGCCGCTGCGCGCGCACCAGCCAGACGGTCGCTCGTGCAGCCAAGGCGGATGGCGCGACCACGTGCGGGGATCGCTGCGCGGCCGCTGATCCTGCCGCCGCGGGAACGGGCTCATCAGGAGGCAACAGCGTCGCCGCTGCGACCAGTGAACGGGCGTCGGCGCGCTGGGCGAGTTGCTCCGCCGCGCTGCGCAAGGCTTGCGCGATGGTGGCTGCATCGGCGAGGTGCTGCGGATCGTCCGCGATCTGTTCGCCCGCCTCGCGTTGGATGCAGGCCTCGTGCGTTGACTCGGGTTCGCCCTGGCAGTGCGAGACGGCGTCTTGCAGGCGCCCATCGGCGCCGGCCAGCGCCTGCGCCTCGCCTTCCACCAGTGCGTCGATCGTGGTCGGGTCAAGTGCTGCGAGCGCGGCATCGACCCCGGCTTTTTCGGCACGCAGCGCGCGGCATTCCGCGCTAGGCGCTTCGACGTCGGCTGCGACTGCGGCCGGATGCGACGGCCGAGTCGACTTCAGTGCAGTGATCGTCGCGTGTGCACGCGGAAAGGCGTCGCCGCGGGTGGGCGACGCGACCTTCGATGTCTCGACATCGGTAGTGGAAATGGCATTCCCGGAAGGAGCCTCCGTCGACGACGGGCCGCGCTGCCAACCCCACCCCGCGAGCAGCAGGAGCAAAGCGGTCACCAGCAATCCTGAACGCAGCTTCGGTTTAAACGCCCACATCGGATTTCCAGCGTTGCGTGGTCGGGTCGGCCGCATTCAATACCCCGCCGCGCGTCCGTCCCTGCGTGGCTCGTTCGCGCCGATCCCGCCGCACTGCGGAGTGAACATGATCGTCCGGTGGACAACCTGGGATTGGCAGCCGAATCGTGTCGAGCGTCCCTGCACCCTCATGCCGCGCACCAGCCCGCAAGCACCTGGACTGGATGTGGCGTGCGTGGGTTTCGCGCACCACCCATGCCGTCAGCAAAGTTCCGCGAGCGCCGCGGTTGGTGCGGCCAACACGCCTGGAAGCACGGTTCAATTGCCGGGCTCCCAGCCGTCCGGAGGTTCGAGCGGAATGCCGCGACTGCGCAGGAGGGCGTGGACGCCGCTGATTTCGCTGCCGCTGCGCCAGCCGTCGACCGCGAAGTGCGCGACGACATAGGGATCGGCCGTGCGCTTGAGCAGCCGGTACTGCGACATCTGCCAGTCATGGCGTCGCGCTTCATGCTGCCAGTGCAGGCGGCGCTCCGGCGTGGTCGCAAGTTTCCCGGCAATAGTCGCCGACAGTGCTTTTTCTCCCGGTGTTTGCGCGCCGCGATGCGCGTGTTCGAACAGCCGGAGGCAAGCATCCTGGAGCGACTGCAATCCCTGGGTCTCGTCCGATGTGCACGCGAATGTAGCAGGCGTCAAATAATGAGTCTGGAACACCCTGCGGTCGGCGAGATGCATCTGCTGGATCACATCTTCATCGCTGGCGCAGTGGGTTGCCGTGTCGTGTCCGCGGTTTGCGCGCAACGCAACGCGACGAAACGCGGGCAATGGTGGCAGGCCGCGCAAGGCATCGAGTCCGAGCGCGATGCGTGCCGCCACCGGTTCCGTGAAGCGTGGCAGCGCTGCGGCAACTTCGAGTTGCGCGGGCGTCGGCAAGCGGCTTGAGCCGTCCGCCGCCGTCGAAACTGCCAGGAGGAGCGCTGCGGCATTGTCGGGCTCGAGAGACGGGAGCCGCTTGATCGCCGCCAATTGCGCGCGTCGCAGCTCCGCGGATTCGCCGTCCGCGCCCCGGTGCGTGAAGCGGGCCACGCTCCACTGCACCAGCGCGTCGTCGTGGCCGAGCCGCTGGGCACGCACGATCCACTCGATGGCTTGCGCGGCACGTCCCAATCCAGACGGCCGCTCGCCCGTCGCTGCGCTCGCTGATCCGACGGGCAGGATCTCGGCGGCGGCGACCAGGGAACGCGCGTCACCGCGGCTGGCCACCTCGTCGGCGTGCTTGCGTAGCGCGGCGTGCATCGCGCGTTCGTCGAGCTCGCTTTCAAGATACAGGGCTGGTACCTGCACGAGCAGGCAGGCGCGGCGACCCGCCTCTGATGTGTTCTCGCACGCTTCCTCGGCACGCGTGGAGATACTGTCCCGCGGCGCGGGCCGACTTGCCTCGACCTCGACGTGCGTTTCAAGCTCGGCCGACGACAACGCGGCCAGCGATGCGTCGCGCTTCGCATCGCGCGCACGCGCAGCGATGCACTCGGCACTGGATGGATTCAGGATGTCGGCGGGCGCTTCGGTGCTGCCGGAGCGCGAAACGTTCGACGCCGGTGTGCGCCGACCCGCATCAGTCGACGGGTTGTCGGCAGTGTTCGGGCGGGGCGATCCCGTCGCAGCGTGTTTCCCATGCAGGGGTGGCTCACGGTTGGCTCCGCGCATGAGCGCGAAGGACAGCAGCGCAGCGAGCACCCCGAGCGCCCCGAATTGCCCCCACCTGCTGCGGCGATTTCTCGATTCAGTAGCGGACCGCATCAGTACCCCGCGGCGTGGCCGTCCTTGCGCGACTCGCTGGCGCCGATCCAGCCGCCCTTGGGATTGGCCATGATCGCCTGGTAGCCGCCGTAGGGGCCGTGGGCGAATCGCACCGAGTGGCCGCGCTGCATCAGGCCGCGCACGGTCGTGTATGCGAATCCGGATTCCAGGTCCACCTCGCCGCCATCGCTCATCACGATGCCTTGGCCGGCGGGTTCGGTGGAGCCATCGTGCTGGATGCGCGGCGCGTCGCCCGCCTCCTGCAGGTTCATGCCGAAGTCGATGAGGTTGGTGATGATCTGGACGTGGCCCTGGGGCTGCATCGCGCCGCCCATGACGCCGAACGACAGCCACGGCTTGCCGTCCTTGGTGACGAACGCGGGAATGATGGTGTGGAACGGGCGCTTGCCCGGGGCGAACGAATTCGGATGGCCTTCCTTCAGCACGAACTGCTCGCCGCGGTCCTGCAGGATGAAGCCGAGGCCCGGTGGCGTCATGCCCGAACCCATGCCGCGGTAGTTCGACTGGATCAGCGACACCATCATGCCGTCGGCGTCCGCGGTGGTGAGGTAGATGGTGTCGCCCTCGTCGAGTTCCTGCGGCGTCGCGGGTTGCACCTCGGCTGCGGCGCGATCGAGCGAGATGAGCTTGCCGCGCGTGCGCGCGTAGTCCTTCGAGATGAGCCGGGCGACGGGCGAGCTTTCGATGAACCCGGGATCGGCGTACCAGCGCGCGCGGTCGGCGAACGCGAGCTTCTTGGCCTCTACGAAAAGATGCACGTACTCCGGCGAGTCGAAGCCGAATTTCGCGAGATCGTACGGCTCGAGCAGGTTGAGGATCTGCAACGCGGCGATGCCCTGGCCATTGGGCGGCAGCTCCCACACGTCGTAGCCACGGTAGTCGGTGCTGACCGGGTCGACCCACTCGCCGGCGTGCGCGGCAAGATCCTCGTAGGACAGGAACCCGTCGTTGGCTTTGAAGTACGCGCCGATGGTGCGCGCGATCTCGCCCTTGTAAAACGCGTCGCGACCGCCGCGCGCGATCTTCTCGAGGGTGGACGCGAGGTACGGGTTGCGCCACGTCTCGCCACGCGCCGGCGCGCGTCCGTCGAGGGTGAACTGCTCGGTGAATCCCGGCCATTTCGACAGGCGCGGCACCGACAGTCCCCAGTAGTACGCGATGGTCTCGGTCACGGGATGGCCTTCGCGCGCGTAGCGGATGGTCGGCGCGAGGTTCTGCGCCATGCTGCGCTTGCCGAAGCGGCCGTGCAGCGCGAACCAGCCATCGACGGCGCCCGGCACCGTGACCGGCAGCGGCCCATGCGGCGGGATGTCGGTGAGGCCGCGGCGCTTGAACTCGGCCAGCGTGAGCGAGCGCGGCGACCGGCCGGAGCCGTTGTAACCGTGGAGTTTCTTCGTCTTCGGGTCCCACACGATGACGAACAGGTCGCCGCCCATGCCATTGCCGGTGGGCTCCATGAGCCCGAGCGCCGCGTTCGCGGCGATCGCGGCATCGACGGCGCTGCCGCCGGCACGCATCGTGTCGAGCGCGATCTGCGTGGCGAGCGGATGCGAGGTCGCGGCCATCGCGTGCGGGGCGTACACCTCGCTGCGCGTGGCGAACGGACGTCCGGTGATGCGATCGGCAGCAAGCGCGATCGACGCGCAGGAAAAAGCGGCGATGAGGGTCAGCGCGAAACGCATGGCGGTTCTCCTTCGGCAGCCTGCGACGATAGCCCAGGCGCGTCGACAGGTCTCGATCGAACCGCCGTCAGGACGTAAGTGAAGGCGGTGTAACCGGCACCGCGGCAGGCGGAAGCGAGATGCTGCGCAGGAAGTCGTCCTGCGCCAATGCCGGCGCGTACAGCCAACCTTGCAGGTGCGTGACGCCGAGGCGTACCAGCGCCTCCTGCTGGGCCACGGTTTCGACGCCCTCGCCCACCACGTCGATGCCGATGGCATGCGCAAGCGTGGCCACCGCCGCGACGATCGCGGCGTCGATGCGAAGTTCAGGCAAGCCTTCGATGAAGCTGCGGTCGATCTTGAGCACGTCAACCGGAAATCGCTTGAGGTAGGACAGCGACGAGTACCCGGTGCCGAAGTCGTCAATGGCGAGCGTTAGGCCCAGTGCCTTCAGCTGGTGCATCACCGCGATCACGTCGGTGTGCTCGCGCATGAGCGTGGTCTCGGTGATCTCGAGGCAGAGACGCGACGCCGGCAACCCCGAGCGATCAAGGGATTCGGCGACTTTCGCCACGAGGCCGGGGTCGTCGAGCTGACGCGCGGACACGTTGACCCGCAGCGTCAACGGCTGGCCGTCCGCGCCGATCGGCCAGGACATCGCATCCCGGCAGGCGCGCGCCAGCACCCAGCGCCCGAGAGGCAGGATGAGCGAGCACCCCTCCGCCACTGCGATGAACTCGCCCGCCGCGACGACGCGGCCATCGCGGCGCCATCGCAGCAGCGCCTCGGCCGCGCACCAGGCACCGGTTCGGCTGTCCACTTCCGGCTGGTAGTGCACTTCGAACTCTTCGTTCGCGAGCGCGTTGCGCAGCGCCTGTTCGAGCTGCAGTCGCTCGAGCAGGCCGCGGTGGTGCTCGATGTCGAATATCTCGAACTGGTAGCGGCCGCGCGAGGCGGCCCTGTCCGCGGCTTGCTCCGCGCGCCGCAGCAGGCCGCGCGCATCGGACTCGTCGGCCCCGTTGACGAACGCTACGCCCACCCCCGCCCCGATCTCGACCCGCTCCGCGAAGGGCGCGAGTTCGCGCACAACATCGACGCAGCGCTCGCCCATCTCGATGGCGTCGTGCTCGGAACTCTGCCGCTGCGGCAGCAGGGCGAAGCCGTTGGCGCGCACGCGCGCAATCGAACACTCGGCTCCAACACGCTGGCGCAAGCTGTCGGCGACGGCCGCCATCGCGTCCTCGACGGTCGGCCCGTCGCTGGACTGGGTAGTGACGTAGGGCAGCTCGATCCTGACGTGCAGCACCGCCACCACGCGCCCGGACGCGCGCGGCGCGCGCAGCCGCAGTTGCAGCAGCTCGAGGAAATACTGCCGGTTGGGCAGATCGGTGCCGGTGTCGTGCAACCGCAGGTGCTCGAGTTGCTGCTCGGCGTCGCGGCGCCGCTGGATCTCGAGCGCCATCGACACGAAGTCGCCCATGCTGCCCGCGAAGGTCAGCTCTTCGGGTGCCCATGGCCGCGGACAGTCGGTCTGCTCGTGGCAGATGACGCCGACCAGGTGTCCCTGCATGCGCACCGGGGCGTCGAGCAGCGAGAAGATTCCGTGGCGAAGGAAATACGCGGCAAGGCCGCTGTCGGACATGCCCGGATGGGTGCGTACGTCGACCGCCTCGATCACGCGGACCTCGCCCAGCAGCGTGCCGTACTCACCCTCGAGGTCGAGCGTTTCCAGCTCACTGATCGGCTCGGGACCGTCCTGTCCAGTGCTGTGCGCGTGCAGGCAGACGAGCCGATCCTCCGCCGCGTCATAACGCCACACGTTGACCCTGGGTACGTCGAGCGCCGCCGCTGCGGTCGCGCAAATCCCGGCCAGCGCGGCGTCGAGGGTGCAGTCGTCGTGCCAGATCCTGCGCGTGAGCGCCGTCAGCGCGCGCGTGTAGCGTGCGCTTCGGTTGCTCCCCGCATCCTCCGGACGCGCACCCGCGTGTGCCTGCATCTGCTCCCCGCGCAATCTGCAGCCGCCGGCGCAATGTCCGGGAGCCTGCCCGAACTGTACTCCCGCGCCGCCGAACGGTGCATGACATCGACACGCGCTATCCGGAGCGGCGCCCCGCACTTCCGTGTGCGGCATCGGGGACGGCAGCTGGAATGGCCCCCGGTTACTTGCGGATGGTTGCCTGGTGCGACGTCAACGCCTCGGCGAGGCCCGGCACGTGCTCGGCGCCAGCGGGCACGCCGATGCTCGAGCCGGCGAAGTCCGCACCGATCGGCTCGAAGCGACCCCCCAGGCACTCGGCCAGGAACGCCTCGGTCACCGCGTTGAACGCCTTGCTGTTCTCGGGACGCGCAAAGCCGTGGCCTTCGTCAGGGAACAGCACGTACGTCACCGGTATGCCCTTCGCCTCCATTGCCTTGACGATCTGGTCCGACTCGGCCTGCTTGACGCGCGGGTCGTTGGCGCCCTGGCCGATGAGCAGCGGCTTGGTGATCGCGTTGACGCGCGTCAGCGGCGAGCGCTCCTCCAGCAGCTTCTTCCCTTCCTCGGTGCGGGGATCGCCGACGCGTTTGGCGAATTGCTCGAAGAAGCTGGCCCAGTAGGGCGGGATGGTGTTGAGCAGCGTCGCGAGGTTCGAAGGGCCGACGATGTCGACGCCGCACTTGAAGGTCTCCGGCGTGAAGGTCAGGCCGACCAGGGTCGCGTAACCGCCGTAGCTGCCGCCCATGATGGCGACCTGGTCGGCGGTGGTGATGTCCTGTTCAACCGCCCACTCGACCGCGTCGATCAGGTCGTCGTGCATCTTGCCCGCCCATTCGCGATCCGACTTGTTGATGAAGTCCTTGCCGAATCCGGTCGAGCCGCGGTAGTTGACCGTCAACACCGCGTAGCCGCGATTGGCGAGCCACTGCGCGGTGCCGCTGTAGCCGTAGTTGTTGCGCGACCACGGGCCGCCGTGCGGGTTGAGCACCAGCGGTACCGGCCGGTCGGCCTTGCCATCGCGGTCGACGTCGGCGTCGGCCGGCAGCGTGAGGTAGCTCACCAGCGTCAGCCCGTCGCGCGACCTGATCTCGAGCGGCCACATCGGCACCAGCGTCTCGTCCGCGAGGGCTGGGCGCACGTCGAACAGCTGCGTCAGCTCGCCCTTGTCGCGGTTGTAGCGATAGTAGGTGCCAGGTTTCTCGGCGGCGTAGTACAGCACGATCCAGGTCCGGTCATCGTACGTGCGCGAGGTCACATCGACGACGCCCGGCCCGATCGCATCGAGGCGCGCGAGGTCGTCCCTGATCGCAGGATCCAGCACCTGCCATTCCTCGGTCAGGTAGTCGGTCGCGACCGCCTGCACCACGCCGGTCACGGGGTCGGACAGGGTGCTGCCAATGTCGACGCGGGGATCCTCGAACACCAGCTTGCGCTCCCCGCTCGCCGCGTCGACCGCATACAGCGCCGCCGTGTTGCGCTTGCGCGAGTCGACGAAATAGAGGGTCTTGCCGTCGGTCGTGTAACCGCCGGGTTGTGTCGTCAGCGAATCCTCGAACGGGATGTCGTCGACTTTCTTCCAGCCGCCGCGGCCGTCCGGGGCCAGCAGGTCGCTGCCACCGTCGGCGCGGCTCTGCGTCGCCATGCGGACCTGGTAGTTGGCGTCGGCGATGAAGCTGGCGAACTTCTGGTCGTTCTTCTGCACCAGCGTGCGCTTGCCGCTGGCGAGATCGACGCGATAGAGGTCGTGCCACTCGGCGGCACGGTCGTTCATGCCGATCAGCACGGAGTTCGGCTGCAGGGGAGACACGCCGCCGATGAAGGCGCGGGTCTTGGGAAATGGCGTCAGGTCGAGCGCCGTGCCGGTGGCGACGTCGACCGAGTAGGCATGGAAATCCTCGTCGCCGCCGGTGTCGCGCAGGTACAGCAGCACGCCGGGCTTGTAGCTCCAGAAATACTGGCGGATGCCGCGCGCGCGGTCCTGGGTGACTGCCTTCGCCTGGGAGACGTCGTCTGCCGGGGCCACGAACACGTTGAGCACGCCCTCGACCGGCGCGATCCATGACAGGAAACGGCCGTCGTGACTGATCTGCAGGTTCGCGCGCTCGGGATTCCCGAACAGCTCGCTGCGCGAGATGAGCCTGGGTGGCGCGGCCGGCGCGGTGTTCTCTTTTGCGCCGGGCATCGCGGAAGACGCGATCGCTTCCTCGCGCACTTCACTCGGCGCGCAGGCGGTCAGCAGCAATCCGGCGGATGCAATCGCGAGCGCGATGGGAAGCAATTTCATCAAGATGATCCTCGTTGGAGTGGGGCGCGACGCGTGTCGCTCCGGCCGAACCATTCTGGCAGCCAACTCGCGCGGTGGCAGCATGCCCGGTGACCGGCGACCGGATCTCGCGGCAGCGGCATCCTTCATTCCCCGGGCGACGGGTCCGCGTGGGAAACGATACGGTGCCCCAGGGTGCCCGCCGGCGTCGGGCGGCGTGCAGCCCCTAGAATTGCCGCGTGCAGCCGCGGCCGATCCCATGATCCAGACCTCCCCCCTGTTCGCAGTGCCCTTCGGCAACGTGCTGCATCCGCAGGCGCCTGCCCTCAACGCCGCATTGCGCGCGCTGTTCCTCTCGCGCGAAGCCGAAGGCGCGAAATGGGCGAAGCCCGACTCGACCATGCGCGTCAATCCGGGGCTGTTCGAGAGCCACTTCGATCTTTTCAAGTGGCCGGAACCCGAGATCGTGCAACTGCGCGAATTCTGCTGGGGCCATCTGCGCCAGTTCGTGACCGGGCTCGGCACCCTGCCGGCGGACCAGATGGCCGCCCTCGGGATTTCCGCTGATGTCTGGTTCCACGTCACGCGCCGGGGGGGCTATTTCGGGCTGCACAACCACGCGATGGCCTCGTGGTCCGGCGTGTATTGCGTCGACGCGGGTCGCGACGACGGCACGCATCCAGACAGCGGCGCGCTCACGTTCGCGAACCCGCTCTCCCTCGCGGCGATGTTCCTCGACCCGGCCAACGCGGCGATGCGCTCGCCGTACAACTCGTCCAACCGCAGCTTCAAGCTGTTGCCGGGGCAGCTGATCCTGTTTCCCTCGTGGCTGCAGCACTACGTGCAACCGTTCCACGGCGAGGGCGAGCGCATCACCGTCGCGTTCAACGCCTGGTTCAACCACCCTGCGCGCTAGCGGCACGCGGCAGGTCACCGTGCCTCTGCAGCGCCGGGCTTGCCCCGCTGCCGTGCGATTGAGCCGGGCAAGCGCGACCCATCGCGCCCCGCTCTTGTAGAGCGGGTCATGCCTGGGACCGATTGCCCACGAGGCGTCCGGACGCCACCGCCCACGGGCGGGCTCTGTCGCGCGCATGGCGCGCTCCTACAACAACAACTACGAGTCCGAAGTGCAAATCACGCCGCGCCATGTGCTGCGCCAAAGCAGTGCGGCCGGGCTGCCTGAGTGCTGTCCCGTCTCAACCCTGTCGCGCGCGCGTGCGCTGCGCGAACGCGGCGAACAGTTCGCGCATCGCGGCGCTTTCGGGCTCGCGCCAGAAACGGATAGAACTGTCTACGCCTTCGCGCGTGAGCCATTCGCTCGGCGCCGAGCGCGCCGCCACGTCGTACCAGCGCAGCGCCGCCTCGCGATCACCCGCGGACCAGAGCGCCACCGCGTAGGTCGGTGCGACCCATGACGGCGCGCCGCCGTGCAGCTGTTCGGCACGGCGCCACGCGCGCAGCGCGGCCGTGTACTCGGCGAGCTGATACATGGCCCAGCCTTCGCTCCAGTGCGCGCGGCGCTGCAGTGCGCGCCCTGTCGGCGCGATCGCCTGCGCGCGCGAGAACTCCGCGAGACCCTTGATGCGATTGCCCGTGAGCGTCCACACGTAGGCGCGATCGATACGCGCCTGCACGTTGTTGGGATCGAGCGCGATGGCGGCTTCCAGTGCGGCGAGCGCGGCCGGATCGGCGATGTCGAGGCCGCGAGGGGCGCGCGCCGCGGGATCGGCGTCGGCATAGCGAGCACGCGGCGGCCCGAGCAGCTCCGCGAGCTCACCGGGCGGCGGCGCGGGCGGCAGCGCGGTCGCGCTTGCGCCAAGCACGTCGGCGCGGTCGACGCGCGGATTCGGCGCCGCGCAGCCGGTGAGCAGCACCAGCGTCAACACCAGCTTGCCGCCGAGGATTCGCTTGCGCATCGTCGCCCGTCCCGCCACTCGAGGCTCCAGTTTCGCGCGAAGCGCGACCCGCGCCAAGTGCGCCGTGCCTGGTCCGTCGATGCGGCTGCATCGCCGTCATCGGCCGGGATGGTCGCTCGCGGATCGCGCAACCCGGTTCGCAACGTGCTGATCGGAGCCGTGGAGGAGCTGGCTGCTAGAATTTTTGGTCCAGCAGCGCCACCGGGCACCGTGATGACCAGCACCGCCGAACTGTCCTCTCCCGCGTCGGCCAACACGGCTTTGACGGGCAGCGTGGTCGATCCGGACTACACGCTCGACGACAAGTACGGACGCGCGCAGGGACGCATCTATCTCTCCGGCGTGCAGGCACTGGTGCGGCTGCCGCTGATGCAGCGCCTGCGCGACGACCGTGCGGGCCTCAAGACCGGCGGCTTCATTTCCGGCTATCGCGGCTCGCCGCTCGGCGGCTTCGACATGGAGCTGTGGCGCGCGCGCAAACACCTTGAAGCAGCCGGCGTGAAATTCACGCCCGGCATCAACGAGGACCTCGGCGCCACCATGGTGTGGGGCACGCAGCAGACCAACCTCTTTCCCGGCGCGAAAGTCCAGGGCGTGTATTCGATCTGGTACGGCAAGGGTCCCGGCGTCGACCGTTGCGGCGACGTGTTCAAGCACGGCAATGCGGCGGGTACCTCGAAGCACGGTGGCGTGCTCGCGCTCGCGGCGGATGACCACGCGTGCCGTTCCTCGACGCTGCCGCATGGCTCCGAGGGCGAGTTCGTGTCTGCGCTGATGCCGATCCTCAACCCCGCAGGCGTGCAGGACATTCTCGACATGGGCCTCCTCGGCTGGGCCATGTCGCGCTTCACCGGCCGCTGGGTTGGATTCAAGACGATCGCGGAGACGGTCGAGTCGTCCGCGTCGGTCG
>JBBRIE010000047.1:0-17018 GCA_038221545.1 Lysobacterales bacterium
GAGGAAGCCGGCTCGTCGACCCACTTCGAGCCCTTTTCGAGCTCGTAGCCCTTGTGAATCAACATGGTCACGTCGCCGCCGTCGTCGACGACGAGCTCCGGGCCCTTGCCACCCGGGAAGGTCACGGCGTCGAGCGTCGCGTCCCAGTATTCCTCGAGCGTCTCGCCCTCCAGGCGAACACCGGCGTGCCGGTCACGGCGATTGCGGCGGCCGCATGGTCCTGGGTCGAGAAGATGTTGCACGACGCCCAGCGCACGTCAGCGCCGATGTCCTTGAGGGTCTCGATCAGCACCGCGGTCTGGATGGTCATGTGCAGCGAACCGGTGATGCGAACGCCCTTCAGCGGCAAGTCGGCCGCGTGCTTGCGGCGTATGGACATGAGGCCCGGCATCTCGTGCTCGGCGATGTCGATTTCCTTGCGGCCCCAGTCGGCGAGCGAGAGATCGGCGACCTTGTAATCGTGCGGCGCGGGCGCGCCTTCCTTGCGAATGGCATTCATGGCTTGACTCCAGGTTGAGTGGGCGCCGTTCGTTCCGGCTCGGACGAATCCGAACCCGAAGTCCGTCGAGCCTGTGCCTGAGAATGGGGTCAGAGTCATTTTTCCCGCCGAGTTGGCAGCGCCAACAGGCCGTGGGTGGAAAAATGACTCTGACCCCGCTCAGCGCATGCAGCGCCCCTCGACGGCGAGGAGGCCGGCAGTATATCGCTTCGTCGCGATGAAAGGATATAGACGCGGGTGGGCGCCGCAACGCGAGACAAGCGCTCCTGCAAAGGCCTGGCCGGAATGGCCTTCTCTGGACCATCTGCAGCAACACTCAGAAAGCGCGCCGCACGGCGCGCCGGGTTTGCCGCGCAGGCGGCTGCCCGTTCCGCGTCAGCCGCGCACTGGCGTCGCGCTCGGATCCCCTGGCAGGAACGTGCCGGTCACCCGCCGATAGGCCTCCGCCGTGAGCGGTCCGGGCCAGCCGTCTTCGCGGACGAAAACGCCCGGATGCGTGTTGAGCCAGCGTTGCAACGCGAGCGCCGCCGCCCGCACCGAAAGCCGGGCGGGTCGACGCGCGTGAAATTCGACGACAAGGGGAACAGCGGCCACCGCAAAGTCCGCAATCCCCAGTTCGGCCATGCGCCGCAGCAGCACGGCGCCGCCGAGCTGCGTCGACACCGAGGTCGCGCTCCACCGCCCGTCGCGCACGTACTTGCCGCGCGTGTAGTGGTTGCTGCCGGCCCACAGGTACGGGGACAGCACCGAGGGATGGTGCAACCGATAGCCGAACCCGTTGTACCGCTCGAGGCGATACAGCGCCTGGCCGAGCGACCAATGTTCGACGCGTTGCAATGCCTGCAGCCGCAGCGCGTCCGCCGCGCTCTCTTCCCACGCAAATGGCGGTGTGCCTTTCGCGGGGCGTCCCCTGGGAACGCGGACGGTACGGGCGCGCAGCGGATCGCCGTTGTGCAGGTGTCGCGTGAAGTCACCACTGCTTTCGAGCTGATGCACAATCGCCGCGAACTGCCAGGGAATGGCGGTGCCGACACATGCGGAGGCGTAGCGCACCTGCCCGCGCACCATGTAACCGACCGTGCGGTCGACTTCTGCATGCCGGGCGCTGGCGATGACGCAGGTCTGGAACAGCGCTTCGTACTCGCGCTGCAGGGCGGCCGTGAATCGCGGAGTTGAGCCGCTCACGCCACTGGCCCCGGTGCGAACGTTCCGGTGCGCGACGTTGGCGCAACCCGCAGATCGCACATCGCCTGCTCCCTGCGGCCCGGGTCTTCCGGTGGAGACTTGATCTTGCCACCACGGTGTCGCCGCGCGAAGCGGCGACCGGCGGGCTCGTCGCGGCGTAAGCGACCACCGTGCGATTTCCCGGCTTCGCCGCCACGGTGGAAGCGAACCGGCGCGGAAGTTGTGATGTCTCTCGGCGGTCAGGCGCTCGACAGCGCCGTGATGACCTGCCTCTCGCGTTCGGCGTCGATGCCCGTGCGCAGCTTCGCCCTGCGCTCCGCGGGCTGCGCGTTGAACCACGCCAGCGTGTCGGTCGCGGTCGTCGCGAGCGGACGGAACGTCAACCCGGCCGCGACGGCCCTGGCGACGCTGATGCGCCCGAAGCCCGCGCTCTCGCCGGTACCCGGCACCCACACCGGCATGTCGGACCATGCCTGGACTTTCTGCGCCTCGAGGAATCCGGTCGGCGCCCAATGCAGGCGCGCACCGCTGGTCGTCACGGCGCGGATCCCATGCAGCATCGCCGCCATCGACATTTCATAGTCGGGGCCGGTCGCGTTGTAGGTACCGAAGTTGCGCGCCTCGACCATGCGGATGGTCCACTCGGCGAGATCACGTGCATCGATGAACTGCACCGGATCGCTGCCGTCGCCTGGCGCGAGCACGTCGCCGCCGCGCTCGAGCCGGACCAGCCAATACGTGAAGCGGTCGGTCTCGTCGCCGGGGCCGACGATGAGTCCCGGACGGATGATCGTGGCGCGCGCGCCGAACCGCCTGGTCGCTTCCTGTTCACTCAGCGCCTTGAGGGGACCGTACAACTCCATGTTGGCGAGCATGGTCGCGCGCGTTTCCGCCATCGCGTCCTCGCCTGTGTATTCCGCCAGCGCCGCGGCCTCGTCGATGCCGGTCCTGCTCGTGTCGGCGAACACCGAAATGGTGGAAATGAAGACGTACTGGCCTACGTTGTCCTTGAGCACCTTGCCGGCATCGCGGACCCAGGACGGCACCGCCGTGGGATTGTCGATGCAAACGTCCCACTCGCGGCCCGCAAGCGACTTGAGGTCGCCGGTTTCACGGTCGCCGTGCAGCTGTTCGACTTTGCCGGGCCATTCCGGCGAGGGGCGCTTGCCGCGATTGAACAGGGTGATCTCGTGGCCGCGCGCGAGTGCGTAACGCACCTGGTGCGGTCCGGTGAAGCCGGTTCCACCGAGGATCAGGATGCGGAGCTTCTTCGATGGTGGGCCCGCGCCTGGGCGCGTTCGGGGAGTCGCGCTCGACGCCGCGCCCGCCCCGGTGGAAACGGCCGCTCGTGCGCCGGTCGCTAGCGCGCCGGCGAGGGGTTGACGACGCGTGCTCGAGATGACCGGAGCTCCGGAGGGCATCGACGCAATCTAGGCCCGCGCGACGCGCATAACGTGGGCCAGAAGTCACATCGTGCGATGACCGGAAACGTTCCTGTGTGGGTCGTCGGGTCACCTCGCCGAGGTCCATCGACAAGAGGCGCATGCCGGCCGGCGCCTGACGCAATACACTCGGTCGTCTTCCCGATCCACTTTGCCGTCCCTTCGGCAGTGGTACTGCCGGAGTGTCCCCATGATCTTGTCCATGCGTGTCGTCCTGCTTGTTGGTGCGTTGCTCGCGCCGTTTGCCCCTTCGGTCGCACAGGACTCCGCCGCGGCGCCAATTGGAATCTGGCAGCCGGTTGCGTCGTCGCAGTCGCGCCTGTCCAACGACAGCATTCCCGCGCAGGCACCGCTCTTCGCGCTCGATCGCAGTGCGCTCGACTCGATCCTCGCGCGCACGCCGCGCGAGGGTGCCCAGCCGGTCCGCAACAGCTCCGCCGTGATCTCGCTGCCGCTCGGCGACGGCTCGCTCGCGAGATTTGCGATCGTCGAGTCGCCGATCATGGCCCCGGAACTTGCGGCCAGGTTTCCGGAGATCACCACCTGGCTCGGCCAGGGCATCGACGACCCGACCGCCACCGTCCGCTTCGATCTGTCGCCTCGGGGCCTGCACGCGCAGATCCTTTCAGGATCGGGCACGTCCTACGTCGATCCGGCCTTCGCGGGGAACGCCGCGCACCACGTGGCATATGCGCGTCGCGACCTCGGCGCGCGTCCGCGCGAATTCATCTGTTCCACGGTCGACGAACCGCATAGCGACGCCCTGCATGGATTGCAGTCGGCCAGCACGCCCCGGCCCTTCGTGTCCGCGGGCGAAACGCTGCGCACTTTCCGCCTTGCGATGGCTGCGACGGGCGAGTACACCGCGTTCCATGGCGGAACCGTGCCTGGAGCGCTCGCCGGCATCGTCACTTCGATGAATCGCATCAACGGCATCTTCGAGCGCGACCTGGCCGTGCGCATGGTGCTCGTGGCGAACAACGAGCTCATCATCTATACGGACGGCACCTCGGATCCGTACACCAACAGCAGCGGTTCGGCGATGCTGAGCGAAAACCAGAGCACGATCGATGCCCTCATCGGCAATGCGAACTACGACATCGGACACGTGTTCAGCACCGGCGGTGGCGGCGTCGTCTCGGGGCGCGTATGCACCAGCTCGACCAAGGCGCGCGGCGTGACCGGATCGTCATCGCCGATAGCGGACGCCTTCGACATCGATTACGTCGCGCACGAGATCGGCCACCAGTTCGCCGGACCGCACACGTACAACAGCGTCAACTGCAGCGCCAGCCAACGCATCGCGAACTCGGCCTACGAGACCGGGAGCGGCGCGACGATCATGGCTTACGCCGGGATCTGCGGTATCGAGAACCTGCAGCCCAACTCCGACGACTATTTCCACCGCGACAGTCTCAACCGCATCCTGGGCTTCGTCGGAGGCCTGAGCTGCGACGTCGAGACGGCGACCGGCAATGCGGCGCCGACGGTGGCCGCGCCTGCGACCGCGACCATCCCTGCGCGCACGCCGTTCGCGCTGACTGCGGCCGGCGCGGACGCCGATGGCGATGCGCTGACCTACGTGTGGGAGCAGTTCGACCTCGGGCCGTCCAGCAGCGGCGGCGCAGCCCTCGTCGACGACGGCTTGCGGCCCATCTTCCGTCCGGACGTGCCGACGGGCAGCCCCACCCGCCAGTTCCCCGACCTTCGCTTCCAGCGTGCGAACGCGAATGTTCCGCCGGGCCAGGTGCCGCTGCCTGGAACGACCACGCCCAACCGGTACTCGGGCGAGACGCTTCCGACCACCACGCGCCCGCTCAACTTCCGGGTAACTGCGCGCGACAACCGGGCGGGTGGCGGCGGCACCAACGAAGCGAACCTTTTGCTCCTCGTCGATGCCGTGGCCGGTCCCTTCGCCGTGACTGCGCCCAGCGCCACCGGCATCACATGGAGTGCGGGTTCGACACAGGCGGTGACGTGGAATGTGGCCGGTACCGACGCCCTGCCCATCAGTACCGCAAATGTGCGCATCGCGCTGTCGATCGACGACGGACGCACCTTCCCGATCGTGCTGCTCCCCTCGACGCCGAACGACGGCACCGAGGACGTCGCCGTTCCCGCGAACCTGTCGAGCGCGCAGGCTCGCGTACGCGTGGAGGCGCTGGGCAACTACTACTTCGACATGTCGGACAACCCCGTGACGGTGACGTCGAGCGGCGGCACGCCACCTGCGATCACCGCGACGGATCCGGTCACGACGCGGCAGGGGAGCCCCACCGCCTCGGGCGACGTGGCGACGATCAGTGATGCCGATGATCCGGCAGCTTCGCTCACGGTCGCGGTATCGGGCGCACCCGACGAACTCGGCGTGGCCGTCGTGAACAACGCGGGCACGGTCCGGCTGTCGGCCACGGCGCAGTGCTCGCTCGTCACGCCGACCGGAGGCAACCGCGTCTATCCCGTCGTGCTCACCGTGACGGATCCGGATGCGGACAGCACGTCTACGACAGTCAATGTCAACGTGGGCGCCAACCAGAATCCCGTGCCTGGCGTGTACGCAGGTGCAGTGGTCAATGCGGGCGCCAGCGCCATGTTCACGCCGGCGACCGGGCCGAGCGACCCGAACGGCAACCTGGCCTCGGCGGCCATCTCGCCGAACACGCTTGCCGGCGGCGGCACGATCAGCGTCGCGCCGAACGGCGTGGTCAGCGTCGGCGCGACCGCTGCCACCACGCTGGGCATCCAGTCTTTCCGGATTTCCGCCATCGACAGCTGCGGCGCCACCCGCTTCGCCACCTTTGATCTTCGCGTCCGCGCGGCCGGCACCCTGTTCGAGGACAGCTTCGAAGGCGCCCCGTAAGCACGGCCCGCTCGCGGCATGAACTGCCCCTCGCAACCTCGCAGGTCGGGTGAGTCGGAACTTGTCGCGCCACTGGCGCGACCCGCCGAACGCCCGAAACAGGATGTTTCGGGCAGGATTCGACCTGGCGAGCGCAGGATGCGCAGAGCCTGGTCGGACGTCACGGCGTTGGAGGGCCCGGTCCCGCCAAGGCAGCGAAGCAGGCTCCGCGTTACTTGAGCTTCGCGGCGCGCCGGAGGTCGTCGGCGCGGTCCGTAAGTTCCCACGAGAACGACGTCGCGGTGTGATCCTTGCCGGCGCTGTCCTTGTAGGTGACCTTTGCAGGCGTTCGGCCGAAATGCCCGTAGGCGGCGGTCGGCTGGTAGATCGGATGGATCAGGTCGAGCATCTTGATGATGCCGTACGGGCGCAGGTCGAAATGCGCGCGGATGAGCTTCTCGATCTGGTCGTCGGCGATCTTGCCGGTGCCGAAAGTCGTCACCGAAATCGATGTCGGCTCGGCCACGCCGATTGCGTAGCTCACCTGCACTTCGCAGCGTCCGGCGAGGCCCGCGGCGACGACGTTCTTGGCGACGTAACGTGCCGCGTAGGCGGCGGACCGGTCGACCTTGGACGGATCCTTGCCCGAGAACGCGCCGCCGCCGTGACGCGCCCAGCCGCCGTACGTGTCGACGATGATCTTGCGGCCGGTCAGACCGCAGTCGCCGACCGGTCCGCCGATCACGAACTTGCCGGTCGGATTGATGTGGTAGCGCGTGCCCTTGTGCAGCCACTTGGTCGGCAGCACGGGCTTGATGATGGTCTCCATCACGGCCTCGTGCAGTTCCTTCTGCTTGACGTCGGGCGCGTGCTGGGTCGACAGCACCACGGCGTCGATGGCGACCGCCTTGCCGTTCTCGTAGCGCAGCGTCACCTGGCTCTTGGCGTCGGGACGCAGCCACTTGATCTTGCCCTTCTTGCGGACCTTTGCCTGCTGCTCGCAGAGGCGATGCGCGAGATGGATCGCGGCCGGCATGAAGCTGTCGGTCTCGCTGGTGGCGTAGCCGAACATGAGGCCCTGGTCGCCCGCGCCCTGTTCCTCGGGCTTCTTGCGATCGACGCCTTGGCTGATCTCGGGGCTCTGCTTGCCGATCAGGTTGATGACGCCGCAGGTGGCGCCGTCGAAACCGACCTCGGAAGAGTTGTAGCCGATGTCGAGGATGACCTTGCGCGTGAGCGCCTCAAGATCGATCCACGCCTCGGTGGTGATCTCGCCGGCGACGATCGCGACCCCGGTCTTCACCATGGTTTCGCAGGCCACGCGCGCGCGCTTGTCCTGCCGCAGGATCGCATCAAGGACCGCGTCGGAAATCTGGTCGGCGACCTTGTCGGGATGGCCTTCGGAGACCGATTCGGAGGTGAAGAGCGTGCTGGACATCGAACGTATATCCTTCAATGCGGATGAAAGGATGGAAAGACCGCGCATAATAGCGTAGCGCGATCCATTCCGCTGGGGCCTCGCGTTTTGGCGGAGGCGGTCAAACGCAGGCACCCAGGCACGTTGTCACCAGCCGGTCGCGTATCCGTCATGAGGATGCAGCGGCGGCGCCATAGCTTGTTGTTCCGGCCACCGCCGGAACGCGCGCATGCTCGACCTCGAAACCGCACTGGCGTCGCGCCACCCGCAGTGGCTCCGGGGGCGACGTGCGCGTATCACTCGCAGCGTGCTGCGCACGCTGGTCCGTGCCACCCGCGTCGAGGAGATCGAGGCGTTCGTCGCGGCGCGCCGGCACCTCAAGGGCTTCGCGCTGGTCGAGGCCACGCTTGAATGGCTCGATTGCCGATACCTGATCGATCAGGTCGAGCTCGCGCGGGTGCCGGAGTCGGGCGCGCTCCTGATCGTCGCGAATCACCCGCTCGGGGCGCTCGACGCACTGTCGCTGCTGCACTGCATTGGCCGCGTGCGACGCGACGTGCGGGTGGTGGCCAATGATCTGCTGATGTCGGTCGAAGGGCTGCGCGAGTTGTTGCTGCCGCTGCGCGTATTTGGCGGCGGCAACGGCGCGCGGCCGCTGCGCGCGATCGAATCCGCGCTTGCGCAGGGCCGGGCCGTGATCGTGTTCCCCGCAGGCGAAGTGTCGCGGCTGGGTTGGCGCGGCGTGCGCGATCGCCGCTGGCAGCCCGGCGTCGCGCGCATGCTCGAACAGAGCCATGCACCGTTGTTGCCCGTGCACATCAAGGCACGCAACTCGGCGTTGTTCTACGGCGCCGCAGCGGCGCACCCCGCGCTCGGCACGGCCTTGCTGCCGCGCGAGATGCTGGCGGGCAAGCGCTTGCAGCGTGTCGAGTTGCGCATTGGCCTGCCGGTCGTGGCCGATGCCCTGCTGGCGGGCGCGCCGCCTCGACGTGAGCTGCTGGCACGAATGCGCGCGTTGGTGGAGTCAACCCGGCGTGGCAAGCGCGCTCCGGGGGCCTTTGTTCCGGTCGCGGCCCGGGGTTCGTTGCGACGCTTGCTGGACGGGATCGGCGCGCTCGAGCGCATCGGCGAAACGCCGGATGGAAGACAGGTTCTGGTCGGCCGCCTCGACGCCGATTCCGCCGTGCTGGATGAAGTCGCGCGGCTGCGCGAGCTGACTTTCAGAATGGTCGGCGAGGGCAGCGGCCGCGCCGTCGACCGCGACGCGTTCGACACCTGGTACGACCACATCCTGCTCTGGGATCCGCGCGACCTCGAGATCGTCGGCGCCTATCGCGTGGTGACGGGGGCGCGCGCGCTCGACCGGCAGGGCATCAGCGGCTTCTACACGCACACCCTGTTCGAGTTCGATGCGTGCATGCTGCCGCTGCTGGAACGCAGCCTTGAGCTCGGCCGCAGTTTCGTGCAGCCGCGTTATTGGGGCTCGCGCAGTCTGGACGAACTCTGGTGCGGCATCGGCGCGTATCTTCGCCAGCAACCGCAGGTGCGCTATCTGTTCGGACCCGTATCGATGAGCGCGGCGCTGCCGCTGGCTGCCCGGGCGCAGTTGGTGGGATATTACGAACATTTCCATGGCGACCCACGTAGCTCCGGTTGGGTGCGCGCGCGCCTGCCATTCCAGGGCGCCACGGAACGCGCGTTCACCGATCTCGACGCGGCTGCCGCATTTGCCGTGCTGCGCGACAACCTGGCCGCGCTCGGCGCGCGCCCGCCCATGCTCTACAAGCAGTACACGGAACTGTGCGAGCCGGGCGGCGTGCGTTTCCTCGGGTTCAACGTCGATCGGGAGTTC
Source organism: Lysobacterales bacterium (assembly GCA_038221545.1). Taxonomy (GTDB): domain Bacteria; phylum Pseudomonadota; class Gammaproteobacteria; order Xanthomonadales; family Ahniellaceae; genus JBBQNY01. Next base: position 9,235 of record JBBRIE010000047.1, read on the forward strand.
GCGGATGCGGTCGACGGGCTGGTGCTGGTCGACCTCGCGCGCATGCTGCCGCACAAGCGGCGAAGATATCTGGAACCGCGACCACCACGGCGCGCCGCGCTTCGTTCCGCTCCTGAACAGGCGATCGGATGATGCCCGGTTCCGAACCGTCGACGCTGCCCACCGACCTGCGCGTGCGCGCACTGTTTATTTCCGACCTGCATCTGGGGTCGCGGCATTGTCAGGCGGCGGCACTGGTGAACTTTCTTGAGCGCGTGCAGTGCGATCGCCTGTACCTCGTCGGCGACATCATCGACCTGTGGTGGATGTCGAAGCGCCGCGCGGCCTTTTGCGCGCAGCAGTCGCGGGTGTTCGAGATCATCCGGCGCAAGGCGCGTGAGGGCACATCGGTCGTGTACGTTCCCGGCAACCACGACCGGCCCCTGCGCGAATTGTGCGGGTTGGCGCTGCCGCGGCTACGCATACGCCGGCGCGCGATTCACCGGATGCTGGATGGGCGGCGCCTGCTGGTCACGCACGGCGACGAGTTCGACGTCGAGGTTCGCATCGGCCGGGTCGCACGCTGGCTGGGCGATCACCTCTACACCGTGATTCTCGCCGGCAATCGCGTGCTCAACCGCATGCGCCAGGCGTTCGGCCTGCGCTATTTTTCGCTCGCCGATCTGCTCAAGCGCCGCAGCGCAGCTGCCGAGCGTTACATCGCGCGCTTTGTCGATGCCTGCATCGCGGACGCCAGGCGTCGTGGCCTGGACGGCATCGTCTGCGGTCACATCCATCGGCCGGACCTGATCGAGCGCGATGGAATCGTCTACGCCAACGACGGCGACTGGGTCGAGAGTCTGAGTGCGCTGGGCGAGATGCGCGACGGGAGTCTGATGCTGTTGCGCTGGCGCAGCGCGCAGGAATCGCCGCTGTTCGAACCCGTGCTGCCGGTTCCGCGCGTACTGCCGATCGCGGCGTAGGGACGCCACAACCAGCCGGGTTGCCGGCCCGAGGAGTGGTTGATCGCGCGGCCTGGCCAGGACCCCATGTGCGTCCGGTTCAGGCGGCGTGTTCAGAATATGGGCCCGCGCACCGATGCGAACGTACCATTGTATCCGGCGACCTTATATCGGGGACTCACATGAATCACACGACGAAGCTGGCGTTTGCGGTCGCCGCCATCATGGCGTGGGCGTCCGGCACCGGATTCGCTGCGGCCGGCACGGCGACCGTGCTGCAGGGCGGGGTTGCGCGCTGGTCCGGAGGCGATGCCACCGAATGCGGCATCTTCGGGCGGCGCTATGCGGCGATCGACGGCGTCTGTTACTTCCCGGTCGACATGAAGGCGAAGCCCGGCGTTACCGAAATAGCGCTCTGGGACAAGAAGGGCGCGCGTACGCTTGGCACGCTGACCGTCACCAAGCGGGAGTGCACCGACACGCAGATCACGCTCGACGACGATAACTACGTGACGGTGAGCGACGCGAACAAGGTGCGCAGCATCGGGGAACGCGCCCGCATCGTTGCGGCGGTCGCGGGCGGAGCGGGTGATCCGGGTTTCGTCCTGCCGCTCGGCGCGCCGGCGGAAGGCGTCGTGACCAGGGACCGCAGCGATTTCTGCGAGCTGCGCATCTACAACGATGGCCTGGTGAAAAGCCGCCACACCGGGCTTGACTATGCGCTGCCGGAAGGCACGCCCGTCATCGCCGGTGCCGACGGAATCGTCACACTCGCCGAAGACCAGTTCTACACCGGCAACACCGTCGTCGTGGATCACGGCGGCGGGCTTGTCACCATGGTCTTCCATCTCAAGCACATCGCGGTCGAGCAGGGCGCCGCCGTCAGGCGCGGCGAGAGGCTCGCGACCGTCGGCAGCACCGGCCGGTCGACCGGTGCGCATCTGCACTACGGCGCCCGGTACCAGAACCAGCGGATCGACGTGGGCGCGCTGCTCGGCGATCCGGTGGCCCTGGCGGGCGTCGGCGAAGGCGTGGCGGCACCGACGGGAGACACTGCCGCGGTGGCTGTCGACAGCGCCTTGCCGAGCAGCGAGGACGCGGCGGGCGAGGACCTGGCGCCGCCGGCTGCCGCCGCAGCGGCCGGCGACGACAAGGCGGAAGACGCGCAGTCGGCGGAGCAGAGCGGCGATCCGGAAGCCGCGGATGCGGTCGAAACGCAGGCAGACGCGCTCGATCAGGAAAAGGCCGCGCAGGACGCGGCCGACGAAGCGGCCATTTTCCAGTAAGGGTCGATCCGGGAAAGAGGTGCCGCGCGTGCGGCGTACGGGCGCGGACCGCTACGCCGCCATTCGCGCCGCCACGCCTGCGGACGCTTCGAACCACTCTCCGACCAGCGCACGCTGCGTCGCTGCGCACGTGGTGGTCTGCATCGCCACCCGCAACTCGCGCAGCTCCGGACGGTCCGCGCAATACCAGCCGATGTGCTTGCGCGCGATGCGCACGCCCGCGTCGGGACCATAGAACGCGTACAGCGCGTCGACGTGTTGCAGCAGCACCGACCGTACCGATTCGGCGGCCGGCTCCTTGGCCAGCGTCCCGTCGGCAAGGAATTGCGCGATCTCGCGGAAGATCCACGGCCGACCCTGGGCCGCGCGCCCGAGCATCAGCGCATCGGCCCCGGTGGCGCGCAACACGTCCCGCGCCTGGGCCGGCGTCGCCACGTCGCCATTCGCGATGACCGGGATGCGCAGCGCCCGCTTGATGGCTGCGATGGTCTCGTATTCCGCGCTGCCCTCGAAGCGGTCCGCGCGCGTCCGCCCATGCACCGCGAGCGCCGCGACGCCGCAGTCCTCGGCAATGCGCGCCACCTCGAGGCCGTTGCGACTGTTCGCATCCCAGCCCGTGCGGATCTTGAGCGTGACCGGGACGTCCACCGCGCGCACCACCGCGCGGAGGATGCGGGCGACCAGCGGCTCGTCGCGCAGCAGCGCGGATCCCGCGTCGATGCGGCACACCTTTTTGGCCGGGCAACCCATGTTGATGTCGATGATCTGCGCGCCCTCGTCGACATTGAATCGCGCGGCGTCGGCCAGCATCGACGGGTCGTAACCCGCGATCTGCACGCTGATCGGCGCAGGCTCGCCTTCGTGGTCTCGGCGCAGGCGCGACTTGCGCGTATCGCGCAACGACAGGTCGGCGTGCGTCATCTCGGAGACGCACAGCCCCGCGCCATGCTGCTTGCACAGCATGCGGAAGGGTTTGTCGGTGACGCCGGCCATGGGCGCGAGGACCAGTGCCGGCGAGATGGTGTAGGGACCGATCTGCATCCGGGGATTCTACCGGCGGCCCACCGTGGGGCGGGCCACCGGGTGTTTCAACGGGCCAGCGAGGCGTTGTCCATGACGAAGCGATACTTCACGTCGCTCTTCAGCATGCGCTCGTAGGCCGCGTCGATCTGCTGCGGGGTGATCATCTCGATCTCGGCGACGATGCCTTTCTCCGCGCAGAAATCGAGCATCTCCTGCGTTTCCGGCAGGCCGCCGATCAGCGAACCGGCGATGCTGCGACGCCCGAAGATGAGGTTGGCGACGTTGGGAGACGGGTGCGCGTGCTCGGGCACGCCGACGAGCACCAGCGCGCCATCCCGCTTCAGCAGGCCGGTGAACGCATCCAGCGAATGGCTGGCTGCAACGGTGTCGAGAATGAAGTCGAAACTGCCGGTGTGCGCGCCCATCTGCGTCTTGTCCTTCGAGATGACGACCTCGCTCGCACCGAGGTCCAGCGCATCCTGGCGCTTGCCTTCCGACGTCGTGAACGCGACCACGTGCGCTCCCATCGCGTGGGCGATCTTGATGCCCATGTGCCCGAGGCCGCCAATGCCGACGATGCCGACTTTCTGGCCCGGTCCGACCTTCCAGTGCCGCAGCGGCGAATAGGTCGTGATGCCCGCGCACAGCAGCGGCGCGACGGCGGCGAGCTGCGCCTCGGGATGGGTGATGCGGAGGACGAACCGGTCGTCGACGACGATGTGCTGCGAATAGCCGCCGAGGGTGTGTCCGGGCGCGTCAGGGGTCGGGCTGTTGTAGGTCGCGACGAAACCGTTCTGGCAGTACTGCTCCAGGCCTTCGTCGCAGGATGCACAACGCTGGCAGCTGCCCACAAGGCAGCCCACGCCAACGGTATCGCCGACCTTGAACCGCTTGATATCGCTGCCCACGGCGGTGACATGGCCGACGATCTCGTGGCCAGGGACGCAGGGGTACACGGTGCCGGGCCATTCGGATCGCACCGTGTGCAGGTCGGAATGGCAGACGCCGCAAAACGCGATGTCGATCGCGACGTCGCGCGGGCCCGGCGCTCGCCGTTCGATCGCAATCGGCTCCAGCGGCTTGTCGGCTGCGTGGGCGCCGTAGGCTTGGGTGGTCATCGGATCGTTCCTTGCTCGTGTGGGTGTGAGGTCGCCGTCGCATTGTCCCGCGCCGGAGGACGCTTGCGTCGATCGGTCGGCCCATCGGCCGGCGGGGCCCAGCCAATACTAAACGTTGGGTTGCCGGCAATGCGCGCGGTTGCGGCAGGATACGAGAGGGTGTTGCAGAAGCGCGTTGTCAGCGGAAGCGGCGGGCGATCGCGGCAGGGGTCGGCATTGCCGGTGCGGTGCCGACGGTTTCGGTCGACAGCGCAGCCGCACGGCTCGCCAGCGTCACCAGCGCATGCAGGGGCGCCTGGGGCGCCGTCGCGAGTGCGGCGGCGAGGGCGCCGCTGAAAGCGTCCCCGGCGCCGGTCGTGTCAATGGCGTCGACCTGCTCGGGCGCGATGCGGTAGAAGCGGCGGATGTCGCCCTGCATGAGCGCGGCATCGGCCGCGTGCGATACGAAGCATCCGCGCGAACCAAGCGTCACCACCACCGTGGGTACGCCCAGCACCCGGCACTGGCTGTCCAGTGTTCCATCATCGAGGGCTGCGACCGCATCGGCATCGATCATCGACCCGAACTGCCGGAGCAGCAGCGAGAACTCGGTTTCGTTGGGCGTGACGAGGTCGCAGTCGTGCAGGATCCGCGGGTCGAACGCGTTCGGCACCGGTGCCGGATTCAGCACCCGCCGCAGGCCGTGTTCGTGCGCGATCGACAGGGCGGCGCGCACCGCGTCCATCCCCGTTTCGAGTTGCGTCAGCATGACGCGCCGGCCGGCGAATGCGTCGGCGTTCTCCCGCACGAACTCCGGGCTCAGCGAATCGTTCGCGGCGAGGTTCACCACGATGCGGTTGTCGCCGCGCGCGTCGACGAGGATGCTGGACGAGGCGGTCGGCGCCCCGGCGCAGGTCTGCCAGCGACAGGCAATGCCCTCGGCCGCGGCGAACTGGCGAGCGCCCGCGCCCAGGCCGTCGTCGCCCAGCGCGCCGACGAATACGGTCGGGGCGCCGAGCCGGTGCGACGCGATCGCCTGGTTGAAACCCTTGCCGCCCGGGCCGGTGTTGAAGCCCGTGGCGCGCACCGTCTCGCCGGTGTCCGGGAACCGTTCGCAGAGCCACGCGTGGTCCTGCACGTAGCTGCCCACCACGATCACGCCCATCGGGTCAGCACTCCTGGCCGTCGCTTGTTCACACGCGCGTCTGCCCTTCGATCGCGTGGTTCGTGTCCCGCGCACGAATCGCTTCCGGATCGTGCCGGTACTTGAACATGAAGAGGAACAGGATCGCGACCGCCAGCGAATACAGGGCGAACGTGATCCAGATCCCGAACCAGTCCTTCGACTGGTCGGGGTTGGTGAAGTACTGGTCGATGATGATGCCGCTGAGCACGCTGCCCAGTACCGCGCCTACGCCGTTGGTCATCATCATGAAGAGACCCTGCGAACTTGCGCGGATCGAGGGATCGCTCTGCGTCTCGACGAACAGCGATCCCGAGATGTTGAAGAAGTCGAACGCCATGCCGTAAACGATGCATGACAGCACGATCATCCAGAGTCCCGGGCCCGGATCGCCGTACGCGAACAGGCCGAAGCGGAGCGCCCACGCCAGCATGCTGATGAACATCACGCGCTTGATGCCGTACCGGCGCAGGAAAAACGGGATGGTGAGGATGAACAGCGTTTCCGAAATCTGCGAGATCGACATGATGATGGCGGGGTAGCGCACCGCCAGCAGATCCTTGAACTGCTCGATGTTCGCGAAGTCGTGCAGGAACGTGTCGCCGTAGGCGTTGGTCAACTGCAAAGCCGCGCCGAGCAGCATCGCGAACAGAAAGAAGACCGCCATGTTGCGGTCCCTGAACAGCGAAAACGCGGTCAGTCCGAGCGTGTCGGCCAGCGACCGCTTCGGCCCGCCCTTGGGCTGCGGTGCGCACTTTGGCAGCGTGAAGGCATACAGGCCCAGCACCAGGGACGCGCCCGATGCGACGTAGAACTGGGCGGCCGAAGTCTCGAGGCGCAGCAGGCTGATCGTCCACAGCGCGACGATGAACCCGATGGTTCCCCAGACACGGATCGGCGGATAGTCGCGCACCACGTCCTTGCCGTCGTTCTTGAGCGCCGAATAGGCGACCGCGATCGAGAGCGAGATCGTGGGCATGTAGAAGCACATGTTGAGCAGCATGACCCAGAACATCGTCGTGGGATCGCCGACCATCGGCACGGTGAACAGCACCGCCGCGCCGGCGAGATGGAAGACGCCGTACAGCTTCTCGGCGTTGATCCATTTGTCTGCGATGACGCCGGCGATGGAGGGCATGAACAGCGATGCGATGCCCATGGTCGAGAAGATCGCGCCGAACTCGGTGCCTGACCACTGCTTCGTCTGGAACCAGTACGCGCCGATGGTGATGAGCCAGGAACCCCACACGAAGAACTGCAGGAACATCATCACGATGAGTCGCAGCCTGAGGCTCATGGCGACAGCCCGGGGTTTGTTGCGGTCCAGACGCGCTGGACGCCGGATCGCGCGCGCCCGGGATGCCAGCGCACCGACGACACGAACGCGATGCCGGCCAGCACTGCCGGGACCAACAGGATCGAGGGGCTCATCGTGTCTCCGAATGCGGGTTGCGCGTCGCGATCCGCACGCCGCGCCGAGCGCGGCCTCCGGGCCGGAACCGAAGACGCAGGCTAGTGAACCCCCGCCATCGCCGCAAGGCGCACCGTGCCAGGAAACCTCTGAACGTCCCCGCTCCGTTCGTGGTCACTGTCGAACCCTGAGCGGCAGCGAATGCGAATCGCGAGCATGTTCGTCTTGTTCAGAGCCGCCCTAGTGTCATGTCCCGTAAATAAATGGCATAAATAATGCTTGTGCTTGCGTTATCTTCAATCGGAGATAGCGATGCGAAGCGGCCGACCCAAACCTGTTCTCGAACTCAGCGACGCGGAAGCTGCCCAGTTGCAGTCGTTTGCCCGGAGTCGCTCGTTGCCGGCGTCGCTGTGCCAGCGCGCCCGGATCGTGCTGTTCAGTTCGGGCGGAGAAAGCAACACGTCGATCGGTGCGCGCCTGAAGCTCAGCAAGGCGACCGTGGGAAAGTGGCGTGCGAGCTTTCTGGAAAAGCGGATCGCTGGACTTTACGACGATGTCCGCCCCGGACGGCCGCGCAGCATCGACGAGGAGCGGATCGCGCAACTGATTCAGAAGGCGCTGCACACCAAACCCCGAGATGGTGCGACCCACTGGAGCGTGCGTACGCTCGCGGCCGAAACCCGCATCTCGAAAAGCAGCGTGCAACGCTACTTCCGCCTGTTCGGGCTGCAGCCGCACCGCACCGAGTCGTTCAAGTTGTCGACCGATCCGTTCTTCATCGAGAAGCTGCGCGATGTCGTGGGCCTGTACCTGAGTCCTCCGGACAATGCGATCGTGCTCAGC
>JBBRIE010000048.1:0-16986 GCA_038221545.1 Lysobacterales bacterium
GCGGCGCAGCTCGCCGGCAACGTGTCCGCGCCAAGCGCCGGGACTCGCAGTGCATCCCAGCCCGCGTGCGCCTCCGCTGCCGAGAAACCGCAATGGCTCGGCGCCGTTTCGCGCACCGTGGAGTACTGGCGCTCCGGCGAAAGCACCGCGCCGACGCGAGAGGGATAGACGCCATCCAGAAACCGATAGTGCTCGCCGGAGACGAGCTCGTCGCGGTCGGTACGCAACGTCACGATCCGCGCCAGCGCACTGCCGTCGAGGCTGCTGCTGCGTTCGAAATCGAACCGCGCGAACGGATCGCTCTGCGGCACTCGCCGGATCGCGTTGTCCACGGCGCTCGGTGGATACTGGAGCCGCCGCACCTCGCTCCGGTGCCGCACTTCATTGAAAAAGGGATTGCGCCCGTCGAGCTTGTCGGGCGATCGCAGCAGGTCGCCGAGGCCGAAGGTCGCGTAGGCGAGCTGCGTCGCCAGGAAATCCTCGTCCTGCACGTTGGTCGTGCTCTTGAGCTGCGCAAGCCGTGCGCGCTGCTCGCCGGTGCGCAGGACTTCCGGCAGGCCGAGGCCGGTGCACTGCGCCACCGGCAGCAGCGTGCGGAGCAAGTCGATGTCGCGCGGATCGAATGCGCCCGGATCTTCGGGAATGTCGCGCAGGTTGTACGCCCACGGGTAGGGTGGATCGCCTTCCGGCAAGCGGCCGCCGGGGACATCGCCGCAAAGGGTGTCGTACACGAGGCGGACATCGAAAGCCTGGTCCCACACCTCCACTCCCGCCACCACCGGGCAAAATGCGAGCACCCCACGGGTGCGGTCGCGGAAGCGCGGATCCTCTGCGAGCTTGAGCGCAATCAGTCCGCCCATCGAGCCACCCACGCTGTAGAGCGGACCGGGCGCGCCGAACCGATCAGTGAATTCCGTGAGCAGCTCGGCGTTGTCGTCGAGTGCGGTGAACAGCGCCCAGCCGCCCTGGCGGTAGCCGCTGGCCGCAATCGCGTAGCCTGCCGCGAGCTGCGTCTCGCGCAGCGGCCCGAGATCGGGATCGGTGTCGGGCTCGTGGTGGTAGCCATGCTGCAGGAGCACCAGTGGGCCGCCTGCCTGCCAGCCGTCCGGTACCGCGATGCGGTACGCGGCGCCGCCCGGCGTGGTGCCGGTGAACTCGGTCACCGCAAGCACCGGCAGCGCGACCAGGGCGAGAACGGCCACAAAGGCGTACTTGAAGAAACGCTCAGGCGTATCCATCTCGGAGCCCTCGTCCGCAGCGTTTGCGGGCGCGCAGTCTAGCCGCTACTTTGCGTAGCCACGCTGAACCCCATCCGAGAAATTCCATGCTGTATCAGAATGTTGCAATTGCCAGCGTCAGCCACATCGACGCGCCGGTCCGGCTGACGTCGGCTTCGATCATGGAGCGCCTGCAGCCCACGCTCGACCGGCTCGGCATCCGCGACAACCTGCTGGAAGACGTGGCCGGCATCTACGAGCGCCGTATCTGGGACGGGCCGACGCAGCCGTCCGACGTCGCGACCATGGCCGCGCAGAAGGCGCTGGCCGCGTCCGGCATCGCGCACGAGCACATCGGCGTGCTGATCAACACTTCGGTGTGCCGCGACTATCTGGAGCCGTCGACCGCCAGCATCATCCACGGCAACCTCGGCCTTGCCGACACCTGCCAGAACTTCGACGTGGGCAACGCCTGCCTCGCCTTCGTCAACGGCATGGACATCGCGGCGCGCATGATCGAGCACGGCGACATCGAGTACGCGCTGGTGGTCGACGGCGAGACCTCGAACACGATCACCGACATGACGATGGACCGGCTGAGCTCGCCCGACGCGACCGCGGACGACTTCCGCAACGAGTTCGCGTCGCTGACGCTCGGCTCTGGTGCAGCGGCGATGGTGCTCGGCCGGCGCGAGCTGCTGCCGAACGGCCACCTGTTCAAGGGCAGCGTCACGCGCGCTGCCACGCAGTTCTCGCACCTGTGCCGGGGCAACCTCGACCGCATGGTCACTGACACGCGCACGCTGCTGGTCGAAGGCCTCAAGCTCGCCGCCAAGACCTTCCAGGCGGCGCGCGCGAGCCTCGGCTGGGCCGCCGGCGAGATGGACGAGTTCGTCGTGCACCAGATCAGCAAGGTGCACACCGCCGCGTTCGTCGACCTGCTCGGCCTTGATCCGAAGAAGGTGCTCACGATTTTCCCGCAATTCGGCAACATCGGGCCCGCGTCGGTGCCGATCGCGCTGTCCAAGCTCAACGAGATGGGGCGCCTGAAAAAGGGCCAGCGCGTCGCGCTGCTCGGCATCGGCTCGGGCCTCAACTGCTCGATGGCCGAGGTGGTCTGGTAAGGGCATAGGCAGCCTTTACGCGTTTCGTGGGTAGTTAAGTGGCTTCTCGCGGGCGGGAACGTCTGTCGTGGCGCGTCGTGCGCCGTCTCCGAAGTAAGGCGGGCGGTCATGCAAAGTTTTCTTTCATTTCGGCTTGGTTCCGGGCTGCTAAAGCAAGATTAAGCCTGTTACCTTTCTTAAGTCCACGCAAAGTGGCTGATTAGGAAAGGACGAACGGGCATGACCTACCCCTCGACTGGCCACTACGTCGCCGGATCGCTGGCCGGAAGCAGCTACGAGGCTTTCGTGCCCAACGCGCTTGCGCTCGACCGGCTACCGGTCGATCTTGCCGAGGCGCAGCTCCTCGCCCGCAAGGAGCGCGCAGACCAGGCACTGGGGCGGCTCGACGGCATCACGCTGATGCTGCCCGACCCCAAGCTCTTCCTCTACCAGTACGTTCGCAAGGAAGCATTGCTGTCCTCGCAGATCGAAGGCACTCAATCCTCGCTATCCGATCTCCTGCTATTCGAACTCGATGAAGCGCCCGGCGTGCCGCTCGACGATGTCGAAGAGGTCTCCAACTACATCGCCGCGCTGAACCACGGCTTGAAGCGCCTGCGCGAAGACAATTTCCCCCTCTCGCTGCGGCTGCTCAGGGAAATGCATTCCCTGCTGCTGCGCGGCGGGCGTGGCGCCGGCAGGCAACCCGGCGAATTCCGGACGGGGCAGGTGTGGATCGGCGGTCGTACGCCCGCATCGGCAAGGTTCGTGCCCCCTCCTCCCGAACTGTTGACGGACTGCCTCGGCGAGTTCGAGCGCTTCCTGCATGCGCCATCGGGCGCCAGCCCAGCCCTGCTCAAGGCAGCGCTTGCCCATGTGCAATTCGAAACGATCCACCCCTTCAGCGCCGGCAATGGCAGGCTGGGTCGCCTGCTCAGCGCGTTGATGCTTTGCAATGAAGGCGTGCTGCGTGATCCGAGCCTGTACTTGAGTCTCTACTTCAAGCAACGTCGACCGGAGTACTACCAGCGGCTCAATGCCGTGCGCGTGGAGGGCGACTGGACCGGATGGGTCGGATTCTTCCTCGACGGCGTGGCGCACACTGCGCAGCAAGCCGTGGACACCACGCAACGCCTGCTCGTCCTTCTGCGCGACGACCGCGCGCGCATCGCTGCGCTCGGCAGGCGCGCCGGCAATGTAGGACTCGTCTTCGAGCAGTTCGCGCGACGGGTCCTGATTACGGTGCCGCAGACACTGCCCCAGGTGGCGCTCAGCGCACCGACCATCCGCGGCGCGGTGGCCGTCCTCTCCGATATGGGCATCGTCAACGAGCTGACCGGCCAGCGCCGCAATCGCGTGTTCGCCTACAAGGCCTATCTCGACATTCTCAGCGAAGGCGCGGAGCCGCTGTGAACAACCCACTCGCGATCAGGAGGCCTGCGTGACAAAGCATTGGATCAATCGGGCAGTCGCGCTACTCCATTCGAGCCTCGACCCCGTGGCGCATGAAATAAATGAACTGGATTGGAAACTCGCGCTATCACCTGATCGTGATCGCATCGCCGAGCACCTAATGGCCTTCGCCAATCTACCGGGAGGGGGCTTTCTCGTGTTCGGAGTCTGCAACTCCCAGGCTCTGCTTCTTGGAGTGACACGGGAACAGGTGGCGGCGATCGTTAATACGGTAGCCAGTATAGGTCGTGACGCTCTGGAGCCTCCCCTTGCTCTCGAGCATGCTGTTGTTGACGTTGACAACACGGCGCTGCTGTTCGTGCACATCCCGGAAAGCAGGAGTCGGCCGGTGCATCGGCGAGGCAGGTCCGTAGAAGAGTGCTGGGTGCGTTCTGGCGGAACAACCCGCAAGGCTTCGAGGCAAGAGACGGCAAGTCTGATGCTGGGAAGTACTTCGCCACGTTGGGAAGAGTTGCCGCCCATTGCGTTCGCTGCCCTTGATGGTGCCTTTCGTGTAACTCTGTATGCGCCACGGAATTTTTCGGAAATGCCCAAGACCGAGCGCATCGAGGCCTGCTACCAGCATGCCACGCTTCGTTACTTTTCTGGTTCAGCGTTGACGAACACATCACTCCGTCTGCGTTTGAAGCTGAGTGAACAACAGCGCGCTATGACCACGAATTTAATCAGTGAGGCTATCGCTGCAAGCAGAATCAAGCGAAAGGACCCGGACTCGGGCAACAAGTTTGCCGAGTACGTTCCGTACTGGGCTTGACGCCGTCTTATTACATGCGAAAACGGACAGTGCCAATAAACCTATTAAAAACAATGTGTGTTGCTATGCATGTTCCAAATGCGCTCCTCGTGCGTCGCGGCTTCGGCCGATGGGGGCACACGGCACGCGACGTGGCGCGCGGCCTGCCGTGCAACAGATGATTCGCCGCGCCGAGGTGCTGCGCGACGAAAATGCCGACCAGTTGCCGTTGCTGTAGGAACATCGGATCGATGATGCAAGAAGCGAAATTTCCCGACTATCCATTCACGCCGCAGCGTTTCGAGGTGCGGCCCGGCATTGCCATGTCGTACCTCGACGAGGGTCCGCGCGATGCGCCGGTGGTGCTCATGCTGCACGGCAATCCGTCGTGGAGCTACTACTGGCGGCACCTCGTGCTCGCGCTGCGCGATCCCGCCTTGGGCAAGGCCTACCGGTGCATCGTGCCGGACCACATCGGCATGGGCCTGTCGGACAAGCCCGACGACGCGCCGGATGCCGAGCCGCGCTATGTGTATACGCTCGAGTCGCGCATCGCCGACCTGACGCGACTGCTCGACGCACTCGAGATCGACGATCCGCTGACGCTTGCGGTGCACGACTGGGGCGGCATGATCGGCTTTGGCTGGGCGCAGGCGCACGCGCGGCAGGTGTCACGGCTGGTCGTCACCAACACCGCGGCCTTCCTCATGCCCGCCGCCAAGGCGATGCCGTGGCAACTGAAGCTCGGTCGCGACTCGAAGCTGGGTGCGCTCGCGATCCGCGGCGCCAATGCGTTCGCGGCCGGTGCGGCGCGTCAGGGCGTGGTGCGTGCGATGCCCAGCGACGTGCGCGCGGCCTACGTGGCGCCTTACGATTCCTGGCGCAACCGCATCGCGACGCTGCGCTTCGTGCAGGACATCCCGCTCGAGACAGGCGACGCGGCGTACGCGCGCGTGGCCGCGGCCGGCAAGCGCCTGCACGAGTTCGCGGATCGTCCCGCCATCATCGGCTGGGGACTCAAGGACTTCGTGTTCGACCACCACTTCCTCGAGGGCTTCACGCGCGCACTGCCGGGGGCCGAGGTGCATGCGTACGCCGATGCCGGGCACTACGTGATGGAAGACAAGCACCAGGTACTGGTGCCGGCGATCCGTGCGTTCCTGGATTCCACCAACGCATGAACAGGCGCGGCTCGCATCATTTGCTTCTCCCCTCGGGGCGAAGTCGTGCTGCTTGCGACCGGGCGAAGCGAAGGCGTCTCGCTAATCGAGCAAACCACGCTCGCCCAGGAAGTAGCGGAACGCGCGCGCCGAGGAATGGCGCGAGGTGGCGCGGGAGAAAGGGGGCGCAGTTGATCGCGCCTGTCCTTCATCCGGCGCTGCGCGCCACCCTCTCCCCGTTTGCCACGGGGAGACGGCAAGCGTTGTCGAAGCGGGCAGCGTCGTGACCGGTGCCACGAACATCGCGGCGACGCTGACGCGCGAGGCGCGCCTGCGCGGTGACGAGATCGCGCTGCGCTGCCCGGGCACGCGCGGCGCGGACGGATTCGCCAACTACGACATCACACTCACCTTCCGCGAACTAGACCGACGCAGCGATCTCATCGCGCGCGGACTCGGTGCAGTTGGCCTCGCGCCACGCATGCGCGCGGTGCTGATGGTGCGTCCAAGCCCCGAGTTCTTCCTGCTCATGTTCGCGCTGTTCAAGGCCGGCGCGGTGCCGGTGCTGGTTGATCCGGGCATCGACCGGCGTGCGTTGCGCGCCTGCCTCGGCGAGTCCGAGCCGCACGCGTTCATCGGCATCCCGCTCGCGCAGGCGGCGCGCACGCTGCTGCGCTGGGCGCCGACCGCGACCCTCAAGGTCTGGGTCGGGCGTGGCGGCATCGGCGGGCCGACTCTCGCCGAGGTCGAGGCGCTCGGGCACCTGATCGTCGAAGACCTGCCGACTCCGTCCGCAGACGACATCGCCGCCATCCTGTTCACTTCGGGCGCCACCGGCGTGCCCAAGGGCGTGGTCTACCGGCATCGGCATTTCATCGCCCAGATCGAGATGCTGCGCGGCGCCTTCGGCCTCGAACCCGGCGGCGTCGACCTGCCCACGTTCCCGCCGTTCGCCTTGTTCGATCCGGCGCTCGGGCTCACCTCGGTCATCCCCGACATGGATCCCTCGCGCCCGGCGCGTGCGAACGCCGCGCGACTGCTTGACGCGGTCGGTCGCTTCGGCGTCACCCAGTTGTTCGGATCCCCCGCGGTGCTCGAGGTGCTGGTGCGCCACAACGCCGAGCTGCCGGGCCTCGAGCGCGTGTTGTCGGCGGGCGCGCCGGTACCCGCGCGCACGGTCGCCGCCATGCGCGACCTGCTGCCGCGCACGGCGCAACTGTGGACACCCTACGGCGCGACCGAGTGCCTGCCGGTCGCGGTGATCGAGGGCCGCGAACTGGAGGCCACGCGCTCCGCCAGCGAGCGCGGCGCCGGCACCTGCGTAGGGAGCGTGGTCGAGCCGAACGTCGTGCGCATCATCGCCATCGACGATCACGCTATCGAAGAGTGGCACCCGGGCCTGGCGTGCGCGCCCGGCGTCGTCGGCGAGATCACGGTGGCCGGCCCGACGGCGACCGATACGTACTTCAACCGGCCCGCGGCCACGCGGCTGGCGAAAATCCGCGAAACACTGCCCGACGGCAACACGCGGATCGTGCACAGGATGGGCGACGTGGGCTATTTCGACGCGCAGGGTCGGCTCTGGTTCTGCGGTCGCATGACGCAGCGGGTGCGGACGGCCGAGGGCGAGCTCTACACCGAACAGGTCGAGCCGGTGTTCAATGCGATCGAGGCGGTGCGTCGCACTGCGCTGGTGGGCGTACCGGCGACCGCCGTGCGGGGTGGGCCCGCCGCCCAGCAGCCCCTGCTCATCCTGCAACTGCAGCCGGGCGCGCGGCGCGCCGACAAGCTGCGCGTCGAGGCGGAAGCGCGCGCGCTGGCCGCGAGATTCGCCCACACGCGCGCGATCGTGGACATCGCGTTCCATCCCGCGTTTCCGGTCGACACCCGCCACAACGCCAAGATCGACCGCGGCAAGCTCGCGCGCTGGGCCGCGCGCCGTGTGGCGCGCACTGCCAACCTGTAGCAGCGGGCCATGCCCGCGACACCGGCGCCCGATTGATCCATTTGCGCACAGAGCCCTGCAACGGGCGAAAAACGTCCGGGCTTCAGGCAGCTTCGCAAGCTATTGGTCGCGGGCATCGCCCGCTCCTGCAGGAACATCGCGACTGGCGTCGCTCCCACAGCGCATGTGTCGGGTCGGCGAAACCGACCTTGGCTACAACCACCACAACGCAGCGGTCGGCGCGTGCGGCAGCGGCAACGGTCAGGTCAGGTTGCGGCCGTGGAAGAGCTCTTCGATCTCGCGCTTGAGCGCGGTCTCGATGCGCATGCGTTCCTTGAAGGAAAGGTTCTTGGCCTTTTCCTCGAACAGGTAGTTGTCGAGGTCGAATTCCTTCAGGTGCATCTTCGTGTGGAAGATGTTCTCCTGGTAGACATTGACGTCGAACATCTCGTAGCGGCTCTTGATCGGGCGGGCGAGATATTCCTGGATCGAGTTGATGCGGTGGTCGATGTAGTGCTTGCGGCCCTTCACGTCGCGCGTGAAGCCGCGCACGCGGTAGTCCATCACCACGATGTCCGACTCGAGCGTCTCGATCAGGAAGTTCAAGGCCTTCAGCGGAGAGATGACGCCGCAGGTAGCCACGTCGATGTCCGCGCGGAAGGTGGCGATGCCGTTGTGCGGATGCGTTTCCGGGTAGGTGTGGACGGTGATGTGGCTCTTGTCGAGGTGCGCGACCACGGCGTCGGCAATGACGTCCTTGCCGGCCGCGCGCTTGTCGATCACCGGTTGCTCGGAGATCAGGATGGTGACGCTGGCGCCCTGCGGGTCGTAGTCCTGGCGCGCGATGTTGAGGATGTTGGCGCCAATGATCTCGGCCACCTCCTCGAGGATCGCGGTCAGGCGGTCGGCGTTGTACGCCTCGTCGATGTACTCGATGTAGTTGCGCTGCTGCTCGTCGGTGATGGCATAGCAGATGTCGTAGATGTTGAACGACAGGGCCTTGGTGAGGTTGTTGAAGCCCTGGAGCTTCAGGCGTGGCAGGGGTTTCAGCATGGTCGGCGGACTCCGGGACACGAACGACGCGCGCGTGGCCGCGCGGGATGCCGACGCCAGACTGCGCTGCGCCGTAAGGGCGCGCATTATGGAATGTCGCGGGCGCATGCGTCCATGTCCCGGCGCCGAGGCAGCCCGCGGCGCCGGCGAAGCATGAAGGCGAGTCAACCGCCGGCAGCCCGGGGGTTGTCCGCTATCGGCCATGCGCCTATAAACTGCGGATGCCTTACGTGGGGAGAGGTCGATGATCACGCAGCCGCCGCGGATTTCGCGGCTCGTTGACGCGGCGCCGCGGGCCTCGCTGCCCGCCGCGCTGCACATGACCCCGGAAGCGCTGCAGCGCTTCCTTGCTCAGTGCCACCGTCGCCGCTACCCCGCGAAGGCGCCGGTGATAAGACCCGGCGACTCGGCAGCGACGCTGTTCTACATCATCGAGGGATCGGCCAGCGTCCTCACCGAGGACGAGGGCGGGCGGGAACTGATCCTCGCCTACCTCAACCGCGGCGATTTCATTGGCGAGATGGGCCTGTTCATCGAGACGCCGAAACGTGACGTGCTGGTGCGCACGCGCTCAGTCTGCGAGATGGCCGAGATAACCTACGAACGCCTGTTCCGGCTGCTCGAGGGTCCGCTGCGCGAGGAAAGCTCGCGCCTGCTGTTCGCGATCGGCGCCCAGCTCACCACGCGCCTGCTGCATACGTCGCGCAAAGTCAGTCGCCTGGCGTTCCTGGACGTCACCAACCGGATCGCGCGCACGCTCGTCGATCTCTGTCACGAGCCGGATGCGATGTCGCATCCCGAAGGCACGCAGATCCGCGTGTCGCGCCAGGAGATCTCGCGGCTCGTCGGCTGCTCCCGGGAAATGGCCGGTCGGGTGCTCAAGCAGCTCGAGGAGCAGGGCAAGCTCAAGGTCAACGGCAAGTCTGTCGTGGTCCTCGGCGAGCGCTGACGTTTTGCGCACGCGGCATTGATCCATCCCGTTCGAACGCCAGCAAACCGCACCACTGTAGGAGCCGCAAGGCGCGATGACGGACCGCGTCTCAGCGCTTGCGGCTGCGGCGGCGGGCGTGCGCGACGGCACGCTCGCGCGACGACGCACCGGGCTTCACCTTCACTTTGGCCTTGCGCGGCGGCTTGTCCTTGACCTTCGCGCCGCCGCGATCCTCGCAGCCCCAGTTGAGGATCGGCGTGCCCGCGGGTAGTTCGCGCGTGAAGCGTTCGACCGCCCCCGCCTTCGGGTTCACGACCACCGGCTCGGACGCCGCGCGCAGCAGCGGCAGGTCGGCGGTGCTGTCGCTGTAGGCCCTGGTGATCGGCCCGCGGTAGCCCGCCGCGCGGATCATCCGCACCTTCTCCTCGGCGTGGCAATGATGCCTGGCGATGACCGCGCCGAACTTGCGCGCGGTGGTGGTGCCAATGACCGGCACGTCCTCGTGCGCGACGAACGCGAGGATCGCGCGTGCCAGCTCCGGCGGCGCGCCGGTGGCGATCAGCACGCGATCGCCTGCCTCGCGATGCCGGTGCAGCACCTTGAGCGCGGTCGGCAGCAGCCGCGCGTGCAGCGCTTCGGCGTTCTGGGCGACGTACACGTCGATGAGGTCGTCGAGCTCGCGGCGCTTCTGCAGGCCGAGCGTGCCGATCCAGAGGAAGCCCGCGATCCCGCGCCGGCGCGTCGGCAGCCAGCCGATCATCGGCGCGAGCAACGGCGACGCGACCGCCGCCATCGCCGTGCGCCAGCCCGACCGCCGGATCAGCCACTGGATAAGATGCGAGCCCGAATCGCCGTCGTACAGCGTGTGGTCGAAATCGAACACCACCAGCGGGGTGTGCTCGTCGGTGAAGTGTTCGCCGGTCTTGACGCGCGGTTTCATGCGGACGCTTCTGCCAGTAACGAGGAAAGTGCGACGCCGGGGTGCGGCGCGCGCATGAAGGTTTCACCGACGAGGAACGCGTGCACGCCCGCGGCGCGCAGTCGGCGGACGTCGCCGGCCGCGCGGATGCCGCTTTCGGTGACGAGCAGTCTCGACGGCGGGACGCGATCGCGCAAGGACAGAGTGGTCTCGAGGCTCACCTCGAAGCTGCGCAGGTCGCGGTTGTTGACGCCGACCAGCACCGCGGGCACCGCCAGCGCGCGCTCCAGCTCCGCCGCGTCGTGCACCTCCAGCAGCACGTCGAGGCCGAGAGCGCGCGCCTGCGCGGCGAAGTCCGCAAGCTCGGCGTCGCCCAGCGCGGCGGCGATCAGCAGGATGCAATCGGCGCCGAGAGAGCGCGCCTCGTCCACCTGCCAGGCGTCGACGATGAAGTCCTTGCGCAACACCGGCAGCGCGCAGGCGCCGCGGGCGGCCGCGAGGTCGGCGTCGCTGCCCTGGAAGAAGTCGATGTCGGTCAGTACCGAGAGGCAGGTCGAGCCGCCGGCTTCGTAGCCGCCAGCGATGGCGGCCGGGTCGAAGGGCTCGCGGATCACGCCCTGGCTCGGGCTGGCGCGCTTGATCTCGGCGATCACTGCCGGCTGGCCACTGGCGATGCGCGACTCGATCGCGCGGGCGAAGCCACGCGCGGGCGGCGCGTCGAGCGCACGCGCGCGCATGTCCGCGTGCGGGATGCGCGCACTCCGCTCACGCACTTCCTCGCGTTTGCGCGCGAGGATCCGCGCGAGGATGTCGCTCATCGTGCCTGCGCCTCGCGTCGGCTGCCGTAGGCACGCTCGACGCGCGCCACGCGGACTTCGAACGCGTCGTACCTGGCACTGCGTCCGCGTTCGCGCGTCGCCGCATGCTGGGCGTCCCGCTTCCACGCGGCGATGGCGTCCTCGTCGCGCCAATAGCTGACAGTCAGGCCGAAGCCGTCGTCGCCACGCGCCGAATCGACGCCGAGGTAGCCCGGCTGCAAGGCTGCAAGCTCGAGCATCCGCGCCGCGGCCTCGGCGTACTCCTCCCTATCGCTGCTACTGCGCTGCGAGGCGAAAATCACTGCGTAATAAGGCGGTGTCGGCAACGCTGCGGGCCGGCTCATCCTGCGCGGCCCGAGGCCAGTCGCTGCGTGGTGGCGACGAACGCGTCGAGCTTCGCCCTCGCGGCGCCACTCGCGATCGCCGCGCGTGCAAGGGCGACGCCCGCCGCGATCGAGTCGACGACGTCGGCCGCATACAGGGCCGCCGCCGCGTTGAGCGTCACGATTTCGCGTGCCGGTCCCGGCTGGTCGTCGAGCGCCTGCTCGAGCATCACGCGGGATTCGCTGGCGTCGGCGACCTTGAGGTTGCGGCTCGCGTTCATGGCGAAGCCGAAGTCATCGGGATGGATTTCATACTCGCGGATCGTGCCATCGCGCAGTTCGCCCACCAGGGTCGCGCCGCCGAGCGTCACTTCGTCCATGCCGTCGCGCCCCCACACCACCAGCGCGTGGCGTGCACCGAGGCGTTCGAGCACGCGCACCTGGATGCCGACGAGGTCGGGATGGAACACGCCCATCAGGATGTTCGGCGCGCCCGCGGGGTTGGTCAGCGGGCCGAGGATGTTGAAGATGGTGCGCACACCGAGTTCGCGCCGCACCGCCGCGACGTGGCGCATCGCGGGATGATGGTTCGGCGCGAACATGAAGCCGATGCCGGTTTCGGCGATGCACTGCGCGACCTGGGCAGGCGCAAGGTCGATGCGCGCGCCAAGCGCTTCGAGCACGTCGGCGCTGCCCGATTTCGACGACACGCTGCGCCCGCCATGTTTGGCGACGCGTGCGCCGGCGGCGGCGGCCACGAACATCGCCGCGGTGGAGATGTTGAAGCTCGCGGCGCCGTCGCCGCCGGTGCCGACGATGTCCAGAAAGTTCTGCGCGTCCGGCACCTCGACCCTGGTCGCGAATTCGCGCATCACGCTCGCGGCCGCCGCGATCTCCTCGATCGTTTCCTTCTTGACGCGCAGCGCGGAGACGATCGCCGCGATCAGCGGCTCCGAGACTTCGCCACGCATGACCTGGCGCATCAGCGCCACCATCTCGTCGTGGAAGATCTCGCGATGCTCGATCGCCCGCGCCAGCGCCTGTTGCGCCGTGAACGCCACTTCCGCTCCGTGCGCGCTATCCGCCAAGGTGGACCCCTGCCAGATGCTGCGGTGCACACTGCTGTTCCCTTCTCCCCGCATACAGGGAGCAGGTGCCCGCAGGGCGGATGAGGGGCAGGCGTCGCGTCGTCGCGATCACCGCGCCCCCTGCACCAGGAAATTGCGCAGCAACGCATGCCCGTGCTCGGTCAGGATCGACTCGGGATGGAACTGCACGCCCTCCAGCGGCCACTCGCGATGACGCAGGCCCATGATCGCCTCGAAATTGCCCACGCCGTCCTCGCACCACGCGGTGGTCTCGAGGCACTCCGGCAGCGAATCGCGTTCGACGATCAGAGAGTGATAGCGCGTCGCCGTGAAGCCGTCCGGAAGATCGCGGAATACGCCCGCACCCTGATGGCGGATGCTCGAAGTCTTGCCATGCATGATGCGATCGGCGCGGATCACCTTGCCGCCGAACACCTGCCCGATGCTCTGGTGCCCGAGGCAGACGCCCAGGATCGGCGTGTCGCGACCCATCGCCTCGATCAGTTCAAGCGTGACCCCCGCCTGGTCCGGCGTACCCGGACCTGGCGAGATCACGATGCGCGACGGCGCCAGCGCGCGGATGCCCGCCACGTCGAGCGCGTCGTTGCGCACCACGTTGACCTCTTCCCCCAGTTCCCCGAAGTACTGCACGAGGTTGTAGGTGAAGGAGTCGTAGTTATCGATCATCAGCAGCATGGGCGTCGCCGCACTGGGGTCGCGCATTGTAGTCAGCCGGTCCGTCGCCGGTTTGCCGGCGTCATGTGAAAGCGTTCGCAGCCGGAAGTGGCTGCCCGTCGGCCGGGCTGGAAGGACTTGGCGTTCGATGTGAAACCGGCGCCAGATGAGAATGATTCGTGTTAGCATTTTCGACGAGTCTTCTACAGAGCCCCACACATGAGAGCCCCACACATGCGATTCGCGCGTCCTTCGAGCCTCAAACTTTGCATTCTGCTGGCGTGCGCCGCGTGCAACGCCGTCGCGCAGTCGCCTCCGCCCGCCAACCTCGCCGAACCCCGCATGGCACGCGCCGAGCTGCCGAGCGTGGTGGTCGAGGCCGAGGCCGAATCCGATCACGTGGTGCAGGGTCCCTTTCTGCCCGACGTGCAAGGCGTGAAGATCAACGCCGGCAAGAAGACCACGATCATCGATCTCGATGCGCTGCCGAAGATCCACGCCAGCAACTATCGTCTGGCGTTGATCCAGACGCCTTCGCTGGTGCTGAGCGAGGAAAGCACACCGCTGCTCAGCATCGGCTACCGCGGTCTCGAGCCGCATCGCGCGCAGTACACGCAGGTGCTGAAGGATGGCATCCCGATTCATGCCGATCAGTTCGGCTATCCCGAGGCGTACTACGTGCCGCCGCTTGAGACCGTCGACCGTATCGAGTTCATTCGCGGCGGCGGCGCGCTCATGTATGGCCCACAGCCAGGCGGCGCGCTGAACTACGTGACGCACCGGCCACGCACGGATCGCGCGTTTGGCGGGGCCACGACCAATACATTCGGCGCGGACTCCGCCTGGTCCAACTTTACTTACATCGACGGCACGCGCGATCGACTGGGCTATTACGTGTACTACAACCATCGCGAAACCGACGGCACGCGCCGAGCCAACAGCGATGTGGATCTCGATGCGGGTCAGGTCAAGCTCGCGCTCGATGCGGAAGGCCCGACGCGCTGGTTCGCGACGCTCGAAAGTTACCGTGAGGAACATGGCGAGCCGGGCGGCTTGACACTCACCAGCGGCCCCAACGACGTCAACTACCACCTGGATCGCGATGCCACGTCGCGCCAGTTCGATCGCTTCGAACTCGATCGGGACGCCGCCACGTTGACCTTCGAGCAGGATCTCGACGCCGGGCAGTTCAGCGCGCGCGCGTGGGCGGTGGACTACACGCGCCACAGCCGGCGCCAGCGCGGCGGCGGCTTCGGCTCCATACCGATCGGCGCCAACGCGGCCACCAACGATATCGAAACCCAGCAGTTCGACTCGTTCGGCATCGAGGGACGCTATTTGCGGGATTGGGGCGCGGAGGGACAACACACGCTTGCCGCGGGCGCGCAGTTTTTCACCAGCGATTCCCCACGCGCCGATGTGCGGGGCGCCAGCGCCGACGCACGCAGCGGGGTGCTGCGCATTGCCTCGCGGCGCGAGCTCGACTACACGTCGGTGTTCGCCGAGAACCTGCTGCGTTTCGGAAGCTTCAGTTTGACGCCGGGCGTGCGTGTTGAGAGCCACGAGCAAAACGTCGAAACGCAGTTCGTCAATCCGGCAGGCGCTCCGCGCCGCCGCAGCGACGCCAACACGGTCGCGTTGTTCGGCCTCGGCGCGACCTGGGACATCGCCGACGACAGCCGCATTTATTTCAATGCCTCGGAAAGTTATCGCCCGGTCATCTTCACCGAAGCGGTGCCGAACAGCACGACGACGGTGGTGGCCGGCGACCTCGAGGAAGGCACGTCATGGCAGGCCGACCTCGGTTTTCGCACGCAGTCGGCGGGTGGCCTGGTGTTCGATACCAGCCTCTTCCACATGGAATTCTCCGACAAGGTAGGCGGTGCCGGCACCGCCACCGATCCGATCCGCAACATCGGCAGAATTGAATACCGGGGTTTCGAGGCGTCCGCGCAATTCGACCTTTTTCGTCTCGGAGACGGCGACGGGAGCCGGCAGCTCAACGCGCTTTTCAACCTGACACTGCTGGACGCTGAAATCACGCGTGACGCCGTGGCGGCGCGGCTGGGCAACACACCGCAGTACGCGCCCGATTATTTCGTGCGTATCGGACTGGTCTACGGACGCGGCGATGATCGCAAGATCGGCCTGTTCGGCACCTTCGTCGACGACAGTTTCGCCGACGATGCGAACTCGGCGAATCGTCTGATGCCGGCGTACCAGGTGTGGGACCTGACCGCAGACTGGCGCCTGGGCAGCAGCCGCTGGGTGCTGCTCGGCGGCATCTACAACCTGTTCGACGAGAACTACTACAGCCGCATCCGCAACGACGGCATCGATCCGGCGCCGGGTCGCAACGCCTACCTCGGATTTCGCGGCGAGCTCTAGGCAAGCGTCTGCACCCGCGCCGTGTCGAGCTTCACTCCTTCGTCATTCCCGCGCAGGCGGGATTGACGAAGGTGGAGATCGCTCCGCAGCTCTTCTGCCGAGCAAGCTCGGCACGACAGAGGCGGCGAGCCGTGTTGGAAACGGGCGGTCAGGGGATGATGAAGTTGCCGAAGGCCGTCGCGTTGCCGCCCGCGGCGGTGCCGAATGCGCTCTTGAAGGTGTCGAGCGTGGCGGTGAGGGTGATGGCTCCGGGCGCGCCCGAGTTCAGCAGGAAGCACGAGCCTTCGCTGGTCAGCGCGGTGGTGGTCGGCGCCAGCGTCAGGCTGCAACTGCCACCGCGGTTGTCGGTGACGGCGACCGGGCCATTGGGCTTGAACGGGCCGGTGGTCGCGACCGCGCGCACGCGCACCTTGAGTGCCGGCAACGTGCTTTCGAAGCCGTTGCAGAACACGCTGTCGGTGCTGACGCAGGCGCTGGGTTCGGGTGTGTCGATCGCCAGCGTTGCCGGCGCAAAGGAGAACTCGCTGGAGTTGCCGGCGGCATCGGTTGCGGTGGCGACGATCACGTCGTCCGCGCCGAGCGTCATGCCCGCAGGAATCGCCAGGCTGATGGCCTTCACCGTCTGCGCCTCGGCGAGGGCAACCGTGTCCGCCCCGATGAGATCGCGCCCTTCATCGCCATCGGCTTTGAAGAATTCCACGCGCAACGGATAGGTGCTGTTGACGGTGGTGGAGTCGACGCGGTAACTCAGATCGACCGAGTTGCCTGCCACCGCATACGCGCTGATCTCCGGGAAGTTTTGTCCGAAGTTGGCGCCGGCCGCGGCCGTATCGCTGTCGCCCGGATCGTTCGGAAGGTGCGCGCTGGCGCCGAGGCTGACGCCGAGTCCGGCGTTGCCGCTGATCTGATTGCCAAGGATGGAGGTTCTTTCACGGCTGAAGGGAATCACGATCCCGGCGCCGCCATTGAACCGGATCCGATTGCCTTGACCGGCGAGTAGCCCACCGATCAGAACCGCGCGATTGGGGTCCCCGTTCAGTATGGTCAGTGTCTGACGGATGCCGGCTTGAGCATTGCCCAGCGGCATCTCGCCGGTCACGTCGGTGCCGATGTAGTTGCCCTGGATGCGGCTGTCTCTCATGCTGCCGAATTCGTTGCCG
>JBBRIE010000049.1:0-16936 GCA_038221545.1 Lysobacterales bacterium
GGATGTACGCGTACTTTTTTCCGTCGAGCGCCGCCTCGTCGGCAAGATCCTGCTCCAGCCCGTCGAGGTATTTCAGGAACAGCAGCCACGACGTCTGCTCGGTGTAGTCAAGCTCGGTCGTGCAGCCCGCCTCCTTGCGCAATACGTCGTCGATGTTCCTGAAAGCTTGCTCAAACACTTGCACTTTTCCTTTGCATGAAGACGTTGCCGCACGGTAGCTGCTCTTGCATCGCTGAGCCGATCATTCCACCGGAAACCAGTAGGTGACCTCATGCCCGCCCGGAAAGTACGGGGCGCGCTCATCGCGTACCAGGTCCCGCCAACCGGCAACTTTGCGTATGGCGCACCAGGCGGCGAATGCGGCCAGCACTGCATCGCGTTCATGCTCGCTTCCGGCGTTCGGATGATTGTCATCGAGGAAAGACTGCGCGGCCCGGTGGATAAGACGCAGCGCCTTCGGGTGCGCTTCGGTCACCAGCGCCGAAGGCCAGCGCTGGGCTGCGAGCCGGGCCGCGAGTACTCCCTGCACGAGGCATGCACCTCGCAGGGAATTGACGTGGCCTACCGTGCCGCTCTTGCCCTTTCTCGCGCAGACTGACGTGCGTATTCGCTTGTCGGACAGCCGATCGCCTTCTTCGACCCAATACAGCGGCGCGTCGATGCCGATAGCCGCGGGCGTTGCCCGCGTCGCCTCAGCTGCGCTTCGCAGCGCGTCGGTTGCGTAGGTGCAAAGCCCCGTGCGAATACCTTCGGGCACCCCGGCACCGTCGATGCGCAACAGCGCCCAGCCGAAGGATTTGCTGCCGCCGGGATCGAGTCCTATCAGTTCCATTGCAGACAAATTAGCGAAACGGTCGGCCGAATGCGACAAGCGACTGCAGGATAGTTTCCACGCATGGGCCTCACGAGTTCGTCGTCACGCAGCTCGATCTCGATCTCCGCTGTCAACCCGCCGTCTCGCCGCGCGTTGTGCCTGTCACCGGATGGAGAGCGTCGTGAATCGAGTGTTTCCCGGGGTGCTGCTGATGCTGATCGCGGCCGGTGCGCGCGCCGATTTCGTGTTCGTCAACGAGTTCGAGCCGATCCAGACGCTGTACGTCAATTCGACGCCGTACACGATCGAGGTCAGGGACGGCTACGTGGTCGAGGATACGGCGCACCAGCGCCAGGTCCCGATCCTCATCCGCTACCCGGCCGAGTTGCTCGCAACGCCAGGCGCGCAACTGCCGCTGGTGCTCTGGTCGCACGGCGGCGGCGCCAATGTCGATGGCCGGCAGGGTTCGCGCGAATGGAGCGAGGCGCTGGTGCGCGCGGGCTACATCGTGATCCACATGAGCCACCTGCCGCGATCGGCGGCCGAGGCGAGCGCGCTCTACTCGGAGTTCGGTCTGACGCCCGCACAAGGCCTCGAATGCTTCGGTTACCTGCAGGTCGACCGGCCGCGCGATGCACGCGCCGTGCTCGATGCACTGCCGCAGATCACGGCCAACTTTCCCGTTCTCGCAGGGCGCATCGACCCGGCGCGCATCGCGATGGCGGGACACTCCTTCGGCGCATACACCACCCGCACGATGAGCGGTGCGTTGGTCGACCTGTGCCCGCCGCCTGCAACCGCGCCAGCCGGGTTCGCCTGCCACCGCTCCAGTTTCCGCGACGAACGCCCCCGCGCATTCCTCGCACTCTCTCCGCAAGGCCCCGGACGCTTCGGTTTCTTCGAGGCGCCGGGCGAGCACTCGTGGCAGGGGCTGGACTGCCCCGACTTCACGGCGACCGGCGCCGGAGACGTGACGACTGGCGAAGTACCCGCCGACCGGGTGCGGCCTTTCCAGATCATGGCGCCGCACGACAAGTACATGCTCTACATCGACTCGCCCGACGCGATCCACGCCACCTTCAACTTGAACGATCCGGCCCAGCCGCAACTCGAGGCCTTGATCCGGTCGGCGGGCATCGCCTTCCTCGACGCCAACGTGCGCGGCAGCGCGCGCGCCGCCGCGTGGCTGCATTCGCCCGTGGTGTCGGAGATCAGCAGTGGCGTGGCGAGCATGAGCCGCCGCTAGTGCCGAGGGCAGGTGCGGGGTGGTGCGGGCTCCCGCGATCCACCACACATGCTCAGTTGTCGTCGCGCCAGTAGCGGTCCATCTGCAGGAACGTGAAGGACGCCGACCAGGTGATCAGCATGAGCCCGGTCAATGCCTCGGTGCCGGCCAGCAACCGCATCGGGCCGCGCGGCACGAGGTCGCCATAGCCGAGCGTGGTGAAGGACGTCGCGGAGAAATAAATGCGGTCCAGCCAGTCCACCGCGTGCATGAGCGACTCGATCTGGCCGGACCCCGGCACGAAGGTCAGCAGCGTGTACGCGAGTCCGAAGATCCAGATCTCGACGACGTGGAGTCCGAGCATGGCGAAGATGCCGGTGAGCACATGCCAGCGAAGCAGCTCCCGGCCGCGCCTCCGATGCCGCCGCGACAGCAGGCTGAGGCCCTCGTAATGCAAAGCCACGCACGCACCCACCGTCAGCAGCGTGACGAGGGCGACGATCGCATGAGTGACTTCCGGTGTGATCTGGATCGGCATCGCCTGGCTTACCGGGTGCCGATGCGAAGGATGCGGCGGCTGCGCCGGCCAAGGTACGCATCGCGCGCCGCTGCCAGCCCGATGCTCATCGCAATCCGCGCACCGACGCTTTGAGACCCGGCATGAGGCGCGCGCGGAGCGCCTCGTCCTCGCTTTCCGCCACGTTGAGGTAGAGCGCCTGCAGGAACGCGGACGTGTTGTGCTTCTTCGCAAGGCCGGCCTGGCTCTTGAACGCCTCGCCCCAGTCGGCCAGCGGCGCCGGCGACGTCACACGCGCGAGCCATTGCTTCCACTCCTCTTCGCTGTGCAGGCCACGCGTGGCGACGAACAGCACCGGACGCATCAGGCGTTCGCTTTCGCCGTACTGATAGAAAACCTTGCCCGCGGGCGCGATCTGCGAACCCGCCGCCCCGAGGATCGCGTCGAGCTGCGCGCGGTCGAGCGCGGAGTTGATCGCGAGCTGCAGGAGCAGGTCGGCGCCGTGCGCAACGCCGTGTCGCCAGCCTTCCTGCTCGTCGAAACCGCGATAGTCGCGGACGCCCGTCACGTAGTCGACCGCGGAACGCAACAGCGCATCACGTTCCCCATCGGTCATCCAGGCCTCGATGCGATCGGTGCGCGCGACTTCCGCGAGCACCAGCGCCGCGAACGGCCGATGGAAGCCGCTCGGGTCGGCAGCCTCCGGGCTGATCGCCGCCTGCAGCGCGCTGCTGAGGCTGCGAAGGGTCTCGGGCGGCAGCGACTTCGCACGCATCCAGGACGAGTAGGCCTCGAACGCGATGCCGTCGCGCAGGGTCGGGTCGGGGTCGGCGAGGCAGTCGAGCAGGCCAACCGCGAGTTCCGCTCGCGCCTCGTCGGCTGCCACCCTGAAGCCGGCGGCCTTGAGCGCATCGAGCGCGACGCGATCCTGACCTTCGGGCGGACAGGCGCCCAGACTGGCGCCGGACATCCAGAGCGCCGCGATTGCGCAAAACAGCCGTCGGATCCGCATGGGTTTGATGCCTCCTTCTGAAGCGGAACGCGGCTCCGCCGTGATGTCGGGATTGCGCAGCACTACTCCGTGCCACGGCATGCGGATCACGGAACGACGAGCATCAGCGGGAGAGCGCGACTTGGAACGGCAGCAGCTCGGCGGTCATGATGCCGGCCTTGACTGCAGCATCGTTGTCCATCACCGCGCGGGCCTCGGCTTCATCCCCGACTTCGAGGATTACCACGCCCATCGACTCCGTGTTGGTGCTGCGGCCGGCAAGCACCAGCTTCTCCTGATCGGTCCAGTGCTTCTCGTCCTGGTAGTGAGGGACGAGTCTCAACACGATCATGTACTGCTGCGTGTCGGGAGGCTCGGGCGCGGCGGGCGTGGCTGCCGGAGCGCCGAGGGCCGAGGCCAGCAGCAGTGCGGCGATGAACTTGCGCATGGGAACTCCGGCGGGAATGTCTGGAACGCGGGAGGATGCCCCGCGCGTGCGGGGCGGCATGGCCAACTTCCGCATCTTACGAAAATCGGACCGCGCCGGAGGGCCGAGTGTGGGGCGGCGGGGGGCGGCCGCAGCGCGCTCAGCGTCCGGCGAGGAGGGGCACGGCCGGCACCCACTGGCGACGCCGGCCGGCGTCGGCATGAACCAGTGTGGTTCGCCAGCAGAAACCCGGACAGCGCCATCCGGTACACGATCGAAGCGGAACCGAGGTTATCGGGAGACCTGCACGGGGCGCATCAGGGCAGCGTACGCAGGACCGCCTTGATCGCGGACATGAGCCTGTCGCGCAGGGCGGGATCCGGATCGGGCAGACAGTCGAGCGGACCGATCGCAAGCCGGATGCGACCGGCGTCGGCCTTGGTATCGAAACCCGCGACCTTCGGCGCATCGAGCCGCGCCCGATCGAAGCCTGCGGGGGGGCACGCCCGGATGCCTTGCAACAGACTTGGCCTTTTGCCACGCTGGGTGGCACCTGCGGCTGCCTACTTCGCGAGGCTCACAAGTTTCGGACTTGCACCGCCACCAGCAGCAGGCCGAAGCCGATGATCCATGACCAGTCCGCGATGTTCGCGTCGACCTTGATGCCGCCGAAGTGCGCCAGCAGCGCCACCAGATAAAGAACGAGGCAGATGACCCATGTGATCTGCCTGGGGGCGCTGGCTTTGATGGCTGCCATGGTTGCGGATCCTGTGTGCTGCGGACGCGCCGGTTGGCGCGTTTCGCGCCGGTCGCATGTGTCGAAGCGTCCCGAAATCCAGCTTATCACGAGGCGAATGGCCAGCCCTGCGCTGCTCTGGCAAGCAGGGATGATCTGACCGGAACTTCCCTGATTCGGCCCGCACGTTTGGCGACCGCTTACCGGCCAACTCAGGTGCGGACGAATTCGAGAAGCGAGGCGGCCGGTGTCGGCATCAGCCAGTGGTCCGCCAGCAGGAAGCCGAACAGCGCCATCAGGTACACGATGGAATAACGGAACACCTCGAGCGCGAACTGCTCGTTGGGCGGATTCATCAGGCGCACCGCGTACCAGAGGAAGCCGAGGCCGAGCACCAGCGCGCCGCCGAGATACATAAGGCCACTCATGCCGGTGACCCACGGCAGCATCGTCACCACCAGCAGCAGCACCGTGTAGAACAGCACGTGCCAGCGGGTGTACGTCACGCCATACACCACAGGCAGCATCGGGATGGCGGCGCGCGCGTAGTCCTCGCGCCGGAAGATCGCGAGCGCCCAGAAATGCGGCGGCGTCCACACGAACACGATCAGCACGAGCAGCAAGGCGTAGGCATGCAGCTCGCCGGTCACCGCGGTCCAGCCGAGTGCCGGCGGCGCGGCGCCTGCCAGCCCGCCGATCACGATGTTCTGCGGCGTCGCGCGCTTGAGCCACGCGGTGTAGATCACCGCGTAGCCGATCAGCGACGCAAACGTGAGCACCGCAGTCAACACGTTGACCCACAGCACAAGCACGATCATCGATGCGATCCCGAGCACGGCCGCGAAGGCCACGGCAGCACGCGTGGACACCACGCCGCGCACCAGCGGACGCTGTGCGGTGCGCGTCATCAAACGGTCGATGCGCTGGTCGAGCACGTGGTTGATCGCTGCCGCGGAAGCTGCGGCGAGCCAGATGCCGAGCATCCCGAACAGCGCCTCGCGCAACGGCGGCAGGCCGGGTACCGCCATGAACATGCCGACCACGGCGGTAAACGCGATGAGCGCGACGACGCGCGGCTTGGTCAACGCGAACAGGTCGGCGAGACGGGGCGTCACGCGCCTCGCTCCGGTCGCGCCGGTGCGAGGCGTGCCAGCATGGCGACCAGCAGTGCGAGCAGCAGGGCCGCGCCCGCGTTGTGCAGCGTCGCGACCGGCAGCGGCAGGCCAGCCTGGACGTTGCCGATGCCGAGCGCGACTTGCACCAGCAGCAGCGTGACGAGCGCGGCGCCGGCATGGCGCCAACCCGGCAACCGCAGCATGCGCGCACCGAGCGCGAGCAGGTGGCCGGCGACGAGGATGGCGAACAGCCGGTGCACCAGCTGGATCGTTGCGCGCGCGGGTCCATCGAGCACGCCGCCCTCGTAGTCGACGCCGACGCCGCGCCAGAGCACGAACGCATTGCGGAAATCGGTGGCAGGCCACCACTCGCCGAGACACTTCGGGAAATCGACGCCGCAGGCGAGCGCGGCGTAATTCGCCGACGTCCAGCCACCGAGGGCAATCTGCATCGCGACCAGCACGATCGCCACGATCACCGCCGCGCGCTTCGGCGCGCCGGCCGGGCCAGTGGGCGGGGCGGACGGCGTGCGCAGGCGCGACGCAATCCAGACCAGCAGCGCCAATGTCGCCATGCCGCCAAGCAAGTGCGCCATCACGATGACGGGCTTCAGCTTGAGGGTCACCGTCCACATACCGAGCAGCGCCTGGAACACGATCAGCACCGAGGCCCCGGCTGCCGCGCGCCAGGGCACCGCGCCGTCGATTGCGCGTGCGCGGAACACGAGCCATGCGAGCGCGAACGTCGTCAGCACCAGCGCGCCCGCGAGCATGCGATGTCCCTGCTCGCGCGAGGCCTTGGCAACTTCAACCGGCCGCTCGTAGTTCGCATTGGCGTGCGCGATCTCGTCGGCGTGCACAGGCCAGGCCAGCTTGCCGTAGCAGGTCGGCCAGTCGGGACACGACAGGCCCGCGTTCGACAATCGCACGAACGCGCCGAACACCACCACGCCGAAACACAGCAGGACCGCGATCCACGCGAGTCGCCGCAGGCCGCGCAGGCGATGCTGGGCGCCGGTCACGGCGTGCGCGCCGGTGGTGGTTCGCGCGTCGGTCGACACGGGTCGCGGAATCCCGGCATGTCAGCGCAGCAGCCGTTGCAGGTCCCGGCGCAGGCCGCCGGGTTCGAATCCCGCGTCGAACCGCATCACCAGGAAGCCGTGGGGATCGACCAGGTAGACCGGAAGTCCGTCGCCTTCGCCAGCCGGGGGCAACGGATTCCCGGCGAGCGTGAGCACATCGAACGTGCCCTGTCCCGTCAGCACGGGTTGCGCATCGGCATCGGGCGTGCCGACGAAATGCAGGTCGACGTCGCCCGCATGGCGGCCGAGGCCGACCCACACGCGACGCACGGTGTCGAGCATGCGCGGGCAGCGCGCGTCGCAACGCGGCGGTGCCACCAGCAGCAGGTGCCAGCGCCGCTCCCGGTTCTCCCAGACGATGGCCTCGCCCGCCTCGTTGCGCGCGGTGACGCCACGGAAATCCTCCGCGGGCGCATACAGGAACCCGTGGTTGCGCACGGCCGGCGGCTTCCACCCGCGCGCGTGCAGCCACACGGCAGCCACCAGGGGCGCGGCGAAGATGGCCGCGATGAGCAGCAGTCTGGAACGCGATCGGACGAGGGTCATGGGCGCCGGAAGGCTAGCAGCAGCCACGTCAGGATCACCGTCACGGCGAGCGCGAACCACTGGAATGCATAGCCGCGATGGCGCGCGGGCGGCATCGCGGCGGGCACGGGCTGGTAATTCCTCAGGAAGCCGCCGGCCAAGTCGGCGTCGAGCCGCAACAGTCCCGCCACGAGTCCCGGCCCAAACGCGGCATCGAGCGCCGCCTGGTCGAGGTAATTGAGCAGCGGCCGCGAACTCCCGGGGTCGATCGACGCTTCACCCATGCGCACGCCGACGCCGGGCAGCGCGGTGAGCAGCCCCCGGATCTCGACGAGCCCGGCGGGCGGCGCTGCGACCCGGGCCGGCTTGCGCGTCGTGGCATCGATCGGCAGCCAGCCGCGGTCGACGAGCAGGCCCGCCGGCGGATCGCCTTCGCTCCGGAACGGCGTCAACACCCGCACCCCGGCCCGCCCGGATTCGGCCTGGTTGTCGAGCAGCACTTCGCGCGTCGCGTCGAACCGACCCCGCGCCACAAGGCGCAGCGGACGTTCCGGTCGCTGCGCCGAGAGCGCTGCCAACGCGATGGGAACCGCGTTGTACGCCCGCTCGACCGCCTCGGTCAGGGCTTCCTTGTCACGCGCGCGCCCGAGTTGCCAGTTGCCCAGCGACGCGAAGCAGGTCGCGAGCACGAGCGCGCAGAGCGCCCATCCGATACGTGCGGAATTCACGCGGCCGCGCACTCCCACGGGCCTATAATCCGCGCCCCCGACTGGCATGCGGTCCCGGAATTGGCCATGAGCTGGCAGAAGATTCTCATCGTGGTGGCGTTCCTCGCGGTGCTCTACAACCTCGGCGCCGCGCTGTTCTACATGATGACCGACAAGGGCCAGACGGGAAACATGGCGCGCTCGCTGGCGTGGCGCATCGGCCTCTCGTTCGGACTGATCCTGCTCGTCATCCTCGGCATCTTCACCGGCGTGATCGAACCGCACGGCGTCATCGTCGGCAAATAGGGCCTTGAGCCCTCTCCTTCCGGGAGAAGGGGAAGCGTCAGAGGACGTAGACGAACAGGAACAACCCGAGCCACACCACGTCGACGAAATGCCAATACCAGGCGACGGCCTCGAAACCAAAGTGGTTGTCGCGGGTGAAATGGCCCTTGGCACAGCGGAACCAGATCACGGTCAGCATGATCGCGCCGAGCGTCACGTGCATGCCGTGGAAGCCGGTGAGCATGAAGAAGGTCGATCCGTACACGCCCGAGCCGAGTGTCAGGTTGAGCTCGTGGTACGCGTGGATGTATTCCTCGGCCTGGAAGAACAGGAACGCCGCGCCGAGCAGGACGGTCGCGCCGAGCCAGACCAGCAGCTTGCGGCGATGGCCCGCGCGCAGCGCGTGGTGCGCGATGGTGATCGTCACGCCCGACGAAAGCAGGATGAGCGTGTTGAGCAACGGCAAGCCCCACGCAGGGATCGTCTCGAAACGGCCGCCCACGGCGCCGGGGCCGTTGGTCGGCCAGGCGGAAGAGAACATCGACCAGAGGTATTCGTGGGTCGCGGCGCCATCGCCGGTGCCACCGAGCCACGGCACCGACAGCGCGCGCGCGTAGAAGAGCGCGCCGAAGAAGGCGCCGAAGAACATCACTTCCGAGAAAATGAACCACAACATGCCCATGCGGAAGGACACGTCGACCTGGTTGTTGTAGTTGCCGCTGAGGCTCTCGTGGATCACGTCGCCGAACCAGCGGAACAGCATGAACAGCAGCGCCGCCACGCCCGCGAGCAGCAGCCAGCGGCCCATGTCGATCCCGCCCACCCATGTCGCGGCGCCGAGCATCGTCACGAACAGGGCGACGGAACCCACGATGGGCCAGCTGCTCGCGTGCGGCACGAAGTAGATGTTCGGATCGTGGGTGGTCGTTGCGTGCGCCATGGGGGTCACCAGGGAAAAGGGGTCAGAGTCGATTGTCCGGAGGGCAGGCAGGTCAGAGAATCATCCGGAGATAATTGACTCTGACCCCTTCTCCCGCGCCACGGCCGCCACTCGCTGCGTTGCGATGTCGTTGCGATAGAAAGTGTACGACAGAGTCAGTGTCTGGACGTCGCGCGGCAAGGCCGGGTCGACGATGAAACGCAGCGGCATCGCGCGCGTTTCGCCCGGCTCGAGGCGTTGCTCGGTGAAGCAGAAGCACTCGGTCTTGTTGAAATACTTCGAATTCACGGCAGGCGCCACGCTCGGCACCGCGTTGCCGACGATGGCGACGCTCGAGCGGTTGCTCGCAGTGAACGACGCTTCGGTCGGCACTCCCGGATGCACCCGCACCTCGACCACGTCCGGGGAAAACTGCCAGGCCAGCCCCGAATTGACATTGGCGACGAATTGCACGGTCACGAGCCGGTCCATGTCCGCTGTCTGCGCCGCCGCTTCGCCGGCATCCAGCGCGGTCCGGTCGAGTTTGATGCCGAATACCCTCTCGCAGGCGATGCGGTACAGCGGCACGATCGAGAAGCAGAGCAGGAAGGTCGCGCCGCAGGCCAGCACGCCCCGTCGCAACATCCGCGTGCTGGCGTCGGGCCGGTCGTTCACTGCCCGCCCATCGCCGCGATCGCCAGGAACCCGGCGTAGACGGCCACCGCCAGGGCGCCCACCATCAGCGCCGTCCGGCGAGCCGCGCGACGCCTGTCGGCATCAATGGGTGACATCGCCGTGCGCGAGCATGCGATCGTCGATCCTGGGCGGCGTGGTGAAACTGTGGTGGGGCGGCGGGCTCGGCAACGTCCACTCGAGCCCGTGCGCGCCTTCCCACACCTGCGCCGTCGCCGGCGTCCCGCCGCGGATCGTCCTGATGACGATGTAGGCGAACAGCAACTGCGACAGGCCGAAGCCGAAACCGCCGATCGAGGACCAGAGGTTGAAGTCGGCGAACGCGACGTTGTAGTCCGGCACGCGCCGCTGCATGCCCGCGAGGCCGAGGAAGTGCTGCGGGAAGAACAGCAGGTTGACGAAGAAGGTCGACAGCCAGAAATGCCACTTGCCGAGCGTCTCGTTGTACATGTGCCCGGTCCACTTCGGCAGCCAGTAGTAGCAACCGGCCATGATCCCGAAGATGGCACCGGTCACCAGCACGTAGTGGAAGTGCGCAACCACGAAGTAGGTGTCGTGGTACTGGAAATCGGCCGGCACGATCGCGAGCATGAGCCCCGAGAACCCGCCGATCGTGAACATGATGATGAAGCCGAGCGCGAACAGCATCGGCGTCTCGAAGGTCAGCGAGCCCTTGTACATCGTGCTCACCCAGTTGAAGACCTTCACCCCGGTGGGCACCGCGATCAGCATCGTCGCGTACATGAAGTAGAGCTCGCCGCCGAGTGGCATGCCCACCGTGAACATGTGGTGCGCCCACACGATGAACGACAGGAAGGCGATCGACGCGACCGCGTAGACCATCGCCTGGTAGCCGAACAGCGGCTTGCGCGAGAACGTCGGGATGATCTCGGACACGATCCCGAACGCCGGCAGGATCATGATGTACACCTCGGGGTGCCCGAAGAACCAGAAGATGTGCTGGTACATCACCGGGTCGCCGCCACCTCCGGCGAAGAAGAACGTGGTGCCGAAGAACTTGTCGGTCAGCAGCATCGTGACCGCGCCGGCCAGCACCGGCATGACCGCGATCAGCAGGAACGCGGTGATGAGCCACGACCACACGAACAGCGGCATCTTGAGCAGGTCCATGCCGGGCGCGCGCATGTTGAGGATGGTCGCGATCACGTTGATCGCGCCCATGATCGAGCTCACGCCCATCATGTGGATGGCGAAGATCACGAACGCGACGTTGTAACCGCCCTGAAGGCTGAGCGGCGGATACAGCGTCCAGCCACCCGAGGGGCCGCCACCGGGCAGGAACAGCGTCATCAACAACAGGGTGAATGCGAACGGCAGGATCCAGAACGACCAGTTGTTCATGCGCGGCAACGCCATGTCCGGCGCGCCGATCATCATCGGGATCATCCAGTTGGCGAGGCCCACGAACGCGGGCATGACCGCGCCGAAGATCATCACCAGCGCGTGGATGGTGGTCATCTGGTTGAAGAACTCGGGATGCACGAGCTGCAGGCCGGGCTGGAACAGCTCTGCGCGGATCACCATCGCCATCGCGCCGCCGATGAAGAACATCAGCAGCGAGAACAGCAGGTACAGCGTGCCGATGTCCTTGTGGTTCGTGGACATGAACCAGCGCTCGAAGAAACCCTGCTTGTATTCGTGGGCGTGCGCGTCGTGGGCGGCGGCGTGCGCGTCGTGGGCGGCGGCGTGCGGATCGTGGGCGGTGACAGTGGCCATGGGGTCTTCTCGCTTCAGCGCGCGGCTGCGGGAACGGCGGCGGACGCCGCGAGCGCGGCCCCCGCAGTCGGAACGGATGCGTTCGCGGCCATCGCCGAAACACTGCCGGGATTGGCGGGCTGTGCGGCCAGCCATTGCTGGAACTCCGCCTTCGGAACGGCCTTGACGACGATCGGCATGAACCCGTGGTCCTTGCCGCAGAGTTCGGCGCAGACGCCGCGATAGGTGCCGGGTGTCTTGATGTCGGTCCAGGCTTCGTTGATGAAGCCCGGGATCGCGTCCTGCTTCCAGCCGAGCGACGGGACCCACCACGCGTGGATCACGTCGTCCGCGGTAACCACGAACCGGACCTTGGTATCGACGGGCAGCACCAGCGGCTTGTCGACGTCAAGCAGGTACGTGTTGACGCCGTCCTTCGCGAGAGCGGCGGGATCGAGGCCCGACCGCAGCTGCCGCGTGCGGTCGCTGTCGCGCGCCAGGCTGGAAACGAAATTGACCGGCGTGCCGACGTACTCGTAGCGCCACTTCCATTGATAACCGGTGACCTTGACCGTCAGCTCGGCATCGCGCACGTCCGACATGCGGATGAGGACCTTGGTCGACGGAATGGCCATCACGATCAGGACGATCACGGGAATGGTGGTCCAGACGATCTCGACCCAGGTCGAGTGGACCAGCGAGGTATCCGGCACCGCGCCGCGCGACTTGCGGAAGGCGAACATGCAATAGGCCATCGCGCCGAACACGATGATCGCCACCACGACGCACACCCAGAGGATGATCATGTGCAGGCCGTAGACGGCCTGGCTCGTCTCGGTCACGCCGGGCGCCATGTTCAGCTGCCAGCGCTGCGGATCGGCGAGCGCGGAGCCGGCGAAGAGCAGCAACGCGGGCCACGCCAGGGCCTGGCGCAGGCCGGGGCGGCGCTCGCGGAGCCGGCGCAGGACATCGGAGACTCGCTTCATCGCATCGACCTTGTTTGACGACCATTGCCGGATGCGGCGCGAGGGGACAGGGGCATGCACCCGCGGGCGGATGCCCCTGACTCTTCGACGCGGTCGCATGGATCCCCCGGAAGCGCTCATGATAGTGGTCGCCGCAAGCGCCGGACAAGCTCGGGCGCAGCGCGGGAAGCGGTGCGCCACGCTGGTTACACTGGGAGCGAACGCGGAGTCCGTACATGACGGCAGGCAAGTCGCAGCCCATCACGGAATTGCTAGGTCGCTGGCGGGGCGGGGATGAATCCGCCGGCGCGGCGCTGGTCGAGGAGGTGTATCCGGTCCTGCAGAAGCTGGCGGCCGCGCAGCTGCGCCGGCACGGCTCGCGCGGGACGCTGCGCGCGACCGAGGTCGTGAACGAGGCTTACCTGCGCCTGCAGCAGCAGAACAAGGTCGACTGGCAGAGTCGCGGGCACTTCTTCGCGATCGCCGCGACGATCATGCGGCGGGTGCTGGTGGACTACCTGCGCGAACGCGGGCGCGCCAAGCGCGGCGGCGGCATCCGCTTCATCCCGCAGGACCAGATGACCGACGAGGACCACGACCTCTCGGGCGACCCGGTCGACTGGCTTGCGGTCGACCACGCGCTGGTCGAACTGGAACGCAGCCTGCCCGCCGTGGCGAAGATCGTCGAGCTGCGGCTGTTCGCCGGGCTCGGCGTCGACGAGATCGCCGAGGCCACCGGCACTTCGCCCGCCACGGTCGGCCGTCACTGGCGCTTCGCCAAGGCGTGGCTGGCCGAGAAACTCGAGATTGACCTCGACCATGCAGGCAACTGATTCGCTGGCGTCGGTACACGCGCTGTTCGACCGCCTGGTCGAACTGCCCGAGGCGGCCGCGCGCCGGGAACTCGAGGCATTGGGCCAGGACGATCCGGCGCTGGTGGCGGAAGTGCAGCGGCTGCTCGCGCTCGATGCCCGCATCGGCGATGCCGAGCCGCCACGCGCGATCGCCCACGCCGCCGAACTGCTCGATCACCTGGGTGGGCCTGCAGTCGAACCGGGCTACCAGATCGGCATCTACCGTATCGAAGCCGAAATCGGCAGTGGTGGCATGGGCCGCGTATACCGCGCCGCCCGCAACGACGGTGCGTTCGAGCGCGAGGTGGCGATCAAGCTGATCCGCCGCGACCTGGTGACCGCGCAGTCGATGCAGCGCTTCGCGGCCGAGCGGCGCATCCTGGCGACGCTGGACCACCCCGGGATCGTGCGCCTGCTCGACGCGGGCGTGCTCTCCGACGGCGCGCCGTTCGTGGCGATGGAACTCGTCCGCGGCGAGTCGATCGACAGCTATTGCAATGTACGGGGTTTCGGCCTCGTGGCTCGGGTGCGCCTGTTCCGCCAGGTGCTCGACGCGGTGGCGCATGCGCACCGGCGCCTGGTCGTGCACCGCGATCTCAAGCCCGAAAACATCCTGGTCGACGAGTCGGGACAGGTGCGCCTGCTCGATTTCGGCATCGCCAAGGTGCTCGACGGCGACGCAGGCAATTTCGCCACCGCGACCGGCGACCGCTACCTCACGCCCGCGTATGCGGCGCCGGAGCAGTTGCGCGGCGAGACCATCACGGTGGGCTGCGACGTCTATGCGCTCGGCCTCGTGCTGTACGAGTTGCTCGGCGGCCGGCATCCATTCGGCGGCCGGCTGAGCGCGGCGGAACTCGAAAGGCAGGTACTGCAGCAGCCGCCGCGCGAGCTCGCCCGCGCGCCGGACGAGGCCGACGCGGTCGCGGCGCAAGCCCACGGCTTCGCCAGTCCCCGCGCTTGGCGGCGGGCCTTGCGCGGCGACCTCGACGCAATCGTGCAGCGTGCGCTGCGCAAGGAAGTGGACGCGCGCTACGGCTCGGCGGACAAGTTCGCGGCCGACATCGACGAGTGGCTCGGCGGGCGTCCTTTGGCCATGCGCCAGTCGCATCGCGCCTACCGGATGCGCAAGTTCGTGGCGCGCAATCGCGTGGGCGTGGCGTTCGCGACCACTGCGCTGCTATTGCTGCTGGCGTTCACCGGCGTGGTGGTGCGGCAGAACCAGGCACTCGCGGAGGAACGTGACCGCACCGCGCTCGAACGCGACCGCGCGCGCCAGAGCGTGCAGATCCTGCAGGAAGCGTTCGAGTCGGCGGACCCGAGCCGAACCGGCGGCCAGGAGGTGACGGCGCGCAGCGTGCTGGAAGCCGCGCGCGCCCGCTTGTCGGCCACGGCGCAGGGCAATCCACAGCTGGCGCTCGAGCTCGCGCGCACCATCGCCACGGTACAGATCGACCTCGGCCTCGCGCGCGATGCGCTGGCGACGGTCGCGATCGCCGACCAGATCATCGCGGGGCAGGGCACGCAGTCGACCGTCCGCGTCGAGCATGAACTCCTGCGGTTGCGCGCACTGCTCGGCGCCGGCGATTTCGAGGGGGCGGAGAAGACAATCGCGCTGGCCAAGAAGCTCGCGAGGCCGGAAGACTCGGCGGCACTGCATGTGGCGCTCGGTCGGCTGCTCACCCAGCGCGGCCAGTGGCGCCAAGGTATCGCGGAACTCGAGCAGGCCGTCGCCGAATACGCCAGCGCGCCCGGCCAGCAACGCGAATGGATCAATGCCAGCTGGCATCTCTCGAGTGCGCTGGAACTCAACGGCGACCTCCATGAGAGCCTGGCCCTGCTCGAGAGCATGTTGCCGAGGCTCGAGCGGGACTATGGTCCGGAGCATCCGCACACGCTGGCGACGCAGCTCCGGCGCGCCGGCACTCTGCGCGCGCTCGGCTTTGCCAGCCAGGCGGTGGACTCCGTGCGCAAGGCGGTGGTCGCGACCGAACGCATCTACGGAAAGCAGTCGACCGCCGCCGCGGCCTCGCACATCAGCCTGGGCAGGATGCTTTCCGGGTCCGGCGACTATTCCGGCGCGGCACGCGAATACCGGCTTGCGATCGCGGCCTGGCCCGCCGCGGCTGGGCAGGAGCACCCCAACCTGTTCCGCGCACGTTTCAACCTCGCGCAGATGCTCGGGGAACTTCCCCAACACTACGCCGAGAGCGACGCCATCTACACCAGTCTGCTGCCATTCGCGCAGCGATCCTTCGGGCCGCAGCATCGCACCGTGTACATGCTGCGCAACGGCCACGGATTCTTGCTGAACCAGCAGCGTCGCTATGCCGAAGCGCTCGCAATCCTGCTGCCGGAAGACGCGGAATCGCCCGATGCGGGCTGGCGCAAGGGCGCGCACAAGCGATTGTACGAAGGCCTTCGCGACGCGGTGGAGGGGGCGCGCTGCGACGAGCGCATGGCGGCGCCGTCGTCCGGCGCCCGTGTGGACGGATTGACCCGACTCTGCGAGCGGGCGACGGCCCTCCTCAGGGAAAGTCTCCAGAAACCCAAGGGCTAAGCCGCCGACCCGCCCCGGAAGTCTGTGGTCCGCGCACTCTGAACGGCACTCCGGGGACGGGAACGTGACGGGTTCAGCCGGTTTCCACCGCCTCGGGTACCGACCCGGGGACAACGGATCGCTACGGTCGCAAACTACGTGAGCGATCGCGCACCCAATTGACGAGTAATGAAGCAAGCGACTCGTGAACGGGTGATCCTGGTCAGTCTTGTGTGACCGCGGACGGCGAATCGCTCCTCTCCCTCCTGGAGCACTTGTCATGGGCACAACGAACACCTTCGCAAAATTCCTGCTGGTTGCCGCGGTTGCGATGCCGTGGTCCACGCAGTCGCGTGCCGATCCCGACGACTGCAATCCCGATATGGCGATGGCGCCGCGGGCAAACGATACCGAGGGGTCGAGCTTCTTCAGCCGCCTGTTCGGGTCGGGCGAAAAGCCGCAACCGTTTTCCGGGGCTGTCATGGACGGTCCGGACCCGGGCTGCCAGCTGGCCGGCGACCAGGCGCGTCCGGTCGTCAGTGACCTGCGTCTCCGGCAGCGCAACCGCACGGTGAATTGAAGTTCCAGCTTCCGTTGGATCGTCCGCGCCTCGCGGCGCGGCGTTCGGCGGCGTTCGGCGGAGTTCCGGGCACTTTGCAAAGCGCAACACGTAGTCATCGGCATGGTTGGACGCGTCGCGTAACCCGCGACACGTTGCGGGGTTCGCCCCGCGCCGGGCCGAACGCGCGGCTGGAGTCGCGCGAAACAGGAACATGGTGCGTCGTGGCGTAGGGAGCGCTGCGGCGAATCCAGACCCGTCCGCCTC
>JBBRIE010000050.1:0-15913 GCA_038221545.1 Lysobacterales bacterium
CGAAGATGCCGTTCTGTCGATAACCCCAGCTACGCCCTTCTATGCAGGGCGAACGACTGACCTGGCGCTCAAGCACGACCCGATCCGCGTCAATCGGGAGCCGGCAGAACCGATCGCGCCCATCGAGCGACTCGCACAGGACCAGGGCTACGGCGGGAGATGGGCCGGGCGCCGGAATCGGGCGCGGCGGCGGCACGTCCGGGCCGCCAAGCTTGACCTCGAACTCGCCACGGCATCCGCCGGTAACCCAGATCGCGCGATCGGAGTGCCCCCAGGTGCGGCCCTCGACGCAAGGATCGCGGCTGACCTGGTTGATGAGCCGGACACCGCCGCGTGTGTTGATCGGGCACTGGTTGCGCCGGTTGTTGATCGACTCGCAATAGACGTAGCCGGTGAAGCGGTTGCCCCAGCCCCAGCCGTAGCCGTTGCCTGCCTTGCCGACGGCGAATTCCGCCTTGCATCCGTTCGCCACCCAGATGCCATTGCGGTCATAGCCCCAGTTGCGACCGATCCGGCAGCTTTCGCGGCCGAGACTGCGCACCAACGCAACGCCGTTGCGGGTGTCGGTCCGGCAGAATGCGTCACTATTGAGTGTCGATTCGCAGACGATGCGGGCCGCGGGAGAAGTGCGCGATTGCGCGTGCATGTCCTGCACCGGCGCCAGCGAGGCGGCAATGGCGATGCCGAGTCCGCCGAGAGTGAGCAATGGTCTACCCATGGAAGTGCCTTGCGGTCGAATGAGCGGGCACAGGCTACGCGCCGTACTTCAATCCCGGATGAACCACTATTCGCCGTAGCGGCAGCCCTCGCCGCGGAAATCGTCCAAACGTGTCGACGGAGGACGTCAGTCGGCAAGTGGTCCGTGCGCGTTCGCCTTGTCGGCGCACACCGTTACGTCGGCGTGCGCGAGCAGATCGTCGACCCGCGTCGACGCACGCCGCCGATGCGGGCGCTTGCCTGACGACAAAACGCTTGTGTTGACCGACCGCATTCGACCAGGCCGCTTGCGACCCGGGCCGGCGAGCCCCTTCGGAGGAAGACTGCCCGTGATCGACCAGAATCTGCCGTCGCCATCAGCCGACCTGCCCCTGCGCCGTCAACGTCAATACCGGGCAGCGGACTGGATCAATCGGTTTGCTTGTGCAAGCGCAATTCCAGCCGGTAGTCCTGCGTACTTGAGCCGGGAGTCGTGCCGAAGGAAAGCGTTACGCGGCGTCCTTCCTGATCGCTGGTCCAGCCATTCGCGCCAGGCTGCTGGGTCCAGCCGGGCATACTGTCCATGCCCCTGGCGATGCGCCGCAGCAGGTCGGCGGCAGGGGTGGCGGAGGTGACGTGGAAACGCATGCGCCACTGCTGCTCGTCGCCGATCGAGAACTCCTGGGTCATGGCCAGGTCCCGGGGCCAGTCGACAGCTTTCTGCAGGGCGGACTTCGACAGATAGCGAT
Organism: Lysobacterales bacterium; assembly: GCA_038221545.1. Lineage (GTDB taxonomy): Bacteria > Pseudomonadota > Gammaproteobacteria > Xanthomonadales > Ahniellaceae > JBBQNY01. The sequence continues at coordinate 1,446 of JBBRIE010000050.1, forward strand.
CGGCCAAGCGCGATCGGACAAAGCCGCCCTCCGGCTGCCAGTCGTATTCCAGTTGCAGCGCGACGGACCTCGCCTGGTCGGTTCCCCGCAGCCGTGCGACGACGTGCAGCGCCGCATCCAGGCCTGACGACAAGCCGGCCGAGGTGACGATGCGGCCGTTATCCGCCCAACGGACATCCTTGATCACGTTGACTGCCGGATAGCGACGGGTGAACTCGTCGATGCGCGGCGTGAAGGTCGTGGCGTCGAGTCCGTCAAGCAGACCCGCCCCGGCGAGAATGAATGCGCCGGTACACACGGACAGGACATGGCGGCTGCTGGCCGCGCGTTGGCGGACAAATGACAGCACTCGCGAATCGCGCTCGGCCTCCCCGACATCGCCGCCGGGAACGAGCAGCACCTCAAACGGCGGTGCGTCGGCAAAACCGGCATCCGGGGTTACTTTCAGGCCCATCGCCGTGGTGACCGGCTTGCCGTCATGGGACAGGGTGACCACGCCGAATCCGGCCGTGCCGAAGACCTCGTACGGCGCGGCAAAGTCGATGATCTGCACGCCATCGAACAGGACGATGCCCACGCGGACTTCGGGCCGGGTATGCGGCGCATGCGCGGCGAGCGTCGGCCAGGACAGCAGCCCAAGCAGCGAGATGGCCATGAGAGTGATCAACCGTTGGTGCATGTGCGTTCCCCTATGTGCAAGCAGGACACGATAGGCGAGCCCGACGCGCAGATGCGGACATCGAGCACGCCGATCGGGACGTCTCACGCCGGGCCGAAGCGGGCCCGGTAGTCGTTGGGAGAGACCCCCAGTTGGCGGGCAAAGGCCCGTCGCATGGCCTCGGGCGAGGAAAAGCCGCATTCGCCGGCGATCCGCTTGATGTCCTTGCTCGAGCTTTCGAGCAGCGGTTTGGCGGCTTCGATGCGCAACTGTTCCACGTACTTCTGTGGCGTGGTGGAAAACGCTGCATTGAATCTGCGGCTGAACTGCCGTGGACTCATGTGCAGCCGCTGGGCGAGCTGGGCGACGTCCAGTTGCAGCCGCAGGTTTTCGCGTATCCAACGCTCCAGTTGTGCGAGCTGGTCCGGCAGGTCCAGCGCCTGCAGCTGGCAACTGAACTGACTTTGTCCTCCGGAACGCTTGCTCGCCATGACCATGCGTTTGGCCACCTTCAGCGCGAGCGCCTGGCCATGATCGGCGGCGACCATCGCAAGGGCCAGATCCATGCCCGCGGTAATTCCAGCGGACGTCCAGACCTCCCCGTCGCGGGTATAGATGGCGTCCTCCTGCACGCGTACCAGCGGATAGCGCTCCCGGAGTTCACGCACATCACTCCAGTGCGTCGTTGCCTGGCGGCCATCGAGGACACCGGACTCGGCCAGCAACAACGCGCCGCTGCAGACCGAGGCGACCCGTCGCACCCGCGTCGACGCGGCCCATAACCACTGCACCAACGCGCGATCGGCGCGCACGTTGTCCAGCGCATCGCCCATGCCACCGCATATCACCAGGGTGTCGGTGTCCAACGACATTTCGGCACACACCAGGTCGGGCAGCAGCCGCACGCCCGAGTCCGTAACGATCGGCTGGGCGTCGACGGAAAGAAGCTGCAGGCGGTACAGCGGACCAGTGCCGGGCGCGTCCTCCTGCGCCTGGCGGCTTGCAAGGGCGAATACCTCCAGCGGGCCGGTGATGTCCAGCGACTGCGCGCCCGCATAGGCCAGCATGCAGATGGTACGTGTGCGAGGAGCGTGCAAAGTTGCGCCGACAATGGTGGGGGGATGCCCAATTTAGAGTGGATCCCCGGCGACACCAAGGGTGTCAGTACGCGACGTTGGTCGCGTATCCATCTGCATCGGGCCAGCGTTCGCGCTTGGCCGACAGTGGTCGATCACCGCCCGCAGCTTGATCAACTCCAACTGACCCCCAGGGTCAACGGCACCGGAATACGCGCCGACATCGATGACACGGCACCGCTCCGTAAGCCCGGCGTCGCGCAGCAGGGAAAGCGACAGGCCCAGTGGCGGTGCGCACCAGCTCACGTCCTGCACGCCGTTGCGTCAGGCGGCCTTCGAGAGCCGCAGACAACGCCGTGGCGTTGCGGCGACGGGAGTCGCCTGCGGCACGCTATCCGGGACTGCGTTCTCGCGCAGTCAGCCGTCACCGCATCCGGGAGATTGCAAAGTCACCGCGTGACTGGTGGCCGGCAACGAAAAGCCCCGACAGGGCGGGGCTTTCAGTGTGTTGCAGGGGCGTTGCGAGCACCTTTCAAACCGCGTTGTGGTACCGAAGGTCGGACTCGAACCGACACGATATCGCTATCGGCGGATTTTGAGTCCGCTGCGTCTACCAATTCCGCCACTCCGGCGCGGGGCGGCATTATAGCCACACGGAAAGCGCCGCGCGTCAGTCGTTGCTGAGTTGACGCGGGCAGCAGCGGTACCAGTTGTCGCCCTCCGGCTCGAACGCGCTGCAACAGGTAAGCGGCGCGGAATACACGTGCACCGATACCGCTGTTTCGTCAGGCGAGGGATTCCTGATCGTGTGGTGCTCGTGCGGCGGGATGAGACTGCCCGCCGAGCCGCGACCGGCGGTGATGGTGCCGCGCGGCTCGAACCGCGCGCGGCCGTCGCGCTCTTCCATGCGCTCGAACTGGGTGATCTCGAGCGCACCTTGCCACACGCCTTCGACACACCACTTGCCGTCATGATCGTGCAGGCCGGTACCCTGGCCCGGCGCCCACGTCATGGCGGTGACGCAGTAGCCGTGGCGCTCGCTGCGATACAACTCGCGGCGCACGTATCCTGCCAGATTGCCTTCGCGCACGCAGTCCGGCAATTCGATGCCCGGATCGCTCATCGCCCGCGAAAGTACGCCACGCAAGGCGTCGACCAGCTCCTGCTCGCAGCCCTTGCAGACCGCCGCGTCGATGGCACGGAACAGTTCGGTGGCGCCGGGAAAATCGCGGGTGAGCATTGCAGGGGGCCAGGATTGCGGTGCGGCAGCCGCGAGTTTACCGCGCATGGCCCAGCAAGTCGGCAAGCATGTTCGCGATGGGCGGCCCGAATGCGCCCAGGTCGACGAGAAACGCGTCGTGACCCTGCGGACTGCCCAGCGCCACCAGTTCGCTGGCTGCGCCGCCGGCCCGCAGGCCGTCGGCGATCTGCTCCTGCTGCTGGAGCGGGAACAGGATGTCGGTGGTGACGCCGATCGCCAGTGCGCGCTCGATCCGGATCCGGGCCAGCGCCCGGTCGACATCGCCGCCTGCGTACTCGCCCAGGTCGAACCAGTCCATCGAGCGGCTGAGGTACAGGTAGCAGTTGGGATCGAACTGGCGCACGAAACGTTGTGCATGTCCTTCGAGATAGCTCTCCACCTGGAACTCGTGGCCGAAAGGATCGCCAGCACGGTCGTTGCCGTCAAGGCGCACGCGACCGAACCTCCCATCCCATTCGAGCGCCGAGCGGTAGGTGATGACGCCGAGCTTGCGCGCGATGCGCATGCCATTCTCCGGGTAGCGTTCGGCATCGTAGCTACCCTCGTTCCAGGCCGGATCCAGCCGTATCGCCTCGCGCTGCAGCGAGCGGATCGCGATCGAAAACGGCAGCGCATGCGCGGCACCCGAAACGTTGACGTGCGACCGCGCGATGCCCGCGTGCCGATAAAGCAAAGCGAGCGCCACCATGCCGCCCATCGAGCAACCGAGCACGCAGGCCAGCCGCTCGATGCCGATGCCGCGGACCAGCGCGGCGGTCGAGTCCGCGCAGTCTTCGATCGAAAGCGCCGGAAATGTCAGCCGGTACGCCACGCCAGTGGAAGGGTCGATGGACGCGGGGCTGGTCGATCCCTTGGGGCTGCCGAGCGTGTTGACGCAGATGACGAAGAACCGCGAGGTGTCGATGGACTTGCCGGGCCCGATCATGCCTTCCCACCAGCCCGGTTCGGGATCGGCCTCGCTCGACGCCGCGTGGGCATCCGGCGAAAGACCGGTGACGATCAGCACCGCATTGCCGCGCACTTCGTCGAGGAGGCCCCAGGTCTCGTAAGCCAGGCGTGCGTCGAGCAACTCGCCGCCGCGCTTCATCGCGAACGGTGAGGGCAGCTCGAACCATCGGGTCGCGGGCATGGCAGCCGGGTCGATAGGCCGCGTCAGCGCACGACTTCGTCGATGGTCAGCTGGATCGGCGAATCGATGGAGGCGCGCACGATGGGTCCGCTGATCACCTGCAGGTCGCCCGGCGCGGGCGTGGCGTCGCCACGGCTCGACACGCGCGCGCCAAACACGAGTGTGTCCGCGGACGACAGCTTCATGCTCGGCATCATGCCCATGGTGTCGTCGAGCGTGAGCGTGAGCGGCAGCATCGACGCGTTGCGCTTCTGGATCGCGAGCGGCATCTTCGGACCCACCGCGGCACGGGCGAACACGAACAGCGTGTCGCCGTCGCCGAGGCGCGAGCGCAGGGCCGGTGAAATGTCGACCTTGACCGTGACCGCGTTGGCGCCAGCAGAAGAGGCCGGCGCTTCGGGTGGGGTACTGTCGACGCGCGCCGCATCCGGGCTCGCCGCGATCGCCGGCGGCGTGCCGCCGTCGTCGAGGCCGCCCACCTCGCGTGCGCGCGCGATCTGGTCACGAACCGATTGCGCGATGTCGCTGGCCGGGTCGAGCTGCGATTCAAGCGCTTGCCAGTGGCGAACCGCGTCGACGTAGGCTTCGCGTTGGACCGCGTCGATGCCCGACAGCCAGAGCGCCCGCTGGTTGCTGGCGTCGCTGGCCAGCGCCGCGGCCAGCACCGCGCGTCCGCGCGCGGTGAAGCGGCGATCCGGTGCGGCCAGGGCCTCGCTTTCGGCATGTTCCAGTTGCACTTCCGCCGAATCGGGCGTCAGCGCCAGCGCGGCCGTCATCGCCTCGAAGGATTCGGCGTAGCGCTGCGTCGACTTGTAGGCGCGCGCGAGCAGCAGCCAGCCTTCGACATCGTCGGGAGAAGCCTTGAGCCGCGCTGCCAGTTCCGTGATCGCCTTTTCCATCTCGGGCGCGTCGGCGGCGCCCGCCGACTGGTGCGGATCGGAGCCTTGCGCGACGGCCGGTGCCACCGGCTTGACGGGCGTGATCGCCGAGGGCGTGCCGACGAACCGGTACATCGCGAACGCCAGCACGGGCAACAGCACCGCGAGCGCGATCGGCACGGCCAGCGAGCGCGGCGAATGCGGCACCGCAGCGACCGGGCCCTGCGCATCGAGTTCGGCAAGCTTGCGCGCAAACTCCACCTCGTCGATGACGCCGGCGGCATGCGCCTGGACGAGCGCACGACGCCGACGGGTGGGTTCGTCGGCGATGCGCGAACGAAGCGTCCACCAAAGCAGCGCGGTGACGGCAGCGGTCATGGCAGCCGCGATGATCCAGAACAAGAGCGTCAAGCGATTTCCCCTTTGTCGTCGGCAGCGTGGGTGTTCGCGGCCTTCAGCGATCGCAGCGCGCGCGCGCGGCGGCGCAGCGTGGTCAACAGCAACAGGCTGCCGCCGCCCAACACCAGGATCGGGCCGAACCAGAGCGCGAGCGTCGCACCCTTGACCGGTGGGCGGTACAGCACGAAGTCGCCATAGCGCGTTACCAGGAACTCGCGGATCTCGGTGTCCGACTTGCCGTCGCGCATGAGTTCGAACACCTCGTTGCGCAGGTCGCGGGCAAGGCCCGCGTCGGAGTCGGCGAGACTCTGGTTCTGGCACACCATGCAGCGCAGTTCCGCCAGCAGCGCGTTGAACCGGCGTTCCTCGCCGCCGTCGCGGAACGGCATGGGATCGATCGCGGACACGCTGCCGGACAGCAGGAGGGCGAGCGCGAAGGCGAGGACGGACCGTGTCATCGCGCAGCTCCCTTCGCAAGCAGCGGCAGCACGTCACGGGCGAGGATCTCGTCGGTGAGCGGGCCCACCTGCTTGAACAGGATGATTCCGTCGGCGCCGACCAGGAACGATTCGGGCGCCTTGTACACACCGAAATCGATCGCCGTGCGGCCGTCGAGATCCTGCGGAATGTGCGCGTACGGGTCGCCGTACTGCTTCAGCCAGCGGCGGGCCTCCTCGGGCTCGTCCTTCCAGTTGAGGCCTACGATCGGCAGCTTGCGCTCAGCCGCGAAGCGCATGAGCAGGGGATGTTCGACCCGACAAGTCACGCACCAGCTGCCCCAGACGTTGACGAGGTAGGGCTGGCCCCGCAGTGCGCTCGCACGCACCCGGGCGTTCGGGTCGCGCAACTCCGGCAGGTCGAAGTCGGGCACCGGCTTGCCGATCAGCGGCGAGGGCACGATGCTCGGATCCTTGCCGAGCCCCGAATAGAGCAGGACCGCGAGTCCGGCGAATACCGCCAGCGGAACCGCGAAACGCAGCGCCTTCATGCAGCGGCCCCGAGCAGACTGCTGGCAGCCGCACGCGCCCTGCCGGCGTCGACGGGAACAGCGGCGCGCGCTCGTCGATAACGCCGGTCGGTCGCGGCGACCAGTCCCCCGAACATCATCAACACGGCGCCGAGCCACACCCAGCGCATGAAGGGCTTGTGGTAGATCCGCACGGCCCACGCCTGCGTGCCCGGCGCCGACGCTTCCGCTTCACGCAGCGGCTCACCGAGCGCGACGTAGAGGTCGCGCGTGAAGCCTGCGTCGATGGCGGCCTCGGTCATGATCTGGCTGCCGCCCGAATACAGCCGCTTCTCGGGATGCAGCACTGCGAGCTGGCGGTCATTGCGCCAGACCTCGAACTGCCCGCGATCCGCCTGGTAGTTGGGACCATTGGCGCTGCCGACGCTGACGAACCGGAACTCCAGCCCGCGGACCGTGATCGATTCGCCGGGCGCGAGGCGAACATCCTTCTCGATGCTGCTCGACTCGGTGAGCAGGACGCCCGCCACGAACATTGCCATGCCCGCGTGCGCGACCAGCATGCCGACGAAGCCGGCGTTGAGCCTGCGAACCGGCGCGACCGAACCGGTCGCCACGACGTCGCGTGGACTCGTCGCGCGCGCCCGCCAGGCGGCGACCACGCCGAGCGCCAGCCAGGTGCCACCCACCACGCCAAGCGCTCCCTTCCAGCCAAGCGAATCGCGCCAGGCGATCCAGGCAACCGCGCCGCCGGCGATGGCCGCAAACGCGGACCAGCGCAACAGCCGCCAGAGTGCCGCCGGATCGGATTGCTGCCATCGCGACAGCGGGCCGAACGGCAGCAACATCACCAGCGGCACCATCAGGCCGAAGAAGTACGGACCGAAATACGCCGGGCCGACCGAGAACTTGCCCCAGCCGAATGCGTCCGCGAGCAGCGGGAACAACGTGCCTATGAGGACCAGCGCGCACGCAGCCGCGAGCAGCAGGTTATTGGATAGCAATAGGCTCTCTCGCGAGACGATGCCGAACGGCGACTCGAGGTCGCCCGACAGTCGTGGCGCGCGCACCGCATACAAGGTGAGCGCGCTGCCAGAGACGAGCGCCAGAAAAATCAGGATGTAGAGCCCGCGCGAGGGGTCCGATGCGAATGCGTGCACCGAAGTCAGTACGCCGGAGCGCACCAGGAAAGTACCGAGCAGGGACAGCGAGAACGCGAAGATCGCGAGCAGCAGAGTCCAGGCGCGGAACGATCCACGCTTGTCGGTGACCGCCTGCGAATGGATGAGCGCAGTGCCGATGAGCCACGGCATGAACGATGCGTTCTCGACCGGATCCCAGAACCACCAGCCGCCCCAGCCGAGCTCGTAATACGCCCACCACGAACCGAGCGCGATGCCGATGGTGAGGAACGCCCACGCGACCAGCGTCCATGGGCGCGACCAGCGCACCCACTCCGAATCCACGCGCCCTTCGATCAGCGCCGCGACGGCGAAGGCGAAGGGCACGGCGAAGCCCACGTAGCCCATGTACAGCATCGGCGGATGCACGATCAGGCCGAAATCCTGCAGCAGCGGGTTGAGGTCGTTGCCATCGAGGAGCGGCGGCAGGTGGCGGAGAAAGGGGTTGGACGTGAACAGGGTGAACGCGATGAAGCCCACGCTGATGATGCCGAGCACCGACAGTACGCGTGCCATGAACGGCAGCGGTAGCCGCCGGCTGGCGAGGGCAACTGCCGATGTCCATGTGCCGAGCACCAGCACCCACAGGAGCAACGATCCTTCGTGCGCGCCCCACACCGCCGAGAGGCGGTAGTGCGGCGGCAGGCGCAGGTTGGAGTGCTGCGCGACGTAGGCCAGCGAGAAGTCCTGCACGAGGAAGGCGACCGCGAGCAGCGCGAACGCGATCACCACGAATCCGGTTTGCGCAAGCGCTGCCGGGCGGGCGAGCGCCATCCAGTCGTCGCGGCCCTTGAGGCTGCCCAGCAATGGCAGCGTCGCCTGTACCACCGCGAGCAGCAAGGCGAGAATCAGCGCCACCTGTCCGAGTTCGGCAATCACAGCGACTTCGCCTCCTGTGCCTTCTTGGTCTTGGCGCGTTCGATCGCGTCGGCGACCTCGGCGGGCATGTACGTCTCGTCGTGCTTCGCGAGTACCTGGTTGGCGACGAACACGCCGTCGCCACCCAGTTTGCCGGTGGCCACGACGCTTTGTCCCTCGCGGAACAGGTCGGGCAGGATGCCGGTGTAGCGTACGGGCAGTTCCTTGAAACGGTCGGTCACCACAAAGCCCACCTCGAGTGACTGTGGCGCCCGGGTCATGCTCTCCTCCAGAACGAGGCCGCCCAGGCGCATCGTGCGGTCGGCAGGCGCGCGGCCTTCCACGACATCCGAGGGGCTGTAGAAGTGCTCGAGGTTGTCCCGCAGGGCGGTCAGAACCAGCGCGGTGGCCGTGCCGACGCCCAGCAGGATTGCGCCTGCCATCCAGAGCCGGCGTTGTCGTTGTGTCCTCATGGGGATCCTCGTTGCGACAGGCGCGTGCGCTCGCGGCGCCAGCGACCATCAAGTCGTGCCAACAATCTGCGACGGCGCAGGCCTGGAACCAGCGCATCGGCCGCGAGCCCCAGGAAAAAAATCGCGTAGGACGCCACCACGAATGGCCAGGGGTTCATGCGGATGCTCCGTGGGGTGGCGATGCGTCCGGCAGCGACTGCTTCAGCGCCTCGCGTACCCATGCCTTGTCGCTGTCCGCCTCGAGCAGTGCGAGGCGGGCACGTCCCGCGAGCGAAGCGAAGAACCAGATGTGCGTCGCCGCGGCCATCAGCAGCAGGGGCCACAGCATGCTCGAATGCATACTCGATTCGCCGAACAGCTTGACCGACTCGCCCTGGTGGAGCGTGCTCCACCAGCGCACCGAATAGTGGATGACCGGCAGGTTGACCACGCCGACCAGCGCGAGCAAACCGGCCGCGCGCGCGGCGCGACGACGGTCCTCGATGGCGTGGTACAGCGCGAGGATGCCGATGTAGAGGAACAGCAGCACCAGTTCGGAAGTCAGGCGTGCATCCCATTGCCAATAGGTGCCCCAGGTCGGTCGACCCCAGAGCGCACCGCTCGCGAGGGTGACGGCCGTGAACATGGCGCCGATCGGCACCGCGGCCATCGCGAGGATCTCGCTGATGCGGATCCGCCAGACCAGCGCCACGAATGCGTTCACCGCGACGAAGAGGTAGGCGAACAGGCTCATCCATGCGCTCGGCACGTGGATATAGAGGATTCGCACGCTCTCGCCCTGCAGGTAGTCGGCTGGCGCGACGACGAGTCCGAAATAGAGTCCCACCGCACCGAGCAGGAGCGCGGCCGCGAACAGCCACGGTTGCGCGGCGCCCGCCCAACGGTAGAACGTGGGCGGCGAGCCGAAGCGATGGAACCACCGGACTAGCGGGTGCATTGGATTCAACCGGCATTGAGTCGAAGCGCTGCGGCGCACGCGAGCGGCGCCAGCGGGATCGCCAGAGCCAGTCCGGCGGCGAGCATCAGCAACGGAACCGTCGGCGACAGGCCCGAGAGGGTGGCCTGGACCGCGCCGGCGCCGAAGATCAGCACAGGCACCGCCAACGGCAGCACCAGTAGCGGCACGAGAATAACAGAGCGCTTGGCGGCCACCGCGAGTGCGGCGCAGACATGGCCGATGGCAACGAGCACACCGGTGCCGAGCGACAGCGACGCGATCGCCACCGGCCAGGCGTTTGGCGGCATGCCGAGCAGGCGCGCGAGCACCGGGGCCACCAGTACGAGCGGCAAGCCGACCACCAGCCAGTGCGCGAGCATGCGCGCCGCGCACAGCAGCGCCAACGGCTGGCCGCTCACCAGCAGCTGGTCGAGCGAACCATCCTCCTCGTCGCCGCGATACACCGCGTCCAGGCCGATCAGCAGCGACAGCAATGCGACGACCCAGGCCACTCCGCCCGCGATGGGCGCGAGCCGCGTGGCATCCGCGCCGAGTGCGAACGGGAACAGCGCAGCCACGATCACTGCGAACAGCAGGGGCTGCAACGCATCGTCGGGGCGACGCACCGCCAGTTGCAGGTCGCGGCGGAACAGGGCGGCGGCGGCGCCGACCGGCGTGCCCGTCATGTCGCCGCACCCAGTCGGCAGTGCGTGGTATCGGCCGGCAGCACGTCGGCGCCATGCGTCGTGAGCGCCACCATGCCACCGCGTTCGCGCTGCGCGGCGATGAGCGTCGAGACGAGCGATCGTCCCTCCGCGTCAAGGTTCGCGAAAGGCTCGTCGAGCAGCCACAGCGTCGCGCGGCTGCGCGCCAGTGCGGCGAGCGCGACCCGGCGCCGCTGGCCCGCGGACAGCTCTCGAAGCGCCAGTGATTCGTATCCCGCGAGCCCTACATGCGCGAGCGCTTTATCCACCGTCTGCGACTCCTCGGCGCCGTGCAATGCTTCGCGGAAACGCAGGTTCGCGCGCGCCGAGAGGTCCAGCTTCAATCCGTTGTGATGGCCGACGAGGGCGACGCGACTGGATCCCGGGGCGTGGCCGACTTCGCCAAACTCGGTTGCCAGCGTGCCCATGGAGGGGGCGAGCAGCCCCGCGAGGACATGCAGCAACGTGGTCTTGCCGGCACCGTTCGCACCACCGATGGCCAGCAGCCCGCCTGCGCGCAACACGAACGTTACCGGGCCGAATATCGTCTCGCCCGTCCGCGCGAAACCCAGGTCGCGAGCGGTCATCGAAACGGCAGGATTCGACGCCAGACGGGACATGTGATTCGGAGCGGAAGGGGACGCGCATGCTAACCGCCGGTCGACCGGCGCGTCGACACAGTTTCGGAACAATCGCGTAGGGCGGTGCCAGGCGTACGGTAATCGACGATCGGAGGTGCCGTGTGCGCCTTGCATCCACGGGACTGGACCGCATTCATCGATGCGACCGCGCGTTGCGCCATCGGGTGACCATTGGTCGGGAACGTGTCCCTTTGCGTCTGCTATCGCGTCAGGCGGTTCAGCGTGTGGGCGGATAATCCGGTCGAAGCGGCCACTCGCAACGGGAACTGCAGACGATGACTCGAAACACTACTTTTGATGGCGAACGGCAGGCGGCATTGCAGGTGCCGCTCATCGACCGCACGCAAACCCGTTTTCAACGGGGGCTCGCCGCGCTGATGATGCTGGCGACCGCGGCTGCCGCCGCCTCTGTCGAAGGTCCGTCGTTCGCCAGCGTCGAGTCAACGGCGCCGTCGTCGAGCCAGCGCCTCTATATCGTGGTGCTGGACGATCCACCGCTGGCCGACTATGCCGGCGGAATCGCATCCTCGTCGGACGGCCGAAATCTTGCAAAGACGGCCGTGGATGACCGCATTGAAGACGGCGCGAAGCTGCGCGTCGACACCGTAGCCGCACGTGCATATCTCGCGCACCTCGATGCGGAGCAGGGCGCGGTGCTCGCCGCCATCGGCGGACTGGCGAAGAAGTCCGTCCTGCCGCGATTCCGCTACCGCGTGGTCACCAACGGCATGGCGGTCGCGCTGGACGCAGACGACGCCGCTGCGCTGCGCAATGTCCCGGGCGTGCGTTCGGTCGAACTGGACGGCCGCAGGTACCTGCATACCGACGCAGGTCCCGCGTGGGTCGGCGCGCCGGACGCGTGGAACGGCGCAGGTGGCGCCAGTCGCGGCGAGGGCGTGGTGGTCGGTGTCATCGATAGTGGCATCAATGCGGCGCATCCCTCGTTCGCGGACGTGGGTGGCGACGGCCACAACCACGCGAACCCGCGCGGTCGCCTCTACGGCCGCTGCACGTCTACGCCGGGCCGCTGCAACGACAAGCTCATCGGCATCTACGATTTCACCCAGGAGGCGCCGCGCGACGGCAGCGACACCACCGGGCACGGATCCCACGTGGCATCCACCGCCATCGGCAACGTGGTCGACGGCAGCATCACCGGCAACACCATCACGCTGCCGCTGCGCGTCTCGGGTGTCGCGCCGCATGCCGCGGTCATCTCTTACAAGGCGTGCACCAAGGCGGACGACTGCCCGTTCTCAGCCCTGCTCGCGGCGCTCGACCAGGCCACGGCAGACGGCGTCGACGTCATCAACTATTCCATCGGCGGCCCCGCGCGCGACATCCGCGCATCGGTCGTCGCCAACAACGACGATATCGGCGCGTTCCTGCGCGTGCGCAACGCGGGCATCGTCGCTTCGGTGTCGGCGGGCAACAGCGGACCCGGCACCACCACGGTGTCGTCGCCTGCCAACGCGCCGTGGGTGATGGCGGCAGCGAATGCGACGCACGACCGCCGCTTCGTCAATCGACTGTTCGGCGTTTCCGGCGGGAGCGTCACGGGGTCGCTGGAATTCGTCGGCGACGGCATTTCCGGTGGCCTGGCCCGTCGCGCCATCGTCGACGCTGCCGCATTCGGCTCCCCGGGCTGTGGCAGCGGCGAGGACATCACGCTGCCACCCACGGGGGTCAGCAATCCCTGGCCGCCCGGCACCTTCAGCGGTCAGATCGTCGTATGCCGGCGTGGCGTACAGGCGCGCGTCGCCAAGGGTTTCAACGTGCGCGCCGCGGGTGGCGGCGGCATGATTCTCGTCAATACTGCTGCGGAAGGGGAAAGCGTCAACAGCGACGACCACTTCCTGCCGGCAGTGCACCTCGGTTTCGCCGACGGCCAGCGGCTGCTTGCCGCGCTATCGCTGGCGCCGGCAGGCGCGCTGCAGGGCGAGATCAGCGGCACGCAGGCCCAGCGCGACGTGAGCCGCGCGGACGTGCTTTCATCCAGCAGCAGCCGCGGCCCGATCGCCGGGGACAGCTACCTGAAACCCAACATCACGGCGCCGGGCTCCAACATCCTCGCTGCCGCGCAGACGGGGACCGGCCTCGCCACGCTCTCGGGCACTTCCATGGCCGCGCCGCACGTGGCTGGAGCTGCGGCCCTGGTGATCGCCGCACATCCGGCGTGGAGTGTCTCCCAGGTGGAGTCCGCGTTGCAGACCGGCGCGGTCATCGGTGTGCGCAACCAGGACCGGATCACGCTATCGCGACCCGAGGACGCCGGCGCGGGGCGGCTCGATGTCGGTCGGGCCGTGCGGTCGGCGCTGCATTTTCCCGAGAGCGGCAACGTCATGTCCGCAGCCTTCATCATCGGCAACGCCAGCGCTCCCAACGCGGCCGGCGAGATCGTCACGGGCCCGGCTTCGCTCAACCTGCCTTCGATCGCGTTTGGCAACTGCCTGCGTCGCTGCGTTTTCTTCCGGACGGTGCGCGACAACGGCGCGGGCAGCAGCTGGATCGTCAGTACGCAGGAGTTTGCACCGGCGACCGTGACGGTGACGCCAGCGCAGTTCTCGCTCGCGCCGAACCAGCAGCAGCAGCTCCGCATGGAAGTCCGCTTCGATGAGGCGAGCAGCGTCGGGACGCGGACCCGCGGCGCACTCGTACTCACGCCACAGGAACTTCCGGTCATTCCCGCGACACCCTCCGTTCGGATCCCCGTTTCGGTCCGTTCCAGCCTCGGCAATTTGCCGTCGCGGATCGACCTCTTCGCCACCAGCGACGGCGGTTTCGAGGATCTCGCAATGCAGGGTCTATCGGCCCTCTCCAACCCCGGCTTCGACACGACTGACCTGGTGCGGCTGCGCACCGACGTGCGCAGCATCCCCAAGGATCCGACCGACGACGCTTACGATTTCCCGAGCGTGGGCGCCTATTTCGTCACCACCGCAGTACGCGTGCCGCTGCGCGGCGGCCCGATCGAAACCGTGTTGTTCGCCGACGTGCGAGCGGCTGCCGGCCGCAACGTCGAGCTTTTCGCCGGGCTCGATCTCGACGGAGACAATGCGCCGGATCCGAACGAAGAGCTGTGCCGACAGGAGTCGACAGCCGGATTCGAGCAATGCCTGACCGAAATCCAGGTGCCGCCGGGGCTCGCCAATCCACGCGCGTGGTTCCTGGTGCAGAATCTCGGCACCAGTTCGGACACCGTGACCCTGCGCTACGGCAGCACCACGTTTCCGGCGATGCCCGGAGCGCATGAAGGGGACGAGGCGGCGAACGTCGTGCGCGAGGGTTACCTCACCGCGACCGCGC
>JBBRIE010000051.1:0-15816 GCA_038221545.1 Lysobacterales bacterium
ACCCTCTCTCGGCTCAACCGCATCCATCCACACAAAGAAGATACCTTCGTCCTCGACTTCGTGAACGACCGCGAAGAGATCCGCGAGGCCTTCAAGGTGTACTACGAAGGCGCGGAGATGGGCGAAGAAGTTGATCCCGCCCGCATGTACGCGATCAAGGGAGAGCTCGACGCATCCGGGATCTATCTCGACGAAGAGGTCGAGCGGTTCTCTGCGGTGTACTTCAAGCCGAAGCAGCGCCAAAGCGCGCAGGACCACCAGGCGATGAATGTGGCGCTCGACCCCGCCGTGTCGCGTTTCACCGTGCGGCAGAAGGACAACGAGGAAGACGCGGAACTCTGGCGTGGCAAGGTGCAGGCACTCCAGAACCTCTACGGCTTCCTGAGCCAGGTGATTCCGTACCAGGACTCGGATCTCGAACAGTTGTACGTGTTCCTGCGCCATCTTGCCGTGAAGCTGCCACGCCGCAAGAGCGGGCCGGCGTATCAGTTCGATGACGAGGTGCGGCTCGAGTACTACCGCCTGCAGAAGATCAGCGAGGGATCGATCTCGCTCGCGGACGGTGAGGCGCGTAAGCTAGATGGCCCCACGGAGGTGGGTAGCGGACTGGTTCGGCCGCAGCCGGTGCCGCTCTCGCAGCTCATCGACGTGGTGAACGAGCGTTTCGGCACGGACTTCAATCAGACCGATCAGCTCTTCTTCGACCAGATCGTCGCGGCGGCGATGGCCGACGATGGCCTGCGGCAAGCCGCTGCGGTAAATCCGGGCGACAAGTTCGAGCTGGTTTTCAAGAATCTGCTTCAGAAACTTTTCGTCGAACGGATGGACGAGAACGAGGAGATCTTCGTGCGGTTCATGAACGACGAGCCTTTCCAGAAGATCGTGACCGCATGGATGTCGTCAGAGGCGTACCGTCGATTGCGCACCGATGTGAGCGACGGGGTCGGCTGAGCACCCGCGCTCGATCAGGCGGTGACGCTCAGGGCTGCAACACGATCGAGTGCATCTGTCCGGTCGACAACGCAGCGGTGCCCGGCATGCGCGCTCCACTGAGTACATAGAAACGGTCGCCGATGCCCGCGCCTGCGACACCGTGCACGGGAATCGGGAGGTTCGGACCGAACCTCCAATCAAGGCCGCCGGCCGTGTACACCTCGACCGTGGGCTCGATCGAGAACGGCTGGGTACCGAGGACTTCGCCGCCGCCCACGACGATCTGGTCGCCGACGACAGCTGCCGCGAATCCGCCACGAACCCTTGCCAGGAAGGGCCCGTTCCGCCAGCGGCCACTGGCCGGGTCGTAGATCGAGATCGAGTTCGTCTCGGGGAACCGGCCGCCGATCATCCAGATCTCGCCCAGGAATGCGACGACCTGCGAGTGATCGCGTGGAGTCGTGGACTCGGGGCGGTCCAGGTTGCGGGTCATGCGTGACACCGGATCGAACTCGAACAGCGCTCCATTGTCGTTGCCGATGAACGCGTGGCCGTTGAGCGTGGCGGCATGGCTGCCGAAGATGGCCGGCAGGGTCGGCTCGGCCTGCCACTGCTGGGTCGCAGGGTCGTAACGGAATCCACTTGTCGTCTGGTCCCCGGTTCCCTGCGCGGCACCACCGGTTGCGAACACCTTGCCGTCGAGCGCGAAGGTTGCGAGGTGGTCACGTCCGGCGGGAGAGTCCGGCAATTCGGCCCAGGTGTTGGTCACGGGATCGAATCGCTTGAAACCGCGCGGGTCGCCGAAACCGCCGATCATGTAGATGCGCGAATCCAGTACGGTGGCCGCGTGTTCGGACTGCGCGGGCGGCGGGATCGCCGATTCCAGGCGCCATTGGCCGTTGGTCTTTGCGACCGGCGTGCCGTCGAAGCACATCGTGCCGCCGAGCGAGGTGATGCGCGCTGCCTGCCGCGCGGCGCTGCCGTAGCCGGGCAGCGTAGATGCAAAGTTGACCGCGGCCGCGTTGCAGTTGGCGAAGTCGAACTCGAGGCGACCCCAGGGGATGCGTTCCACCTCGTTGGCATCGAACGCGTCGCCGAAGTTCGTGCCGCGCGTGATGATCGACTGCGTCATCTCGAGGCGGCTGCCGTTGCGCGCGGCAACGCCGTTCACGTAGGCCTGCTTGCCATCCGGCGTGAACGTGAACCAGAAGATCGCGGCGGAACCGTTCGGCAGCTCCTGGATGAACCAGCCTTCGCCGTCGCGCGAGGGCACGATCCACGCGCCCGACTTCGCGCGCATGCCCGCGAGCGCGCGGGCGCCGGTTGCGGTGAGTTCGCGGGCGCCGGAGCATTCAACCTCGTCGATCGAGGTCAGCCGTTGCATCGTCCGCGTGCCGCTGCCGTAGGCGCCGGAGCCCGTGTAGGTCATCACCACGTTGTTGCAGTCCGTGAAGCGCATTTCCATGGTGCCCCAGCGCTCCAGCACGACCTGCGCGGGATCGAAGCCCGGCCCGAACACGCCGCCACGCGGGCGGAACACGTCGGCGAAGCGCACGGTGTCGCCACTGACGATGCCGTTCTGCGCGCTGAACCATGCCTGGTCGCCGTCCTCGCCGAGCGCGGGATAGGTGAACCACGTGGCGACCACTCGGCCACTTTGCAGGAATTCGACGACCACGCCTTCGCCGTCCCGGGTGGAATCGAAGAATGCTCCGCTGACCGCGGGCCCTATCCAGTAGTTCGCCTGCGTCGCCGAGGTTGCGGACGCATCGTGCAACTTGACATGCGGCAACCTGCACGCGGAAGCGTCGGCCCCGAGCACGACACAGATGGCGAGGGCGATCAATGTTCCGAGGATGCGCGGCATGGCGGTCTCCTGGCAGGCAACGCCCCGGATGCTACGCCGTCACGGTTGGGGGTGGAGTGCCAGAGGTCACGCCGGGAATGCCATCCCGACCGTGCGCATGCCGGTCGTGCACACCGCTAGTCGTGCATCGGGCCGGCGATGCCGACCCGATGCATTCGGCACTCAGGACGCCGAGGGAACCGGCACCGTCGCCGGTGCCGGGGAGGCCACCGCCGGAGCGGCCGCCGCGGCTCCGTCCCAGCCGCAGGACTTGCCCGCGTTCTGCTCCTTGAGCCACGCGCTCAGCGGCGCGAAGTAGGCGAGGATGGCCGACGCATCCATCTGCTCGCCCCCGGTCAGTTCCTTGAGCGTCTGCTGCCAGGGCTGGCTTGCGCCCTTGCCCAGCATCGCCCAGTAGCGCTTGCCGGCTTCAGCGTTGCCGTAATAAGTGCACTCGTGCAGCGGGCCCTTGAAACCGGCCGCGTCGCACAGCGACTTGTAGAACTGGAACTGCAGGATGTGTGCGAGGAAGTAGCGCGTGTACGGCGTGTTGCCCGGCACGTGATACTTCGCGCCCGGATCGAAATGCTCCTCGCCGCGCGGAGTCGCCGGGGCGACGCCCTGGTACTGCGCCTTCAGGTCCCACCAGGCCTTGTTGTAGCCGCCCTCGGCGATCGAACCGTCGAACACGCCCCAGCGCCAGCGATCGATCATGAGGCCGAACGGCAGGAACGCGACCTTGGCCAGCGCCATGCGCATCTGCGCGTTGATCACCGATTCATTCGACGGCGCGTCGTCGGCGTCGACCAGGCCGATGGAGCCCAGGTAGCCGGGCGTCATGCCGAGCACGATGGTGTCGCCGATCGCCTCGTGGAAACCGTCGTGCGCCGCGTTCTGGAACATCGGCGGCAACGGGTTGTAGGCGAGGTCGTAATACAGGTGCCCAAGCTCGTGGTAGACGGTGGTGAAGTCTTCCTCGTTCGGCGCGATGCACATCTTGATGCGCACGTCGCCCTGCATGTTCATGTCCCATGCGCTGGCGTGGCACACCACCTCGCGATCGCGCGGCTTCAGGAACTGCGACTTCTCCCAGAAGCTCGCCGGCAGCTTCGGCATGCCCAGCGACACGTAGAAGTCCTGCGCGCGCTCAGTCATCGACTTGGCGATCGCGAGGTCGGCGTCGCGGCCGATCTGGATCAGTTCCTCGGCCGTGGGCGTGCCCCTGGCCGCGCCGACGAGTCGCTGGTACTCGGTGTCGCGCTGCGCTTTCAGGACCGAGGTGATGTCGAGGCTGCCGGCGCCCTTGTAAGGCTCGAGGATCGGCCAGAGGTTGGCCCAGTCCTGCTGCCACATGTTGCCCATGAGATGCGCGGGGAGCAGGCCGTTGACCGCGCCCTGCTCGCCGTACTTCGCCACGAGTTTTTCGCGCGCGTAGCAATGCAGGTCCTCGTACAGCGGTTTCACCTGGCCCCACAGTCGGTCGGTCTCCGCCTGGAACGCGTCGGGCGCCATGTCGTATCCCGAGCGCCAGAGCGCGCCGGTGTCGGCGAAGCCGTTGTCCTTGGCGCCCTGGTTGCTGAGCGTCACGAACTCGGAATAGAGCGGACGCATCGGCACCGCGATCGAATGCCAGCCGTTCCAGGCATCGAGCTGCTCGGCATAGGTCGCCGTCGGGTCGCGCAGCACCCCCTCGAGATCCGGCAGCTGCTGGCACGTCGACTTGTCGGCCGCGTCGGTGCAGAAGGTTCCGGCGCCGTACATGCCGTCAAGCTTGGTGGTGAGCTGCGTGAGTCTGGTGAGCTTCTCGGAGTCGTCCGGCGGCGGCAAGGTCATCGCGTTGCGCAGCAGCTTGATCGCGCGCGCTGTCGGCGGCGACAGCTCGACGCCATCGAACTTGCGCGACTCGGCGATGAACGCCTTCTGCTTCTCGAGGAAGCGCTCGTTGGTCTGCGACGCGATCATCTGCGAGTCGTCGTTGATGTAGGTCGAGGCCAGCCACTGGGAGCTGCTCAGGCCCGGAAGGTCCTTGCGCAGCGTGTCGTTCATGCGCTGGACGAAGGCGTCCGCCTCCTCCGACGTGCCGCCGCCCTTGGCGACCGGCGCGGCCGGTGCCGCAGGCGCGATCGCGGCATCCGCCGCGGGCGGGGTGGCGTCGGCTACCTTCGTGTCGTCGTGGTTGCAGGCACCGAGCAGCAGCGCGAGCGCGGCGGCGAGCACGGTCATCTGGGTTTTCATCATGCGTTCCGGCAGTGGGCAGGCCGGGGAGGCTAGGGCGCAGGCCCACTGCCCGCAAGTGCGACAAGGCTCGGCAATTCAGCGCCGCTCGCGTTTCGCGGGGGCAATGTGCCGGGTTGCCCGCGTACGGTTGGCTGACGCCTTTCTACGTATAATGCGAATCATTGTCATTTGGCCGATGATCCGACGCGTGCCCATGCTGCTCTCCGAACTGCCCCGCCGCGTCGCTGCCTGCGTCGAGTCCGTGCTTGACGTGCGGGCGGACGACGGCATCGGCAGGCGGCTGCGCGAACTCGGCTTCGTCGCGGGCGAGCCGGTCCGCGTGGTGTCGATCGGGCCGTTCGGCGGCGATCCGTTCGTGATCGAGGTTGGCAATACGCGCTTCGCCTTGCGGCGGAGCGAGGCCGCGCGCATCCGCGTGCGCGCGACCGCCACGGCTCCGCCGTGAGCGCGGGCGTACGCTCGACATGAACGCTGCGAGCCTCGACATCCCGCTGCGCATCGCGCTGGTCGGCAACCCGAACTGCGGCAAGACCGCATTGTTCAACCTGCTGACAGGCAGCCGGCAGAAGGTCGCGAACTACGCCGGCGTCACGGTGGAACGCAAGGAAGGCCGCCTGGTCACGCCGGGCGGTCGGCACGTGCAGGTGCTCGACTTGCCCGGTGCGTACAGCCTCGTCGCGACCAGCCCGGACGAAGCGATCACGCGCGATCTCTGCCTCGGCAATTTCGCGGGCGAGGCGCTGCCTGACCTCATGGTGTGCGTGGTGGACGCGACCAACCTGCGGCTGCACCTTCGTTTCGTGCTCGAGCTCAAGCGCCTCGGCCGGCCGATGGTGGTCGCGCTCAACATGGTCGACGTGGCGCGGCGTCGCGGCATCGTCATCGACCGCGCGGCGCTTGAATCGGAACTCGGCGTGCCATTGATCGAGACCGTTGCAGTGCGCCGCCATGGCGCTGCGGACCTGCTCGCGCGCCTGGACGCGGTGGCCCCTTCGGATGCCGGCGCCGTCGTGGCGACGGAAGCAGGCGCGGCGAGCGACGAGTCGCTGCACGCCGAAGTGCGAGCGTTGATGCAGGCGGCCGTGAGCATGCCCAGGGGCACGCACGCGATGGACGACCGCATCGATCGCGTGGTGCTGCATCCGGTGCTCGGCCTCGCCATCCTGTCGGCGCTCATGTTCCTCATGTTCCAGGCGGTGTTCGCGTGGGCGGCGCCGCGCATGGTAGGCATCGAGGCGGGCATCGGCGCGCTGGGCTCCCTGTTCTCGACGTGGCTTCCCGAAGGCATCCTGCGCAGCCTGCTGGTCGATGGCCTAGTCGCCGGCGTCGGCAGCGTGCTCGTGTTCCTGCCACAGATCCTGATCCTGTTCCTCTTTATCCTCGCGCTCGAGGAATCGGGATACCTGCCGCGCGCCGCGTTCCTGCTCGACCGCCTGATGGTCGGCGCCGGCATGTCGGGTCGCTCGTTCATCCCGCTGCTCTCGAGTTTTGCCTGCGCGATTCCCGGCATCATGGCCGCACGCACGATCAGCGATCCCCGCGATCGCCTGGTGACGATCCTCGTCGCCCCGCTCATGACCTGCTCGGCGCGGTTGCCGGTGTACGCGCTGCTGATCGGCGCTTTCATCCCGCAGCGCACGGTGTGGGGTGTGTTCAACCTGCAGGGGGTGACCCTGTTCGCGCTCTACGTTGCCGGCATCCTGAGCGCGCTCGGCGTCGCCTATGCGATGAAGTGGCTGCGTCGCGACCGCACCCGCGAGCATGCGCTGATGATGGAACTGCCGTCGTATCGCGTGCCGCACCCGCGCGACCTTGCCATTGGCCTGTACGAGCGCGGCATGATCTTCCTCAAGCGCGTCGGTGGCGTGATCCTCGTGATGACGGTCCTGCTGTGGGCGCTGTCGAGTTTCCCGGCGCCACCGGAAGGGTTCGCGGGCGCTCCCATCCACTACAGCCTCGCCGGCCGCATCGGGCAGTTCCTGCAACCGCTGTTCGCGCCGATCGGCTTCAACTGGGAGATTTCGATTGCGCTGGTTCCCGGCATGGCCGCGCGGGAAGTCGTGGTGGGCGCGCTGGCGACGGTCTATGCGCTGTCGGCCACCGACGCCGACGCCGCGCTGCAGCTCGCGCCGGTGATCGCCGCGCAGTGGTCCATGGCGACCGCGTTCTCGCTGCTCGCCTGGTTCGTGTTCGCTCCCCAGTGCCTGTCGACGCTCGCGACCATCAAGCGCGAGACCAACTCGTGGCGCGTGACGCTGGGTGCGACCGCTTACCTGTTCGCGCTCGCGTACCTCGCGTCGTTCATCACCTACCGCATCGCGCTGGCGCTGGCATGACCCTCTATGCGTTCATCGAGATTGTGACTGTCACGGCGCTCGTCGGAGCATGCGCATTCGCAATGGCGCTGCGCCTGTTGCCGACGTCGTGGCTGAAGGCGCCGCTGGGAGCATGGCTCGATCATGCCGGACGACCGAAGGCGCTGCGCCGCGTCGGTGCACGCTGGCGCGCCCACGCAAAGCCAGGTTGTGCGAATGGCTGTTGCGCTGCGGGTGATGGCTGCGCGATAGGCCGCAATGCCGCGGTTCCCTCGCGTACCGCGAAACGCATTCCCGTCACGCTGCTGGCGTCCGATCCGGACCAGGCTCGGGTTTGATGACGATCAAGCACTGCGCTATTGCGCAACGCAGCGCCGTGGTAACCAGGGTGTGACGCCGGATTCCATGAGTGCGAGTTCCCGGGTGTGCCCTGCAGCACGACGATGGGGGCGCGAGGATGAGCTCCAGACACGCGCGCTTCATCGACATTGACCGGTTTCTCGGCGGGTTCAGTACCCGTCGGCGGAGCATCCACAAGGTCAAGGCCCCGGTCTGCGGCACTCCCCGATCCGATACGACGAACGCATAGAAGCGGCCGTCTGCGCTCGGCTGCTTCGCGATGGCGTCGTACTCGCTCCAGAAATCGAGCAAGCGCTGATAAAGCCGTTTCGCTTCCTCGTCGCTGAGCTTGAGTACGTTGCGATACGCCATCAAGGAGCCCGGATCCGGCGCCCTGCGTTCGAGGTCGATCGCGGCGGCCTGGATCTGCCGCTGTATTTCGACGCGGCTCTGATCGAAAACAAAGCCGAGCAGCGCATCGATCCGCGACTGGTCGAGCTTGCCCCTGGCGTTGAATGCCGCGCGGTCCAGCAGGAAGTCGCGTGCCACGGTCCGATAGTGTTTTTCCACGATTCCCGATACCAGGCGCTCGCGTTCCACGAACACCAGGCCATGCTTCTCGAGTTGCTGCATGTGGTAATAGATCACCTTGTCGGAGTTGCACTCGATCGCTTCCTCGTGATCCGTGAGCCGGATGTTCCGGATAACAGTGCCGCGCTTGAGCGTGACCGAGGTGCCCTTGACCTTGAGGTCCTTGATCACCGTGACCGAATCGCCATCGGCCAGCGAGTTGCCGTTGCAGTCCCTGACGTCCATGCGAGCTCCAGCAGATTGCGAATCGGAATAACGGGGTCGACAGGACGCTCGCGATTGCCGTGCTGCGTACGCGACGTAGTCTGGCGAACAGGTCGCGGCAAGCCGCATCGGCGGTTGCTTCAGGTATTCTCGGCGCGCTCGTCAGGCGGGGAAAAATCATGCCGCGAATCGCCGGTCTCGCGCTTTTTGCGTTCTGCCTCGCCGCCGCTTCGGCTGCCGAGCCTGTTCCGACCGGCAAGCTCCCGCGCAACGTGGTGCCGACGACGATCGCGCTCGAGCTGCGCGTCGATCCGGACAAGGACCACTTCTCCGGGCGCGTCGAGATTGGCGTCGAGATCCTGCAAGCCACCGATACGCTGTGGTTGCACGGGCGCGCGCTCACCATCGAGCGCGCGGAGCTTACCTTTCCGGATGGTCGCGTGCACCCCTTGCAGGTCGAACAGGCCCACGTTTCCGGAGTCCTGCGCCTGACCGCGAAGCAGGCATTGCAACCCGGCAGCGCGACGGTCGGCATCACCTACTCGGCGCCCTACGGTGGCCTGCAGGGTGCCTACAAGGTCAGCGCCGATGGCGAAAACTACGTCATGACCCAGATGGAGCCGATCGGGGCGCGCAACGTGTTCCCGGGCTTCGACGAGCCGGACTTCAAGCACCCGTGGCACGTGACCCTGGTCATTCCCGCCAGCGACACTGCGGTCGCCAACACCCGGCTCATTGGCGACGACGCGCTGCCCAATGGCTGGCACAAGCTCCGTTTTGCGCCCACCGAAAATCTCCCCAGCTACCTGATCGCATTCGCCGTCGGCCCGCTCGACATCGTGGAATGGCAGGACATCCCACCGAACGAAATCCGGGCCGCCCCGCTCAATCTGCGAGGCATCGCCCTGAAGGGGCGTGCGAAGCAGATGAGCTACGCGCTCGAGAGCACCGCGTCGATCGTCGCGGCGCAGGAACGCTACTTCGGCATCGCCTATCCGTTCGACAAGCTCGACGTCCTGGCAACGCCGGACTTCGCATTCGGCGCGATGGAGAACGCCGGCCTCATCGTGTACCGCGAGAGCCTCATGTTCGCGAACGAGCAATCGCCGACGGATCTGCGCCAGGCGATGTGGTCGGTGCACGCGCACGAGATCGCGCACCAGTGGTTCGGCAACCTGGTGACGATGCGCTGGTGGGATGACATCTGGCTCAACGAGGGTTTCGCCACCTGGTTCGCGGGCAAGATCGTGCACGGACTGCATCCCGAGTTCCACCGCGACCGCGTGCGCGTCGAAAACTCGCTCTCGACCATGCAAGAGGACAGTCTGGACAGCGCGCGCCGCATCCGGCAGCCAATCGACGATTTCACCGACATCCAGTCGGCGTTCGATGGCATCACGTATCGGAAGGGCGCGGCGGTGCTCGCCATGTTCGAGCGTTTCCTCGGAGAGGAATCGTTCCGCGACGGCATCCGCGCCTACCTCCGGGATCACGCGCGTGGCAACGCGACGTCGGCCGATCTCTTCCGTTCGTTGGCGAGCGGGCGCGAGGATGCAGCGGAGGTGCGCGCCGGGTTTGCAAGTTTCACGGATCAGACTGGCGTGCCGCTGCTGCGGATCGAGCGCTCCTGCGCCGACGGCAAGACTCGCCTTGAGATCGGGCAGGAGCGCTATTTGCCGATCGGATCGCGGGCGGACAAGCATTTGCACTGGAGCCTGCCGCTCTGCGTTCGCTTCGCGCAGGGAACCGCGAGCAAGACGCAGTGCCAGCTCATATCCGAATCGACCACGGTCGTGATGCTGGATAGCGACTCTTGCCCGGCGTGGATCATGCCCAACGCGGACGGCGCCGGGTACTACCGCTTCGTGCTCGGGGCCGCCGATCGCGTCGCACTCGGGGAGGCATTTTCCAGGCTCGGCGAAAACGAGCAGCAGGCGTATGCCGATTCGCTGGTGGCCGCGTTCCGGACGGGCGCCATCGACGCGACGCAGTTCCTCGCGGCCGTACCGCAACTGATGGGAGCAGCCGCGCGACAGACGACCGCGGCTGCGCTCGGGCGGCTCGAGTGGATGCATTGGCATCTCACCGACGCCACGAACCGGGCGGCGTTTCGCGCGCATGTCGGCAAGCTTGTGCGGCCGCGCTTCGATTCCCTGGGTCTCGAGGCAAAGCCCGGTGAGTCCGACGATGACCGCCTGCTGCGCGAAGAACTCACGGATTTCCTGGCATTCGTCGCGCTGGACGCGGTGCTGCTTGAACGGCTTGGCGATCGCGGCAGGGGAGTGCTGGGACTCGGCGGCATGCGCCTGGCCGCCGACGGCAAGTTGCGCGCCGATGCGGTACCGGCGGACGAACGTGCCGCGGTGCTGATGGCCGCCGCGCAGCGCGGTGATGCCACCACCTACGACACGATAGAGCGGCACCTTCGTGCCAGCGAGGACGCCGTGCTGCGCGGGCATCTGCTGGCAGCGCTTGGAAAATTCAGGGATCCGGAGCTCGCGGCGCGCGCGCGTGCGCTGGCGTTCGAGCCCGGCACGCTGCGTCGCAATGAACTGCAGGTTGTGCCATTGACGCAGATGGGCACGCGTGAGCTTGGCAATGGTGTCCGGCAATGGATCGACAAGAATTTCGTCGCGCTGGCGGCGCAACTTGACCCGCGCGGCGCGAGCCTGGTCGGCACCTACGCGATCGGTCTGTGCAGCGACGACGCGGCGCGGGCGCTGGAGACCACGTTCCGCGACCGCGCGCGAGAGCTCGAAGGCGGGCCGCGCGCGGTCGCCCAGGCCGCCGAAGTCACAAGGCTGTGCAGCGCGCTACGCGAGGCCCAGCTCCGGCATGGATTCGGCAGCGCCCTCGACTAGGCGGAAGGCGGCGCCACGACCGGCGGCCCGGCATCGCGCCGCTCGATGAGATCCCACTTGTTGCCGTAGAGATCGAGGAACACCACGACGGTGCCGTAGGATTCCTCGCGCGGCGCTTCGGTGAAGCGCACGCCGTGCGATTGCAGGTGCCGGTAGTCGTCCCGGAAGTCGTCGGTCTCGAGGAACAGGAACACGCGGCCGCCGGTCTGGTCGCCGATGCACGTTTCCTGTTCGGGCGTCGCGGCGCGGGCAAGCACCAGCGAGGTTCCATTCGAACCGCGCGGGGCCACTACCACCCAGCGCTTGCCGGGGCCGCGGGGTTCATCCTCGACCAGCTCGAAGCGCATCACGTCGGTAAAGAACGCGATCGCCTCGTCATAGTCGCGTACGACCAGCGCGATCGCTGCGATTGACTGTGGCATGGTCAGGGATGGCCGAGCGGCAGCGCGGGCTGGCGTGTGATCGCCGGCAACTCACGCTTACCAGCCTTGTTGCTTGAGGTCAGCGTGCATCTTGTCGAGGTCACGTAGCTGGACCATGAGCGTTCCGTTTGTTGTCGTGCCGTCCAGGCCCATGTACGTGTGATCGCCGCCGTCCTTGAACTCGACCACCTGCCTGCCGTCATTGAGCATCGGCGTCAGCTTGATTGAGCGCGTGGATCCGTCCGACAAGGTGATTGTTCGCGCATAGGATCCGACGAACTCTTCGCCGAAGACGAAGTTCTGCCTGATTTCGTCAATCGACACGAGGAACCGCTTGCCGGACAAATCCGCCTGGCCCGAGGCGGGCGACGCGAAAGCCGCGGGCAGGGCAACAACTCCGATGCCAAGGGCAAATCCGGCAAGGACGAGAAGCGCACTTCGGGAAGTACCTGATTTCATGGCGGACTCCTTTCATGGACTATGGCGAGCTTGACGGTCAACAACGGCAGTGCTGTTCGTGGAAGCGCGAACTCCGCGGATCAACGTGGCCAGCCAGCCGGCAACGCATTGACAGCAGTGGTGCGCCGCGAAAGGATGGCGAAGCCCCCGCTCCTGCGCAAGCCTCGGCCGATTCGGCCGCACTACGGGAAGAATTCGAATGAAGTTGTCGGCGAGGGATCTGATCGGGCAATACGACCCCACGCTGCCGCTCGAGGAGGCGTCGACGATTCCGGCATCCTGGTACATCGACGAGCGCATGGCGGAGCTTGAACGCCGGACGACCTTTGCGCGCACCTGGCAGCTGGTCGGCCGCGTCGACCAGGTGCGCGACGCCGGGCAGTACATCACCTGCGAGCTCGCCGGCGAACCGATCCTCGTGGTCCGCGGCGACGATGGCCTGTTGCGTGGCTTCTTCAACGTCTGCCGCCACCACGCCGCGGCGGTGATGACCGAGCCGCAGGGCTGCGCGAAGAACCTGCGCTGCCCCTACCACGGCTGGACCTACACGCTCGAAGGCGCGCTCAAGGGCACGCCGAGTTTCCACGCCGAGTGTCATTTCGATCGCAGCGCGCACGGCCTCGCGCCGGTGTCGACGGCGGTGTGGGAGCAGTGGGTGTTCGTGCGGCTGGATCAGGATGGACCTTCGCTGGAAGAATTCCTGGGCTCCTCGCTGGTCGAGGAAATTGGCGCCCTCGGACTGTCCGGTCTGCATTGGTTCGAGCGCCGCCACTACTTCTTCGACTGCAACTGGAAAGTCTTCGTCGACAACTACCTCGACGGTGGTTACCACGTGCCGCACCTGCACAAGGGTCTCGACAGCGTGCTCGATTTCAGGAACTACACGATCGAGAACGGTATGCACCACTGCCTGCAGTCGAGCCCGATCGTGAAAGGCGGCGACCATGCGCAGTTCGCGGCGGTGCGCGGCGGCGAGCGCGCGCGCTACTACTGGATCCATCCCAACTTCATGATCAACTGGTACGAGGGCGTGATGGACACCAACCTCGTGCTGCCGCTCGGCATCGACCGCACCGAGGTGATCTTCGACTTCTACTTCGCCGACGTCTCCGAGGCCGCGCGCGCCCGTAACCAGGCGAGCATCGACGTCGGCCAGATCATCCAGGACGAGGACATGGCGATCTGCAAGTCGGTGCAGCGCGGTCTCAACTCGCGCGCGTATTCGACCGGTCGGCTGTCGGTGCGTCGGGAGGCGGGCGAGCACCTGTTCCATCGACTCCTGCACGCCGACCTCGCAACCGGACTCGCGGAGTAGGGTCGCGAAACAATCGTGGTCGCAGTGGACCGAAGGGTCACGCGCTCTCCGCAAGGCGACCGGGCTGCCTCGTGCCGCCCGACGTGCTCCAGACAATGAGTGCCAGCAAGGCCACCTGCACGGGCAGACGCGCGACCAGCATCCAGTAGGGCACGTCGAACAATCCAGGCTGCTGCAACATGTAGATGTGTGCGGGAGTCACTGCGATCGTCAACGCAAACAGGCCCCAGCCCGCTGCGCGACGCGAGCGGTGCCATAACAGTCCGATTGCGCCGAGCAGTTCGAACACCCCGCTGACGAGCACTGCGGCACGCGGCCACGGCATCCAGGGCGGGACAATGCGCATCTCCGTGTCGGTCAATACGAAGTGCGCGATGCCACCGATCAGGAACCAGAGAAATACGAACCCGAGCCCGGCGATCCGCCCACGACCGAGCGGCTCACGCCCGCCGACGGACTGCGCACTGCCATGAGCGTGGCTACGTTGCATGTGCGTCATCGCCTGCTTCGGTAAAGCCGGCAAACTAGCGCATTCCCGGCTGGCGCATCGTCGACAAATCGCTTGAGCCCGAACAGGGGACGCGGCATCGGCAGCAGGTCGACCAGCCCGAAAATGGTGCCGCGTTCACGTGCCGCCAAACACCAAAGCAAACGGCTTCCCGTCGGGCACGCCCGCTGCCGTGCCGCTGGGCCGAACGGCGGCTGCGCTGCTCGCCGCACTTTTCGCGTTGGGCGCGGCAGTCTCCCTGCACGCGCGAGCAGCGTAGGCGGGTCGGGGCGCGCGGGACGCGTTACGCGCGATCACCCGCTTGCGCGCGCCGGGCGGAGCAGGCTCAAGGCGACGCTCGCGCCGATGATGACGACCACCACGCCGAGCGCCCATCCCACCGGAATCTTGTAGAAATCGATCACCAGCATCTTGGTTCCGATGAAAATCAGGACCAGGGCAAGTCCGTAGGGCAACAGGTGGAAGCGATCCGCCATGCCGGCCAGCATGAAGAACATCGCGCGCAGTCCGAGCACCGCGAACACGTTGGACGTCAGCACGATGAACGGGTCGGTGGTGATGGCGAAGATCGCCGGGATCGAATCCACCGCGAAGATGACATCGGTGATGCCGATCAGCACGATCACGACGAACAAGGGCGTGTAGCGGCGCACGCCGCCTTCCCGCACGCTCAGTGCGCTGCCCGCGTAGTCCGGCGTCAGCGGCAGGTGCCGCTGCATCCATTTCAGCAGAGGGTTCGAGGCGAGATCGGGCGCCTTGCCCGCGGCCCACAGCATCTTCGCGCCGGTCAGCAGCAGGAACGCGCCGAACAGGTAGAGGAGCCAATGGAACCGCGCCAGCAGCAGCGCGCCGGCGAAAATCATGATGGCGCGCAGCACGATCGCGCCCAGCACGCCGATGATCAGCACCTTCTGGCGTTGCACCTCGGGAACCGCGAAATAGCTGAAGATCATCAGGAACACGAAGATGTTGTCGACAGCCAGCGATTTCTCGACCAGGTAGCCGGTCAGGAACTCGAGCGCGATACGCTCGCCGTCCACCGCGCCGAACTCCCGGATTCCGTACCACCAGAGCCAGGAGTTGAACGCGAATGCCAGCGCCACCCAGCCGGCGCTCCAGGCGAGCGCCTCCTTGAACGTGACCTTGTGGGCGCCGCCGTGGCGCATGAGGACGAGATCCACCATCAGCGCGACGAGGACGAGCGCTGCGAACACGCTCCACAACAGGGGGCTACCAATGGTCTGCATGCGCAACGGCTCCGTCAGGAATCAGCAGGCCGCGCTCGGTGTTGCATCGAATGGACCCAATTCCGCCGCGGTGCGGCGAAAGTCTTGCTCGCAGATCCTTGGGATCTGCCGCTGGACCGGAGCGTTCGGCTCGTGATGACGGCACCAGCGATTGGGAGCTACTCCCCTTCGGTGGCGCAGACTATGACGGTGTACGGGAGCGCCCGCAATACCTGTGCAGTGTGCGTCGGGCGGGAAATGCATCGAATGCCTCGCTCGCCGAGCGGGCCGTCCGTCCGGGTCGCGACCGGCGATCGGAGCGCGCCCGGCAGTGCCGTCACCTGGCAATCAGGACGCTGCGCCCATGATCGGCCACGGACTTGCCACACGCGCCACGGGAGCGGCTGACATGAGCAACGCACAGATTCTGGTTGCCTGCCCGGCATGCGACGCCATCAATCGCATCGCCCGCGACCGCCTGGGCGCGCAGCCCAACTGCGGCAAGTGCCACCTTCCCTTGTTCCTCGGCAAACCGGTGTCGTTGACCGCGAGTGGCTTC
>JBBRIE010000052.1:0-15668 GCA_038221545.1 Lysobacterales bacterium
GTGTCGCGGCACCCACCGTCGGCTCCCGGTCGACGAGGGTGACGCATTGCGCGGGCCACCGGCGACGGCGCGCGCGCGCCATCCGCAGCAGCAGGCTGCCATCGCCCGCACCGAGTTCCACCAGGCGCCGCGGCGACGCCGGCTCGATGACGGCGTCGAGCGCGCGCAACAGGTGGGTCGCGTTGCCCATCAGCCGATTGACGCGACGCAGGTCGGCGCGCGCGCGCACGGCGCGCGGGTCGGCGGGCGGCAGCTCGTCGAGCAGTTCGGCCTCGACCCGGCGCGGCAAGCGGGCCACGGCTGCGGTGCGGGCACGGGCGTCGCTCACGCCACCTCCAACAGCGCCCCGTGGCAGTTGAACCCCGCGCCGAAGGCGGACATCCACCAGCGACCCGACGGTGCACCATCCGCGAGCGCCGCCTGCAGCACGAAGTACACGAACGCGCTGCTGAGGTTGCCGTACTCGCGCAGCATCGCGGCGCTGTAGCGCAGGTCCGTATCGCGCAGGCCGAACTTGCCCTTGAGCGCCTGCAGCACGTCGCGGCCGCCGGCGTGCCAGATCCACACGTCGATGTCGGCAGCCGCGAGTCCGTCGAGGCCGAGCGTGGCGTCGAGCACGCGCGCGGCATGTTCCGCGGCGAGCACCGGCACCGGCCGTGTCAACACGTTGCGCAGCATCCCGCCGCGCTGCTGGAAGCGCAGCGCCTCGCGTTCTGCCGGATTGGTCAGCGAGCCGGCGCGCTTCCATTCCACGCGCCGCCTGGGCGAGGCGGGCGGCGCCGACGACAGCACCGCCGCGCCGGCGCCGTCTCCGAAGAGGCAAGCGCTGATGAGCACGCCCGGATCGTTGTCCAGGTACATCGCCGCGCTGCTGACCTCGACGCAGATCGAGAGCACGTGCCGCGCCGCACCGGCTCCGAGCAGCGCGTCGGCCATGCGCCAGTTCGGCAATGCCGCGCCGCAGCCCTGTCCGACCAGGTCGAGCGCCTGCACGTCGGAGCGCAGGCCGAGGCGTTCGATCACGTAGCTGGTGAGCCCCGGGCAGAGATAGCCTGTGCAGGTGCTGACGACGACCGCGTCGATGTCGCTCGCGTCGATGCCCGCGTCGGCGAGGGCGCGCAACGCCGCGCTGGTCGCGAGCGTGGGCGCGTGTGTGGAGAAGCGCGCGTGCAGCGTGTCCGGATCGATGCGGAAGCTCTCCGCGAGCGAATCGAGCGCGAGGTACCGCGATTCGATGCCGTTGTCGCGGGTCAGCACCGCCTGCGCGATCGCACGCGCGCGCCGGTCGAGCTTGCCGAACCACGCCGAGGCGAGGAACGCGTCCCAGCATTCGATCTTGCTGTAGCGCCGCGCGGGATGCGCGGTACCGAGGCCATGCAGGAACATCGGGCTCCCTGGTCGTTGGGCCGGTACGCGATCCGGGCGATCCGGTCGCGCGGGTCGACGCGGCACCTTATCCGCAGCTTGGCGCATGCCGGGTGAAGGCGCACGCATCCTGCCCGAGGCCCGTCGCATCCCGGAACTTGAATTGCCACATGCGCTCCGCAAGGATGCCCGCACCGGCTTCGCCTTCGAAGGCGGACCGGGGAGTCGACGTCGATGGATGTGTTTCGCGAGATGTTCCGCGCGCTCGGCGCGCTGTTGGCCGGCATCTTCGGCAATATCTCGTGGCGCGCCCCCGGCTGGCTGGTCGGCGCGCGCGAATCCCTCAACGGCATGGCGGCGGCAGCGCGGCGGAATCCGCGGCGCGCGCTAGGCATCGGCTCCGCTGTGATCGTCGCGGCGGCGCTGGGCATCGCGGGTTACCGGTGGTACCAGGCGCGGCCGCGCCCGGTCGAGCCGGTGGAGATCGCCTTCAGCGTCGCGGCCCCGGCGGCGACGAATCATGCGATCGAGCCGCGCGAGGTGCATCCGCTGCGCGTGAGGTTTGAAGGGTCGGTCGCACCGATCGAACGCGTCGGCAAGGACGTCCTTGCCGGGATCCGCTCGGATCCGGCACTGGCCGGCACCTGGCATTGGGAGAGCGACAGCGAGCTCGTGTTCCGGCCCAGGGCGGACTGGCCGATCGGCGAGGAGGTCGCGATCAGTTTCGACGTGGCGCTGCTGTTCGCGCCGCAGGTGCGCATCGCAGACCACCGTTTCGAGTTCATGACGCCCGCGTTCACCGCGACCGTCGCCGAGTCCGAGTTCTACCAGGACCCGCAGGATCCGCTGCTCAAGAAAGTCATCGTGGCGTTCGCGTTCAGTCACCCGGTCGATGTCGCCGGGTTCGAGAGACGGCTCGAGATCCTGCTCAGCGACCGGCGCGGCAAGCCGAAGCCGCGCGCGTTCACGGTCACGTACGACGAGCACAAGCTGCGCGGCTTCGTCCACTCCGAACGCCTGAGCCTGCCGCGCGAAGCGCAGGACCTCACCGTCACGCTCGCGAAGGGCGTGCAGGCGGCGCGTGGCGGGCATGGCACCGCAGCGCCCGTGGTCGCGCGCGTGCCGGTGCCGGGCCTCTACAGCCTGGCCGTGGCCGGCGCGGAACCGACCCTGGTCGACAACGCGCGCTTCGAGCCCGAGCAGGTGCTGGTGGTGAGTTTTTCGCAGTCCGTGTCGGAAGCCGAGGCGAAGCGCACGACGCATGCGTGGCTGCTGCCGTTGCAGCATCCGGATCCCGCGCGGCGCGATCGCGATCTGCCGTTCCAGTGGTCGGCGCAGGACGTGGGCGAGAACGTGCTGGCGCAAGCCGAGCGCCTGCCGCTCGAGCGGATCGCTTCCGAGCAGGAACATTCGGAGCTGCACAGCTTCAGGTACCAGGCGAACGTGGGACGCTTTGTATTCCTGCGCGTCGATCGCGGCCTCAAGTCGTTTGGCGGCTACCTCCTTGGCAAGCACGACACTCGCGTGCTGCAGGTGCCGCCGTATCCGCGCACGCTGCGATTCCTCGGTGAAGGCTCACTGCTGTCGCTCAGTGGCGAGAAGCGCGTGGCCGTGGTCGCGCGCAACCTGCCCGGCATGCGGGTCGAGGTCGCGCGCCTGCTGCCGCGTCAGCTGCAGCACCTCGTCAGTTTCAACGAGGGCACCTATCCGCTGCCGGAACTCGGCGCGATGTCGCCCGAGCAGATCACCGAGCGCTTCGTGCAGGAAACCGGCTTCCCGGCGAT
Source organism: Lysobacterales bacterium (assembly GCA_038221545.1). Taxonomy (GTDB): domain Bacteria; phylum Pseudomonadota; class Gammaproteobacteria; order Xanthomonadales; family Ahniellaceae; genus JBBQNY01. The sequence goes on from JBBRIE010000052.1 coordinate 3,150, forward strand.
CGGTCCGAGCAAAGCGCACTACGAGGGCGTGGACCTGGCCGAATACCTCGGCAAGCCGGACCGGCGCGGCGTGTTCCTGCTGCGGCTGTACGAACACGATCCCGCCAATCCGCAGGAGTGGGACGGCGAGCTGTTCGACTCGCGCCTGGTGGTGGTGACGGACCTCGGCCTGGTGCTGAAGAAATCCAGGGACGGCAGCCTCGACGTGTTCGTGCAGTCGATCGCGAACGGCGCACCCGTGGTCGGCGCGCGCGTCGACGTGCTGGGACGCAACGGCGAAACCATCGCCAGTGAATCGAGCGACACCGAAGGCCGCGTGCGCGTGGCGCCACTGCATGCGTTCAAGCGCGAGAGGTCGCCTGCGCTGATCGTGGTGAGCCGCGGCGAGGACCTTTCGTTCCTGCCGCTCGATGCGTCCGACCGCAAGCTCGATTACTCGCGCTTCGACGTCGGTGGCATCGAGAGCGCGGACGAGGACGGCGAGCTGACCGCGCACCTGTTCTCCGACCGCGGCCTTTATCGCCCCGGCGACACGTTCCACATCGGCATGATCGTGCGCACCGCCGACTTCTCGCGTCCGCTCGATGCGCTGCCGCTGCAGGTGGACATCACGGATCCGAACGGGCTGCGCGTGGCGAGCCGCCTGCTGACGCTCGGAGCGCAAGGCTTCGAGGAGACGAGCCACGCGACGGGCGAGAGCTCGCCGACCGGCACCTATTCGATCAATCTCTCGCTGGTCAAGCGCCCCGGCGAGACCCGCACGATCGGATCCACCACGGTCGAGGTCAAGGAATTCCTGCCCGACCGCATGAAGGCCAGCGCCTCGCTGTCGCGCAGCACGAACGAGGGCTGGATCAAGCCGGACGGACTGGGCGCGCGCGTCTCCCTGCAGAACCTTTTCGGCACGCCGGCACAGGACCGGCGCGTGCAGGCGAAGCTGACGCTGTCGCCGGTCTTCCCCGCGTTCCCGTCGCATCCCGGCTACCGTTTCTTCGATCCACGCCACGCCAGGGAACCGGTGACCGAAGACCTCGGCGAGCAGAAGACCGGCGCCGACGGCGAGGCGCTGTTCCCGCTCGAGCTCGAACGCTTCGCCAATGCGACCTATCGACTGCACTTCCTCGCCCGCGGCTTCGAGGCCGAGGGCGGGCGCAGCGTCGCAGCGGAAGTCGCAAGCATGGTCTCGCCGCTCGACCACATGGTGGGAGCAAAGGCCGACGGCGACCTCGAGTACGTCGAGCGCGCAGCCGAACGCAGCGCCGAGTTCATCGCGATCGATCCGGATGCGCGCCGCACCGGAGTCGCCGGCCTCACCGCCGCACTGGTCGAGCGTCGCTTCGTCTCGATCCTCACCAAACAGGACTCGGGCGTCTACAAGTACGAATCCCGCGCCAAGGAACTGCCGGTCTCGGACCAGCCGCTGACGATTCCCGCAGGCGGGGTGCGCCTGCCGCTCGACACCTCGAAGCCGGGCAGCTTCGCGCTCGTGGTGCGCGATGCGAACGGCGAGGAACTCAACCGCGTCGCGTACTCGGTGGCCGGCGAAGCCAACCTGTCGCGTTCGCTCGAACGCAACGCCGAGCTCGAGCTGACGCTGTCGAAGGCCGACTACGCCGCCGGGGACGAAATCGAGGTATCGATCCGCGCGCCCTACTCCGGCACTGGCCTCATCACGATCGAACGCGAGCGCGTCTTCGCGCATGCCTGGTTCAAGGCCGACACCACGGCCTCGGTGCAGCGCATCCGCATCCCAGAAGGCTTCGAAGGCAACGGTTACATCAACGTCGAGTTCATGCGCGATCCGTCGTCGGACGAGATCTTCATGAGCCCGATGAGCTACGGCGTCGCGCCGTTCTCGGTCGACCGCCAGGCGCGCAAGGCGCCCGTGCGCGTGGTCGCGCCGACGCTGGTCAAGCCCGGCCAGAAACTGTCGATGCGGGTCGAGGTGGACGAGCCAGCCCGCGTGGTGGTGTTCGCGGTCGACGAGGGCATCCTGCAGGTCGCGCGCTACAAGCTCGTCGATCCGCTCGAGCATTTCTTCCGCAAGCGCAGGCTCGAGGTCGAGACCAGCCAGATCCTCGACCTCATCCTGCCCGAGTTCGCCAAGCTCATGGGCATGGCCGCGCCGGGCGGCGATGCCGACGGCCTGCTGGGGCGCAACCTCAATCCGTTCCGCAAGAAGCGCGCGGCGCCCGTCGTGTACTGGTCGGGGCTCATGGATGTCGAGGCGACGAAGACGCTGGAGTGGACGGTCCCCGAGGACTTCAACGGGAGCCTGCGCATCATGGCGGTCGCGGTCACGCCCGAACGCATGGGCATCTTCGAAGGTGCGACCAGCGTGCGTGGCGATTTCGTGTTGTCGCCGAACGTGCCGGCGATGGTGGCGCCGGGTGACGAGTTCGAAGTCAGCGTCGGCGTCTCCAACAACGTGGCAGGCCTCGCGGGCACGTCATTGCCGATCACCGTCGCGCTCGCGCCCTCGCAGCAGGTCGTTGCCGTGGGCGCGCCCACGCGAACGCTTACGCTGGCCGGGATGCGCGAAGGCGTCGCGGTGTTCCGACTCAAGGCGAAGGCCGAGCCGGGCGTCGCCGCGTTGCGTTTCACCGCCAGCAGCGGCAAGTACGCGGCCAGGCAGTCCGTGGAGATCTCCGTGCGGCCCGCGGTGCCCTACCGGACCGAGGTGGCGACCGGCGAGATCGGCAGCGGCGCGGAGATCAAGCCCTTGCGCGACATGTTCGGCGCGTTCGCGAAACGCGAAGCCTCCGTCTCGCACGTACCGCTGGTGCTGACGCGCGGCCTGTCTGCCTACCTCACCGATTTCCCGCACGCCTGCACCGAGCAGTTGCTGAGCCAGGGAATTCCGGGCCTGGTGTTCGAGGCGCGGCCCGAGTTCGCGACCCGCGCTGACGGCACCACCCGGGCGACGCCGGCGCAGGCGTTCGAGGCGCTGCTGGCGACGCTGCGCACGCGCCAGAACGACGAAGGCGGTTTCGGCCTCTGGACCGCGACGCCGGATTCGGAGCGCTATGTGTCCGCGTACGCGATCCAGTTCCTGCTCGAGGCGAAGGAGCGCGGGCGCGCGGTGCCGGCGGACATGCTCGAGCGCGGCAACCAGTACCTCACGCAGCTCGCCGCCGACGAGAGCGACAACTCGCTCGCGGGCCTGCGCGAACGCGCTTTCGCCGTATACCTGTTGACGCGTACCGGCCAGGTCACGTCTTCGCCGCTTGCGCTGGTGAGACAGCGCCTCGAGGAAGGGCATGCGAAGGCCTGGCGCAGCGACATCGCGGCGGCCTACGTGGCGGCGAGCTTGCGCCTGCTCAGGCAGGACCGCGAGGCAATGGCCCTTATCCGCGGTCCGGAGGGCGTGCTCAAGCGCAAGACCACGGACGCGGCGTACGCCTACGAGCGCTACCACGACCCGGTGATCGCCGACGCGACCACGCTGTACCTCATCGCCCGTCATTTCCCGGAACGTGCGCAGGCGCTGCCGCGCGAGGCGGTCGGCAACATCGTGCGCGCCTTGCAGCGTGGCTGGTACAACACGCTGTCGTCGGCAATGACGGTGCTCGCGCTGGATGCGTTCGCCGGCCCTGCGGGCGAGGCTGCGGGTACGGGGCTTGCGATGAGCGAAGTCCTGGCCGACGGCAAGGCGCGCGCACTTGGCGAGCTGCAGGGGCTGGTGCTGCGCGGCACCTTCAGCGGCGCCGCGCAGGCGCTGCGCTTCGGCAACGCTGCGGACCTCGATGCCTGGTACAGCGTCAGCCAGTCCGGCTTTGATCGCGCCCCGCCGACCGTCGCACGCAAGCAGGGGCTCGAGGTGTCGCGCGATTTCACCGACGCGGCCGGCAAGCCGGTCACGCGCGTCAAGCTCGGCGAGGAAATCCACGTGCGGGTGAAGATTCGCGCGACGCGCGACGAGGGCATCGACGACATCGTGATCGTCGACCTGCTGCCCGGCGGATTCGAGCCGGTGCAGGAGTTCCGCGCGCCGCCGGCGCCTGTAGAGAACAGCGACGAGTACGACGAAGAGTACGGCGGTGAGGAGCCCGCCCCGTGGCAGTCGCCCATCGGCCTCGCTTCATCAACCTGGCAGCCGCACTACGCCGACGTGCGCGACGATCGCGTGGTCATCTACGGCTACGCCGATACGCGCGTGCAGGAGTTCGTGTATCGCATCAAGGCGACCAACGTCGGCAGCTTCGTGGTGCCGCCCGCCTACGGCGAGTCGTTGTACGACCGCACGGTGCAGGCGCAGTCGCCTGGCGGCCGCATCGAGGTGGTGCGGTGACGCGGCGCGGGTGCGCACCATGCGCAGTATTTTTCTTCTCCCCGTGAGAGCGGGGAGAAGGTGGCGCGAAGCGAAGGATGAGGGGCCGGTGCAAGGTGCGCTGAAGGCAGCCCCTCATCCGCCGGGGGTACCTTCTCCCCGTTCGCACGGGGAGAAGCGAAAGGCCGTGCGGCGTTGGCTGCGGCTTCTGCTGGCCGCGGGCGCGGTTGCGCTGGCGATGATCGCCATCGATCGCTGGCCGCATCCACCGCTGTCGGCGCACGTACCGACGTCGAGCGCGGTGTTCGATGCGCGCGGCACGCTGCTGCGGCTGACGCTCGCGGACGACGACAAGTACCGGCTGTGGATCCCGCTCGACCAGCAGCCGCAGGCGTTGATCGATGCCGTCAAGCTGCAGGAGGACCAGTGGTTCGACTGGCACCCGGGGTTCAATCCCGTCAGCCTCGCGCGCGGGGCGTGGACGAGCTACGTCGCGCGCGACGGGCGCCAGGGCGGCTCGACCCTCACCATGCAGCTCGCGCGCCTGGTCACGCGCAGCGACACACGCACGGTGGCCGGCAAAGTCCGCCAGGTCGTGCAGGCAGCCTGGCTCGAACTCCGCTACTCGAAGCGCGAGATCCTCGAGGCGTATCTCAATCTCGCGCCGTACGGCGGCAACATCGAGGGCGTCGGCGCGGCGAGCCTCATCTATTTCGACAAGTCGCCGGCGGCGCTGGCGCTGCCCGGGATCCTGACCCTCGCCGTGATCCCGCAGGATCCCGGACATCGCGCGCGCTGCACGCGTGCCGCGCCGATCTGCGCGGGCGCGGCCACCGACGAGCTGCACGCGGCGCGGTCGCGACTGTTCGAGCGCTGGCGCCAGCTGCACAAGGTGGACCCGGAGACGAGCGCGCTGATGCAGCTGCCGTTCGGATTGCGACCGTCGCACCGGCTGCCGTTCGCGGCGCCGCACTTCGTCGAGCGCGTACTGCGCGACGTCGAGGGACGCGAGCCATTCGCGCGGATCGAAACGACGCTCGACCTGCGCCTGCAGCGCGTGCTCGAGCGCCAGGTTGCGCAACACATCGCGCGCCAGCGCACGCGCGGCATCCGCAATGCCGCCGCACTGCTGGTCGATACGCGCGATCTGTCGGTCAAGTCACTGGTCGGATCGGCCGACTATTTCGACGCCGCCATTTCGGGCCAGGTCAACGCGTCGCGCGCGAAGCGTTCGCCCGGCTCCACGCTCAAGCCCTTCATCTATGCGCTCGCGCTCGACCAGGGTGTGTTGCATCCGCGCACGGTGCTGCGCGACGTGCCCACCGCATTCGGCGTATTCACGCCCGAGAATTTCGACGGACAGTTCCTCGGCCCTGTAACCGCCACCGATGCGCTGGTGCGCAGTCGCAATATTCCGGCGGTCGGCATCGCCGCGCGGCTCTCGAATCCGGATTTCCACGGCTTCCTCAAGTCCGCCGGCATCAGCCGCATGGCCAGCGCGAGCCACTACGGCCTCGCACTCGTGCTCGGCGGTGGCGAGGTGACGATGGAAGAGTCCGCCACGCTGTACGCGATGCTGGCGAACGGCGGCGTACAGCGGCCCTTGCGCTGGCGCGCCGCCGATCCGCCCGCTGCGGGCACGCGCATGCTGAGCGCGGAGGCGAGCTTCGTCACGCTCGAGATGCTGCGCGAGAACGAACGGCCCGACGGCGCCTTCGCCGCGCGGGCGTCGCGCCTGCCCGTCTACTGGAAGACCGGCACCTCGTGGGGCTTCCGCGACGCATGGACGGCGGGCATCGTCGGTCCGTACGTGCTGGTCGTCTGGGTCGGCAATTTCGATGGCGCCGGCAATCCCGCGCTGATTGGCGTCGAGGCCGCGGCGCCCTTGTTCTTCCGCATGGTGGATGCGCTCGCCGCGCACGACGCGCGCATGGTCGAGCCACTGCGGCTGCCGCCGCCCGGCGTGCGCAAGGTCGAGGTATGCACGGGCAGCGGCGACCTGCCGAATGCCTGGTGCCCTGAACGGGCGCGCGCGCAGACCTGGTTCATCCCGGGCAAGTCGCCGATCCGCGTCAGCCAGCTGCACCGCCAGGTCACGGTCGACACGCGTACCGGCCGGATCGCATGCCCGCCCTACGATCCGGCATTCACCACCACCGAGGTACACGAGTACTGGCCGTCCGACCTCGCGCGAGTGTTCCGCCAGGCCGGCATGCAGCGGCGCCCGCCGCCCGCAGCGGCGCATTGCGGCGACGCCGGATTCACGGCTGCGCGCGACGACGAGGCCGTCCGGATCACGTCGCCCCGGCGCGGCGCAAGCTATGCGCTGCGCATGCACGGCGGCCATTCCGCCCCGGTCGTGCTGAACGCGACAGTGGACGCGAACGTCACTGGCGTGTTCTGGTTCGTCGATGATGCTTACGTCGGCAAGTCCACGCCCGCGTCGTCCCTCACGTGGCCTGCGCGCGCCCCCGGCGCCTACCTCGTGCGCGCCGTCGACGACCGCGGCCGCAGCGACACGCGCGAACTGCGCGTCATTGCCGAGCGGTGACGGGCCTGCGCGGAACTTCGCGGCGCCCGCGCCGTCCACTCCTGTCGACCGCCGAGGGGATCCATCGCATGCGCACCTTGTTCCTGTTGTTCCTTCTGCTTGGCGGGTCGCTCGCGCACGCCGACACACTCGCCGAACTCAGACGCTTGCTGGCGACGCTCGACGGCGTCGATCCGATCAGTGCAAAGCTCGGCTTCACCCACTCGCAGAGCCGCAAGGACGACACGACCGACGACCGCAAACCGGCCACCGTGGGCGCCGACGTCGGTGCCGATGCGCAGGGCGTGCGCATGAGCTTCGCGCGCCGCACGCTCGACACTGCCATTGCGGAGGCACGGCAGACCGATCCCGAAGCCAGGCGGCCCGTCAGCGGAGCGCTCGCGGAAGTTCGCGTGACCGATGTCGACGAATACCTGAGCGCGGCACCGAAGCTGCTGGCCACGCTCGAACGTGCCCGGGTGCTGGAGGACAAGGCCGGTACGTGGCACGGCCAGCCCGCGCGCGTGCTCAGGCTGAAGCTCGACCCGCCGCTCAGCAAGCGCGACCGCAAGTACGTGAAGAAGCTCGACGCCAGCGCGCGCATCTGGCTCGCCGCCAACGGCGTGCCGCTTGCGGCGGAGCAGGACTTCGTGCTGTCCGGGCGCGCGCTGCTGGTGGTGAACTTCGAATCGTCGACCAAGGAATCTTTCGAGTTCCAGCGCCGCGGCGACCGGCTGGTCGTAGTTCGGCATCGCCGCGCCGACACCAGCTCGGGCGGCGGCGAGAGCGGGACGCGCAGGATCGATGTCCGCCTCACGCTCGCGCCGCAAACCTCGCAGGCACCGGTCGACTCGCGCTAGCCGCCAGCTGCTTCAAGACCGACATCGACAACACGTGCAACTCGTCGTGCAGCCAGGTTTTGCAGTCGCCGGGCATCAACCACGCGACGATGCCGACGCCCGTCGTCGTGCGCTGGGCGCATCGCTGTCCGGCCAGACCATCGAGCACAGGCGAAATGGGACACGCAGTCGGTGTTCGACTTCAGCTGCGGCAACTACATTTGGTTGCATCATGCCCAGACTCCGGGCTGCGGCGCATTCATCCGCCGGCGTCTACGCTTGGCGGAGCTTTGGCGGTGCACGGGTGTCCATGAAAATCGCGACGTACAACGTCAACGGCATCCGCGGTCGCATTGCCCGGCTGCTCGACTGGCTCGCGCGCGAATCGCCGGACGTGGTGTGCCTGCAGGAACTCAAGGCCGACGACGACAGCTTTCCCATCGCGGAGATCGAGGCCGCGGGCTACGGTGCGATCTGGAAGGGGCAGCGCGCGTGGAACGGCGTGGCGATCCTCGCCCGGAATACGCAGCCCGTCGAGAGCCGACGAGAACTGCCGGGCGACCGCACGGACGAGCAGAGCCGTTACATCGAGGCCGCCGTCGATGGCGTCATCGTCGGATGTCTCTACCTGCCGAACGGCAATCCGAGGCCGGGTGCAAAGTTCGACTACAAGCTCGCGTGGTTCGAGCGACTGCTCGTGCACGCGGACGAACTGTTCGGGTGCGGCCATCCGGTGGTGCTCGCCGGTGACTACAACGTCGTGCCCACCGATTTCGATATCTACGATCCCAAGTCATGGCGCCGCGACGCATTGCTGCAGCCCGAAACCCGCGAGCGCTACAGCCGCCTGCTCGCTCAGGGCTGGCTCGACTCGCTGCGTGCGCTGCATCCCGACGAGCGCATCTACACATTCTGGGATTACTTCCGCCAGCACTGGCCGCGCAACGCGGGACTACGCATCGACCACCTGCTGCTCAACGCCGAGCTGGCCCCGCGCCTCAACGGTGCCGGTGTCGACAGCTGGGTGCGCGGCGAAGAGGGCGCGAGCGACCACGCACCGACATGGATCACGCTCTCGAAGGCATCAGCGCCAGCAAGGCGGAAGGCTGCAGACAAGAAACCGCCTGCCCCCAGGGCATCCCCGGGAAAGCGTCGCTAACCCGAATCCTGCCGATGCTGGCGGTGTCGCCCCGCGACGCCGCAAGTCGCCACCTTGCGTGTGAAGACTGCGCAGGAGCTCGACAACCCGCCGCTGTGCGCCCGTCGTTCAAATGCGCGCGGTAGTACTGCGCGGGTTGCAAGCCGCGTGTCGAGCGTCGACACGCGGGCGTCGTGCGCCTTCAGTCGATCGGCTTCCGTGCTTCGACGCGATCGCCGTCGCCGTTATTCGCCACGGTTCGTGTCCCATACAGTGATCGCCGGATACGCTGCCATCATGAAACACATTCCCGTTAATGCATGAATGCAGATTCTCTGGACGGTTTGCTCCGCAACTTCGCGGTAGCGCCCAGCCTCATCCACTTCGGACCGTTGTGCGGAGAATTCGCAGCGACGCTGGACGGGGACCATGGCAACGTCCACCTCATCCATGGCGGCTGGGCCGATGTCCGGCACGAGGAACTGCCTGCCGTATACATCACGGAGCCTACGCTGCTGTTCTATCCGCGCCCTCTGGCGCACTGGTTCGTGACGGATGCGCAGTCCGGTGCGGATTTCCTGTGCGCCACCGTCGCGTTCCGCGTCAGCCCCGCCAATCCCATCGTGCAGGCGCTGCCGCCGCTGGTGGCCGTCACCCTGTCAAGCGCACCGGAGATGCAGGCGACGATTGATCTCCTGTTCGCCGAGGCGTCGGCGAATCGATACGGCAGGAAGGCCACGGTCGACCGCCTTTTCGAAGTGCTGCTGACACAATTGCTGCGCAAGGTCCTCAATGACGGAATGATGTCAAGCGGAATGCTCGCGGGACTTGCCCATCCGCAGCTCGGGAAGGCGCTCGTCGCCTTCCACGACGCGCCAGGCCAGGCGTGGACGCTCCAGAAGCTCGCGGAGATGGCCGGAATGTCCCGCAGCCGGTTCTCGCAGGTCTTCAAGTTCACCATTGGCGAGACAGTCGGCGAGTACCTGGTGGGCTGGCGGCTCGCGCTTGCGCAGGAGCTGCTCCGCCGATCGATGCCGCTCAAGCACGTGGCCGACAAGGCCGGATACGGAAGCCCACTCGCGCTCACGCGCGCATTCAGGTCCAGGCTCGGGGTGTCCCCGCGTGACTGGCTGCAATCGGAAGGATCGGACGCCATCGCCTGGAACCAGACCGGTGCTGCGCCTTCGTCACGGGCCAGCGCCTGACTGTCCACCGGCGTTTCGTGCGCGGTTATTTTCGGTACATCGACGCGGTGGCCACAATGAACCCTTGATGCAGCGAATGTCTCGCTCCCGCAGAGGTGCTTCATGCGTATCTTCGACAAGATCTTCGACAAACTTGGCTTCGGCAAGCGCAAAATATTCACTCCGACCGGGCGATCCGGTGGCGGTGGCGGCTACCCTTCCTCGCCGGTCCTCAGCGGCGGTTCGAGCACTGCGCCCGCGGCGCCCTCGGCCAATTCCGTGGCTGCGCCGCCGGCAGCGGCCGCGCCGATCCCGATCAGCGAGGTCGACGTCATGTCGAAGCTCGAGGCGATGGCGGCCGAGAGCGCGCAGAAGTTGAACTGGAAGACGTCCATCGTCGACCTGATGAAACTCCTCGGTCTCGACAGCAGCCTCGCCGAGCGCAAGGAACTCGCGCTGGAGCTTGGTTGTCCGCAGGAAAAGATGGGTGACTCGGCGGAGATGAACATGTGGTTGCACAAGGCGGTGCTGACCAACCTCGCACGCAACGGCGGCAACATCCCCGCGCACATGCTCGACTAGGCCATTCCAGGGGGCATCGGCGCATGCGCGTCGGTGCCCCCGCCGCGGAAGGGTGCAGTGGCAGGCGCGCGGCATAATGTGCTCGCGCTGCACAGGCGCCAGGAGTCGTATGCATGGCGCTCAAGTCCACCATCCAGAAGGCGTCGCTCGAGATCAGCGACATGGACCGCGGCTACTACGCGACCCATGCGCTGACGCTCGCGCAGCATCCGTCCGAAACCAGTGAGCGGCTGATGGTGCGGCTGCTCGCGTTCGCGCTGCACGCCGACGAGCGGCTCGAATTCGGTGCGGGACTGAGTGCGGACGACGAACCCGACCTCTGGCGCAAGTCGCTGACCGGCGAGATCGAACTCTGGATCGATCTCGGGCAGCCGGACGAGCAGCGCATCCGCAGGGCCTGCGGGCGTGCACGGCAGGTTGTCGTCGTCACCTACAGCGGGCGCAGCGCTGACATCTGGTGGGACAAGACGGGCGCCGCGCTGGCGCGTTCACGCAACCTGACGGTCATGGACATTCCCGCAGAGTCCGCGACAGCATTGGGAGCGCTGGCCGGCCGCAACATGCAGTTGCAGTGTCTGATCCAGGAGGGCAGCGTGCAACTGATGGACCCGCACGCGACCGTCAGCTTCGATCCCAACGTGCGGCTCGCCGCGGCCTCCACGTCGCGCTGACTCGATGGCGGGCGACTTCGATGTCGTGATCGTCGGCGGCGGTGCCGCCGGACTCATGTGCGCGCAGGTCGCGGGCCGGCGTGGCCGGCGGGTGCTGGTGATCGAGCACGCGAACCGCGTCGGCAAGAAAATCCTGATGTCGGGTGGCGGCCGCTGCAACTTCACCAACACCGGCACTACCCCCGCGCAGTTCCTCTCGTCCAATCCGCACTTTTGCAAATCGGCGCTGGCGCGCTACACGCCCGCCGACTTCATCGAAATGGTCGAACGCCACGGCATCGCATTCCACGAGAAGGAGCTTGGCCAGCTGTTCTGCGACGACTCGTCGAAGCAGATCGTGAAGATGCTGCTCGACGAATGCGCGGATGCAGGCGCGCGGATCGAGACGGGGTGCAAGGTCGACCACGTGGAGCATGGCGCCGGGGGATTCTCCATTCGAACCTCGCTCGGCACCTTCGCGGCACCGGCACTGATCATCGCCAGCGGCGGACTGTCGATCCCGAGCATGGGCGCAAGCGGTTTCGGCTACGCGATCGCCCGCCAGTTCGGCCACGCGGTGCTGCCAACGCGCGCGGGCCTGGTGCCGTTGACGCTCACCGGCTCGCACTCCGAACATCTCAGCGACCTCAGCGGCGTGGCGCTGCCGGTCGAGGTGTCGAGCAATGGCCAGAGCTTCCGCAACGCGATGATGGTCACGCATCGCGGCGTGACTGGCCCGGCGATCCTCCAGATATCGTCGTACTGGCAGCCGGGCGACGACCTGCGCATCGATCTCCTGCCGGACAGCGATGCGTTCGCGGCGTTGCAGGCGCAGGCGCAGGCGCGACCTGCGGCGGAATTGAAGACCGTGCTTTCCGACCTGTTGCCGCGACGTCTTGCGCAACGTTTGTGCGAAGTCTGGCTGGCCAGCAGGCCGATGCGGCAATACCGCGAGCGCGACCTGCGCGAGATCGCGACGCAGCTGCAGGAGTGGCCACTGGTCGCGAGTGGTACGGAGGGCTATCGCACCGCGGAGGTCACGCTCGGCGGTGTCGACACTGACGAGCTGTCGTCCAGCACGATGCAGTCACGCCACGCGCCGGGTCTCTACTTCATCGGCGAATGCGTGGACGTCACCGGCTGGCTCGGCGGCTACAACTTCCAGTGGGCATGGGCCTCGGGCCACGCGGCCGGCATGGCGGTGTGATGGCGCAGGGCTCGACCCGGGCGGGCAACGCCGCCAGTGCGAATTCGGCGCCTGGAATGGCGCAACTGCGGGGGCAGTCTCGAGGATCGATCGCGCGCGCGATCGATCCTCGAGGGCCT
>JBBRIE010000053.1:0-15439 GCA_038221545.1 Lysobacterales bacterium
CCGCCTGGCCGCCGAGCTTGCCCTCGGTGCCGACCTCGCGCGCCACGCGCGTGACTTCGGACGCGAACGAGCGCAGCTGGTCGACCATCGTGTTGATCGCCTCCTTGAGCTGCAGGATCTCGCCGCGCACGTCCACCGTGATCTTGCGCGACAGGTCGCCGTTGGCGACCGCGATGGTCACGTCGGAGATGTTGCGCACCTGGCCGGTGAGGTTGTTGGCCATGCGATTGACCGAATCGGTCAGTTCCTTCCACACGCCCGACACCCGCTTGACCTTGGCCTGGCCGCCGAGCTTGCCCTCGGTGCCGACCTCGAGCGCGACGCGCGTCACCTCCGACGCGAACTCGCTCATCTGCTCGAGCATCTTGTTGACGATGTTGGCCGAGCGCAGGAATTCGCCCTGCAGCGGCCGGCCCGCGACCTCGAGCGGAATGGTGCGAGTGAGGTCGCCCTTGGCAAGGGCCGCCATCGCGTCGGTCATGGACTCGGTGGGGCGCAACAGGTCGTCGATCAGGTTGTTGACGGCGAATTCCATGTCGGCCCAGGCACCACGCCTGCCCGCCGGCGCGATGCGTTGCCGGGTGAGCCCTTCGCGACCGACCCTCTGGCCGACGCGCTCCAGTTCGTCCGCCAGGCGGGCGTTCGCAAACACGATCTCGTTAAACGCATCCGCGAGCTTGCCGTCGAGCCCCTCGAGGTCGGTGGGAAGACGCACACGGAAATCGCCGTCGCGCACGGACTGCATCGCGGCGAGCAGGGCGCGAGCCGCGCGGGGGTCGACGCCCCCGGAGGGGCGGCCGAGGTCGGCTGAAAACACTTCCGGTGGGCCCGGGGAGGTATTCGTAGCGGCTGGATTCGCGGCGCGGACCGGCTTCCGTACCGGCTTCTTCGCCGGTGGACGCGGGTCCCTGGAACTGCCCGGCTGCGGGCCCGGAGCTTGCGTCTTGCGTGCGGTCCGCGTCGCGGTGCTGGCGCCCGCCGCCTTCGACGGCGCCGCCTTCGACGGCGACGCTGTCTCTGCGGCCACCCGACGCGTGGCCCTGGATTTGCTGCGACGCGGCATGGAATTCATCCGGTTTGCAGCCGGCCCCGCCGGCTGTGGCGGGAGCATAACCACCCCCGGAACGGGTCGGTGCGCGGTCGCTCAGCCTGCCTTCAAATCATTCAGCAATGGTTCGATTGCGCCATGATTGCTTCGATGCGTGTCGTGCCTGAGCACGTCGCGGCCGTCTGCATGGAAACCAGTGAGGGCCGAACGCGTTCCGCACCGCCCCCCGGAGTTCGCAATCACGCAGTGAGATTGACCTTGAGGTTGCGCATCTCGTCGTGCATGGACCGCACCTTGGGGAAGTGGCGCGCCAGGATTGCGCGCACGGAGTGGTCCGGGTCGTGCTCGAGCCCGTGCTCGAAGGCATGCATGAGGCGGTCCTCGGCCTGCTCAAGCTGCGAGACGAAAGTGGCGCTGCGATCGGCGGCGACGCCGGCGCGCAACTCGCCGTACAGGGTGCGCAGCGTGCCGCGCACCGTGCCGCCGGAGGCGGGCGCGGCACCGAGCGACTCGACATGCGCCGACAGGTCATCGATCAGCGAGCGCCGCGATTCCACGAGGCGCAGGAACAACGCGCGCAGGGTGTCGTCGTCGACCTGGTCGGCGGCCTCTTCGTAGAAACGCTGGCCATCGCGCGTAACCTCGATGAGGTCGTTGAGCAGGGAGGTGGCCGCCGGGTCTGTCATGACGCTGCTCGTCTCGGGTGCGCGAATGCGCGAGTTGCGGATTCTAGGCACGCCCGGCTGAACGGGTGCAACGCAGCATCAGGGGCGCGCCCGGCACGGGCGGACCGCTCCGGAACGCCGCGTTCCGGGCCTGTGCGACCGGCTTCAGCCTTTGGCCCGGGTTACGCGCAGCGGAACGAAGTTGCGCTGGCCATCGCGCTCGATCAACAGCGCCACGTGGTCTTCCGAATCGGCGATCTCGCCCTGCACCGCAGCCATGTCGAGCGCCGGCACGCCGTTGATGCGCAGCAGGATGTCGCCCCGGCGAAGACCCGCGGCCTGCGCATTGCCGTCGGCATTCTCGATGCGCATGCCGCCCTCGACATCCAGGCGGCTCGCCTCGAGCGCTGTCAAGGGGCGCAGTCGCAGTCCGAGGCGCTCGTCCACCTGGGCGGGCTGGTCCGGCTGCGCCGCGCGGCCGGCCAGCGCCGGCGGTTCGTCCTCGGCGGCACCGATGACGACATCGAGCTCGCGCGACGCGCCATCGCGCTGCACGGTCAGCGTGGTCTTCATGCCGGGACGCATCGCACTGACGATGGCCGGGACCTGGCCGGATTCGCGGATCACCACGTCACCCACGCGCAGGATCACGTCGCCCTCCTTGAGTCCGGCCTTGTCGGCCGCGCTCCCGGGAACGACCTGCGCCACGAGGGCGCCGTCGGGGCCCGCGAGACCGAAGCTGTCGGCCAGTTCCTGGGTGACCTGCTGGATCACCGCGCCGATGCGCCCGTGGCTCACTCGGCCCGTCTCGAGCAACTGGTCGCGCACGTTGACCGCGACATCGATCGGGATCGCGAACGAGATGCCCTGGTAGCCGCCGGAGCGGGAGAAGATCTGTGAATTGATGCCGACGACTTCGCCGTTCAAGTTGAACAGGGGGCCGCCCGAATTGCCGGGATTCACGGCAACGTCGGTCTGCAGGAACGATACCGGCGTATCGCCGGACAGGGCCCGCGCCTTGGCGCTGACGATGCCCGCGGTCACCGAGTTCTCGAACCCGAACGGGGCACCGATCGCGACGACCCACTCGCCGACGCGCAGCCCGGACGAGGACCCGAGCCGCACCACCGGCAGGTCCTTCGCGTCGATCTTGATGAGCGCGACGTCGGTGCGCTTGTCGGAGCCGACGACCTTGGCACGGAATTCGCGCCGGTCCGTGAGCTTGACGGTCACGGTGTCACTGCCGTCCACGACGTGCGCATTGGTCAGCACATAGCCGTCGGCACTGATGATGAAGCCGGAGCCCGCGCCCTGCTGGGGCACCGGCGGATGCTGCTGGCCGAAGCGCGGCAACAATCCTCGGAACGGGTCGGATTCCTCATCGTCGCCCGGACCATTGCCGAAGAAATCGGGCGCGTCGCCGCGCTCGCCGTCGCGTCCGCCATACGTGCGTGTGGTCTGGATGTTCACCACCGCATCACCCTGGCTTTCAACCAGCGCGCTGAAGTCGGGCAGCGATCCGCGCACATACGGCGTCGGGCGCGTGGCCGGAACGGCGTCCCGACTCGCGGCGCGCACGGGCTTGGTCTGCGCCGGGGCCTCCACGCGGTCGCAGCCCGCGAGTGCGAGGCCGAAGCCCAGTGCCAGCGCGCCCAGCGCGCGCATGCGCAGTTGCGGATTTGGGGTGGACATCGATGCCTCCATCAGGTTTTGGGCGCGGCGAACGACGGAGTCACGCCGGATTGCGAGGATGTGGGGTCGCTGCCCGGACAGGCAAGGCAACTCGCCCGAAGTGTGCCGCGCGCGCTGTCGACGGTTCGCGGCGCTGCCGCGCGCCCGGGGGCTGGCGTTCAGGCTTGGATGCACCGGGCCACCGAAAGTTCTCGATGCCGGGCGCTACGACACCGGGTCGTCGTCGCTGCCCTGGTCGCCGCGGGGTTCGCCCGCCGCGCCGCGGGCGGTGCCGAGACGCTGGTTCTGCGGGCCCGCGGCGGTGCGCTCGGCGGTGACGTCGCGGACTTCGAAGACCTGCTTCCTGGAGTGCTTGACCGCGTCGTCGTAGGCCGCGACCTCGATCACCAGCGCCGCCTTCTCCTCGGCAGCCAGGCTGTTCATGGGGCGGCCGCGCTCGGCGCCGATCAGCGCGTACAGGACGTTGAGGCCGGGCTTGAAGCCGGCACGCTTGACCTTGAGGTATGCGGCCATCGCGCCATGCGCGCGCACGTCCTCGATCGTGCGGATGCCGACCTGGCGCAGCCAGGCGGCCGATTTCGGCCCGATGTTGCTGAGCTTGTCCTTGTCCTTGTCCTTGCCTTTTTCCTTGTCCCTGGACTTTTCCGTCGCGTCGGTCATGGGTGGTTGCTCGCATCGATCCAGAGTTGGGCCAGCGTTTCAAGGCCGCGCGCGTCGTCGTCGTCGAAGCGCGCGAGCTGCGGACTGTCGAGGTCGAGCACGCCGAGCAGGCGATCATCGGCGGTCAGCAACGGCACCACGACCTCGGAGCGGGAGGCGGAATCGCACGCGATATGGTCCGCGAACGCATGCACGTCGTCCACCCGCTGGGTGGTGCGCGACGCGGCGGCGGTGCCGCAGACGCCGCGGCCAAGTGCAATGCGCACGCACGCCGGCTTGCCCTGGAACGGCCCGACCACGAGTTCCGTGCCGTCGAACAGGTAGAAGCCGCACCAGTTCAGATCGGGCAAGGCGTCGAACAGCAACGCGCAGAGGTTCGCCGCGTTGGCGATGCGGTCGCGCTCGTCGCCCACCAGCGCGCGCGCCTGCGCCGCGAGTTCGGCATACTGCGCCGGCTTTGCACCGGTAAGTTCGACCGCCTTGAACATCCGCACCGTCCGCCTGCCGCCCGTCGATGCACCCAGTGTACCCAGCGCCGCCGGGGACTTGCGGTGAGGCGCGAGGGGCATCTGCCCGGCGCGATCCGGCGCGCCGACGGGTTCATCGGCCGGGGCGGCGCCACCACGCGCCTAGAGGCCTTCGTCGACGCGGCTTTCGCGTTCGCGCTGACGCTGCTGGTGATCTCGTTCGACGCGATCCCCGACAGCAGCGCCGCGCTCCTGGTCGCACTGAAGCAGGTACCGGCCTTCGCGGCCAGCTTCCTGCTGGTGGCGAGCTTCTGGCGCGGGCATGTCGACTGGAGCGACCGCTACGGCCTCGACAACCGCTCGGCCCAGCGCCAGAGCCTGCTGCTGGTGTTCCTCGTGCTCGTGTTCGTATATCCGCTGCGGATGGTGTTCGCGTCGCTCTTCGCCTTTGTCAGCGGTGGCTGGCTGTCGGCCAACCTGCGCTTCGAATCGCTCGACGACGTGCGCCTCATGTTCGCGGCGTTCGCGCTCGCATTCGGCAGCATGGGCGCCGCGATGGTGCTGCTCTACCGGACCGCGTGGCACGCGCGCGACGCACTGCTGCTCGACGCGCACGAACGCGAACTCACGCGGCTCGAACTCTGGCGCTGGGCATTCATGCCGATATTCGCCGTGTTGTCGCTGTTCTCGTGCCTGGTCGACGCATGGGTGAGCGTAGGCGTGCCGGGGTTCCTGTTCTTCGGCCTGCATGGCAGCCAAATGCTGCTGGATCGCCGGCGCCAACGTTGCCTGTCGCGCGCATTTGACGCGGCGACCGGCGCGGCGGCGACGCCGGGGGCACCCTCACCCTGACGCCCGGCCGCGCTGCTCGCTACGCTAGCGAAAAGTGCTGGGGGATCGTATGCACACGGACACTCTGCGGGTCGAAGGCGGTTTCCGCGTGCGCGGTGAAGCGGTCACCCGGCTCGAGACCTTCGTCGATGCCGCGTTCGCTTTCGCCGTGACGTTGCTGGTGGTGTCGTTCGACACGATGCCTGACACATTCGGCGAACTCCACGACGCGTTGCGTCGATTCCCCGCATTCCTCGCCGGGTTCGCGATCATCGCGATGTACTGGCACGCGCACAACCGCTTCAGCCGGCGTTTCGGCCTCGAGGATGCCACCGTCGTGGTGCTCAGCCTCGGGCTGGTCGCGGCCACGCTGTTCTACGTCTATCCCCTGCGGATGGTGATGTCGGCGGGCCTGCATTACATGACCGGCGGCTGGGCTCCGACCGAACTCGAGGTGTCTTCGATGCTCGAATACCGGCTGGTGTGGGTGATCTACGGCAGTGGCTTCGCCTTGCTCGCCACCCTCATCGCGCTGCTCAACCGGCACGCGCTGCGACGCGCCGATGCGCTCGGACTCGATGCGGCGGAACGGGCCATCGCGCGGGCGGAGATCGTGGCGATGCTGGTGCTCATCGGCAGTGCGATCCTGTCGATGTCGCTCGCGCTCGCCCTGCCCGATTCGCGCAGCTGGTACAACGCCCTGCCGGGCATGGCGTATGCGTTGCTGGGCGTGGTGCTGCCGATCTACGGCGTCCGTTCGGGTCGCCGCGTCGACGTGCTGTTGCGGCAGCGCGATGCGGCTGCGTCGATGCGCGCAGACCGGCCCGTCCCGACGCCCGCGGTCCCGTGACGCGCGGCGTCTACATCACCGGCACCGATACCGGCATCGGCAAGACCCATGTGACGGTGTCGTTGCTGCGCGCGTTCGCGGCCGCAGGGCTGCACGCCATCGGCATGAAGCCGGTGGCGAGCGGCTGCATCGGCACGCCGCAAGGCTGGCGCAATGACGATGCGCTCGCGTTGCTGGAGGCAAGCGCCGGTGCGCCGCTCTACGACGACGTCAACCCCTGCGCATTGCCGCTGGCGACCGCGCCGGAGATCGCGGCGGCCGCGGCCGGGGTCGAAATCACGCTCGCGCCCTTGCGCGCGGCCTTCGAACGGCTCTCCGCAGATGCTCGCTTCGTGGTGGTTGAAGGCGTGGGCGGCTGGGCCGCGCCGCTGTCCGGGTCGCTCGACCAGGCCGATGTCGTGCGTGCGCTCGCGATCCCGGTGGTGCTGGTGGTGGGCCTGCGGCTCGGCTGCATCAACCACGCGCGACTGTCGATCGATGCATTGCGGTCCTCGGGCGTAGACCTGCGCGGCTGGATCGCCAACGCGGTCGATCCCGCGTTCGAGCATCGCGACGCCACGCTCGACATCCTGCGCACGCGCCTCGCGCCGACACCCTGTCTCGGCGTCGTGTCCCACGCCTCCGCGAGCAACGACGCTCCCGCGCTCGACCTCTCCGCGCTCCTGTAGAGCCGAGCGCAAGCTCGGCTGCAATCCCGCATTCGCCGCGGACCTGCAGCGGAGCTGCGCTCCGCTGCTACGGGCCGTATCAGCAGCATGCGCATCGCGGACCGCGGCGACGCAAGCCAACGAGTGGCACGGTTGCCCGACGCACGGGAGGCGTAGACTTCCGCGATTCTGAATCGACTGGACGCGACCTCAGGGTCGCGATGGAAACCTGCATGCGTCTTCAAGCTCCGGTGGCTGTGATGCTGCTCGCGTCGGTACTCGCCTTCGCGGGTTGCAAGGGAGACGAGGCCGAAGGTCGCGGCCCGGGTGGTCCGGGCGGCGGGCCGCCCGGAGAGATGCAGATCCCGGTCGAGGCCGCGATCCTGAAGGCGCGGCCGATGACCGCCACGATCATCGCCACGGGCACCCTGCGAGCGGACGAATCCGTGACGTTGCGTCCCGAGGTCGCGGGTCGCATCACGCGCATCGGCTTCGACGAGGGCAAACGCGTCGATCAGGGCCAGGTCCTGTTCGTGCTCGATCCGGCGATCGCCAACGCCGAGCTGCGCGAGGCGCAGGCGATGGCGGAAGTGTCCAGCACCGCATTGCGCCGCGCCGACAGCATGGGCGCGCGCTCGCTCATCTCGAAAGCCGAGATCGACAGGCTGCGCGGCGATGCTGCGGTCATGTCGGCACGCGCGGCGTCGGCGCGCACGCGCCTTGCGAAGACGCGGATCGTCGCACCGTTTTCCGGGCACGCCGGGCTGCGCGATGTTTCCATCGGGGAATTCGTGACCGCAGGCCAGGCACTCGTGACGCTGGTGCGGCTGGATCCAATCGAAGTCGATTTCTCGCTTCCCGAAACGCAGCTGGCGCAGGTCGCGGTGGGTCAGAACATCCTGATCGGGTTCGACGCGTTCCGCGAACGCCGTTTCACCGGCGAGGTCGTGGCAGTGGATCCCGTGATCAATCCCACCAGCCGCAGCGCGCGCGTACGCGCGCGCATCGCGAATCCCGACGGACTGCTGCGCCCCGGCCTCTCCGCGCGTCTCGCGCTCGACGTGGGCGAAGAGCGCACGGCCTTGATGCTGCCCGAGCAGGCATTGCTGCAGGAAGGCGACGTGCGTTTCGTCTACGCCATCAAGGGCGGCAAAGCGAAAAAGACGGTCGTGCAGACGGGCCGCCGGCTGCCCGGAGAAATCGAGATCGTGTCCGGGCTCAGCGCGGGCGACCAGGTGATCACCGCTGGCCAGGCCAAGCCGATGATGCACGAGGGCGTGGCCGTGGTCGCCATTCCGGGCAGCGACGAAGCGGATGCTGCGAAGGCGAAACCGGAGCCGACCGGCGCGAAGCCTGCCGCGGCGAACTCCAGGCCCGGCCCGGCGGCGACGCCGCCCGCCGAGGCCGCGCCGGCGGCCGCCGAGTAGACCGCCCGTGATCCTTTCCGATGTCTCGATCCGCCGCCCGGTCTTCGCGACGGTCGTGAACCTGGTGGTGGTGCTCGTGGGCGTGATCGCCTACCAGCGCCTCGCGGTGCGCCTCATCCCGAACGTCGACGTGCCGGTGGTGACGGTCAGCACCAGCTACCCCGGCGCCAACGCGCGCGTCATCGAGTCGCAGATCACGCAGCCGATCGAGGACGCGCTGTCCGGCGTCGAGGGCATCGACTTCATCCAGTCGACCTCGCGCGAGCAATCGAGCCAGGTGACGGTGCGCTTCCAGCTGTCGCGCGATCCCGACGCCGCCGCCTCCGACGTCCGCGACAAGGTCAGCCAGGCCAGGCAGTTCCTGCCCGAGGAGGCCAACGAGCCGATCGTGCAGAAGCAGGAAGCCGACGCGCAGCCGATCATCTACCTCGCGTTCTCGTCCGACCGGCACGAGTCGGTGGAGATCGCCGACATCGCCGAGCGACTGGTCAAGGATCGGGTGCAGACCATTCCGGGCGTGGCCCAGGCGCAGGTTTTCGCCAGCACCTATGCGATGCGCATCTGGCTGGATCCACGCAGGCTGGCCGGCTTCAAGCTGACGCCCGCGGACGTAGAGAACGCGTTGCGGCGACAGAACGTCGAGATCCCGGCCGGGCGCGTCGAATCGAGCGACCGCGAGTTCACCGTGCTGTCGGAGACCGACCTGCGCACGCCCGAGGAGTTCGGCGCGGTGATCGTCGGCGGTGTCGAGGGCTACCTCGTGCGACTGCGCGACGTCGCCCGCGTCGAACTGGGCGCCCAGGAGAATCGCTTCCGCGCGCGCTTCAATGGCCGCACTGCGGTGCCGCTCGCGATCGTCAAGCAGGCGGTCGCCAATCCGCTCGAGATCTCGACGGCGCTGAAAACGATGCTGCCCGACATCCAGCGCACGCTGCCCGATGGCATGAAGGTCGAGATCGCCTACGACACCACCATCTTCATCCAGAAATCCATCGAGGAGGTGTACGTCACGATCGCCGAGGCGCTGGTGCTCGTGGTCATCGTGATCTTCCTGTTCCTGCGCAGCTGGCGCGCGACGCTGATCCCGCTGGTGACGATCCCGGTGTCGCTGATCGGCGCGTTCGCGGTCATGTACGCCTTCGGTTACTCGATCAACACCCTCACGCTGCTCGCGATCGTGCTGGCGATCGGCCTGGTGGTCGACGACGCCATCGTCATGCTCGAGAACATCTACCGGCATGTCGAGGAAGGCATGCAACCGATGGAGGCGGCGCTCAAGGGTTCGAAGGAGATCGGCTTCGCGATCGTCGCGATGACGCTGACCCTCGCCGCCGTCTACGTGCCCCTCGCGTTCTCCACCGGGCGCACCGGCAAACTCTTCATCGAGTTCGCGATGACGCTCGCGGGCGCGGTGGTGGTGTCGGGTTTCACCGCGTTGACGCTGTCGCCGATGATGTCGTCGCGCCTGCTCCGCCACGAGACGAAGCACAACTGGTTCTACGACGTCGGCGAGCGCGCGCTGGGCGCGCTGGACCGCGGTTATCGGCGGGTGCTGGGTGGTGCGCTGAAGGGACGCTGGATCGTGGTCGCGGTTGCGGCGCTCGTCTACGCCGGTGCCGTCGGCCTCTGGATGGCGCTGCCGAAGGAACTGGCGCCGCAGGAGGACCAGGGCCTCGTTATCGGCTTCGGCATCGCGCCCGAGGGCTCGACCGTGCCCTACACGGACCGCTATGCCCAGCAGATGGAGAAGACGTTCGCGGGCTTGCCCGAGGTCGACCGCTATTTCCAGATCGTCGGCTTCCCGTCGGTCACCAACACCATCGGTTTCGTCGGCCTCAAGGACTGGGGCGCGCGCGAACGCAGTTCGGCCGAAATCCAGGGCCAGCTGTTCGGCCAGTTCATGGGCATCCCGGGCATCCTTGCGTTCCCGACGCTGCCCCCGCCGCTCGGCCAGGGCGGCTTCGGCCAGCCACTCAACTTCGTGGTGCAGACCACCGGCAGCTGGGAGGACCTCGGCCAGATCGTCGGCAAGCTGATCACGAAGATGTCCACCAACCCGCAGCTTTCCAATCCCGATTCCGACCTCAAGCTCGACAAACCCGAGCTCCGCATCGAGGTCAACCGCGACAAGGTCGCGACCATCGGCACCAGCGTCGAAGCGGTCGGCCGCACGCTCGAGACCCTGCTCGGCGGCCGCAACGTCACCCGCTTCAAGCGCGGCTCCGAGCAGTACGACGTGATCGTGCAGGTCGAGGACACGCAGCGCGCGACGCCCGGCGATGTGTCGAACATCTACGTGCGCTCGGGCGACGGCCAGATGGTGGCGCTGTCGAACATCGTCGACGTCAAGGAAACCGTTGCGGCGAAGGAACTCAACCACTTCAACAAGCTGCGGTCGGCCACCGTCAGCGCCGGTCTCGCGCCCGGCTACTCGATGGCCGAGGCGATCGACTGGATGGAAGCCGCGCTCGAGGAAGTCGCGCCGGAGGCGCAGTACGACCTGTCGGGGCAGAGCCGCGAATTCCGCGAATCGGCCAGCGATTTCTCGGTGATCCTGGTGCTCGCGCTGGCCTTCATCTTCCTGGTGCTCGCCGCGCAGTTTGAAAGCTGGATCGATCCCATCGTCATCCTGGTGTCGGTGCCGCTGGCGGCGTTCGGGGCGTTCCTGTTCCTCAAGCTGAGCGCCGGCGGCAGCTGGAACATCTATTCGCAGATCGGCATCGTGACCCTGGTGGGACTCATCGCCAAGCACGGCATCCTGATCGTCGAGTTCGCGAACCAGCTGCAGGAACGCGGCCGCTCCAAGTTCGATGCGGTGCTCGAGTCGTCCGCGTTGCGCCTGCGCCCGATCCTCATGACCACCGGCGCGATGGTGCTGGGTTCCTTGCCGCTTGCGATCGCCACCGGAGCGGGCGCCGAGGCGCGCAACCAGATCGGCCGCGTGATCGTCGGCGGCATGGCGATCGGCACGCTGTTCACGCTGCTGGTCGTGCCAGTCATGTACCTGCTGCTCGCGCGCACGCGCTCCGGCCAAACACCAACGGCATCGGCGACACCGTTGTAGGAGCGGCGCAAGCCGCAATGTTTTTCGCGCTGGAGAAACATCGCGATCGCGGCTTGCGTCGCTGCTGCATCAGGATTCCTGCACTTGCGTCAACGCGCAAGCGCCGGGCGCGTTGTGTGATGTCGAGGGTCTTCCTCGATCACCCAACGGAAACAGCATCATGAAACTTCCCGGCAAACGCCTCGTACTCCCCGTCGCGGCAGCGCTGTGCGCCGCAGGCGTGCTCACCCTGGCGGTCGCGCAATCACCCGCACCGCGTCTCGAACGTCCACAGTTGCCGATGAGCCTTGGCGACGCGCAAGCGCGGGTGCACGACCGTTCCACCTCGATCGACCGCAACCGCGACGGCTTCATCGCCGCGGAGGAGTTCGAAGCATTCCGCGCGGCAAAGCGCGCCGGGAGGGTCCAAGGTCGCATGGCCCGCGTCGACACCAACAAGGATGGACGCATCAGCACGGCCGAGTTCGAGACTGCCCACATGGCGCGACTCGAACGCGCCGACGCCAACCGCGATGGCCAGATCACGCGCGCGGAAGTCCGGGCGATGCGCCTGCAGCGCCGCGCCGAGCGCCTTGAGCGTCGCGCGCAGACGCTACGCGATCCGAACGCGTAACCTGAGCCCGGCTTTCTTCGCCTTTGCTTCTCCCTGCGCAGCAGGGAGAAGCCCTGCTCATCGCAACGCCCCGAGGTTCCGTTCGTGGTGAGCCTGTCGAGCCACCGACGGAGCTGATGACCACTCGCAACTTCTGTCAAATTCCGTTCGTTGTGAGCGGTCGAACCACGGACGGAATTTTCGGCAGGTTTCGGTCTCTCCGGCACCCATGCACCGCCGGCGCGCGATCCCTGCGAGAGCGACGCCCGGCCAAACGGCGAGCCAGGTTCATCGGGGCTTCGCATTTGCGCGACTAAGGTGTGAGCTCTGAATCAATCGAGCGCGTCATGGCCCGCTACTTCCTCACTCTTCCGGATCCCAATGTGGCGCGTGGACCGGTGCCTTCCTTGTCATTCACAGCCCAGAGCGCGGACGGTTTTGCCTCGGAGCTGGAGGCGGCGCTGCGCACGCCTGATCTGTTCGAGAAATGGCGTGATCTGCAGCCCGATCCCGATGCGATCGACGCCACGCTCGGCGTGATCGACAAGCAGGCGCAGGTGGTGGGAGCCCAGCGCAGTCTGTCGATCGATCTCGAAGTCGAAACCGCTCTGCCCGGCTCCATCGTGCGCTCTCGTCTGCGCTGGCTCGCGGGATCGCATTGGCAGCTGCGCGACGTCCGCAACTAGCGTCCGTACCGCGGATGGACCGTGCGCAACCGCGCCCATCGGCGCGATGGGCGCACGGCGGCTGAAGTCAAGACAATTGCGGGCGGCGAGCACAGCAGATCCTGCGCAAGTTGCTCCCCGTCAAGCTGCGTCAAACGTTACTCGATGAAGAATCCCAGCTGAAGCCCTTCCACGCCCTGCATCCGTCGAAGCTGAAGGTGACGAGCAATGCCAGTACTGCTTCATCAATGCGTCGGTCATCAAGCTGCATAGTTCAGGCCCTCGGTGTTCCGTTAGGCACGTAGGTGTCTAACGCTCATTTTCAGCGGCAGCGCGTACCGTCCAATGCAGGACGTTGTTAACCGGAATGGAGTGGATCTTTTGCCGCTTCATTAGCAGCCCTGCCGCGCTGGGCACCAACAGCCAACCACCTCCAACCGGCATTGCGATGACAGCAAGAAGTACCAGGCCACTAAATCCGTAGCCGACCATCGGGGGAAGGGCAATCTGGAGTTTTTCCATCCAGTCGATGGCGCTTCCAAAGACGATCGTCAGAAGACCCACAAACTCAAACCAAAACGCCAATGGCCGACCCCTGTACCCGTCCACGGAATTCCATACTCCACTGTTCAGTATCTCAATCAGCGGCGCTGTGAAGATCATCGCACCGACAAGGCAATGGAGTGCCCCGACAGCGATGATGGAACGACCGACCCACCGGATGTTGCGCATTTCCGAGTCCCCTGTAGAGACCGTCTAACGCCCGATTCACACCGCGCCGCGAAATGGCTTCGGCTTGAACGAAGTGTTGTGCGGCGTCATCGTGGGGCTTCCTTGGTAATTTGAGAATCCGCATGGCGATGAATGATGCGCCACACACCATTCTCTCGACGGAAGAGCATGGTTACACGATAGTTGCGTTCTGCCGATGAAGCGTCGGGCGTGCTGAATCTCAGATGCTCAGTTTGCACGAGGTATCCGATGTCCCCGCTGGCAGCGAAAGCAAGCCTGCGAATCTCATTGCGGCCGTTTACGAAGTTCGAGCCCGCCCAATCCAGGCGCTTTGAGACTTGGGCCCAACCTTGCTCAGTACTGCCGCCGAATCCACCTGCCAAGGTGACGTCCTCTCCATGCGACCAGAGGGCCTTGTATGGCTCCGGCACACCCTGTTGCAGCTTAACTTGCGCGCGGTCTACACGAGTGAGAAATCCTGCGAAGTTGTTTGCGTCGGTGTTAAACCCGAATATCGCGCACCCGGGAACAAGAAGCGACAAGACTGCAGCGAAACCTGGATTTCCAATGCATGCCATGCGTGGACACCTCCCAGGCCGCCTAACGCCCGAATTGAGCAGCAGGCCAAGCGCGCAGCGATTGGGCTGAAGGCTCGAACGAGTGGTTAGCGGCCACTGCGACGAACGGTCAGCTCAAGACCGAGATCACCTACGGAAACAGTGGCGGGCTGATCTGGGCGAACAACAACAGTTGGGGCCATTGATCCGTGCGGCGAGTTTACGTCGGCAGCCACCTGGATCGTGTCCGGAGTCAGCTCAGTAACAACGAGGGTGAGCTTGAATCCGCTCTCGCCGGAGACTTCGATGGTGGCCGGCTTGTCGGCCAATACAGTTGCGGACGGCGATGCAACGCGTGCGAGGCGAAAGTGCAAGATCGCGATTGAGAACGGCTGATGCCGCTGCATCGGCCCCAGCCCCACGCGGGCGGAAGCCGTCGGGTACGGCAGGTGCTTTGAATCGAGCACGGTTTTTTTTACTGCAGCGCAGGCGCTCCAGCGTCAAAAAGCCATAGGCGGCGATGCACAGGCTGGCGTGGTGATGAAATCCTCGCCAGTTGCGTCCTTCGTAGTGGCCCAAGCCGAGTTCCTGCTTCAGTTCCAGGTAGTCCCGCTCGATGCGCCAACGGCCTTTGATCGTGCCGACGAGTGCTTTGAAGG
The DNA here is from genome assembly GCA_038221545.1 of Lysobacterales bacterium. Classification (GTDB taxonomy): domain Bacteria; phylum Pseudomonadota; class Gammaproteobacteria; order Xanthomonadales; family Ahniellaceae; genus JBBQNY01. The sequence goes on from JBBRIE010000053.1 coordinate 14,557, forward strand.
TCGTCTTTTCAGGCAGCGTCGACAGCCAGTAGCGAAGTGGAGCAGCATCGCCGCGCGGCCATTCTATGACCAGCCACTCGGCATCGCGGTCGCGGTCGTCGTGGGCGGCAACCACGCGCACGCGGGCAAAGCGACCGGACAATCGTTGCTCTGATCCCTCTCGCCAGACGATGGTGCGATACGCCCGTGCCGGCAACGCCTGCGCCAGGGCCCGCACGCTGATGGGGGGATGCGCCGCATCGCGCTTTACGCGCACGCGCGGCCGGCCGGTGGCCGCCGGTGGCGGCGGGGTAGCCGGTTGATGCGCGCCCCACCACACGGTGGTGAGTGGCCGAATGCCCAACGCATAGATCAGTTCCTGTGCGCTCAGTGCATCGCGAAGCGCGCAGTCATCGCCGTAGGCGGCATCGCCCAGGACCACGCCCCGTGGCACCTGGGCGGTGACAGCGGCGCGGATCTGCGCGGCGGCAATCTGGTTCTTGGTCATGAAGTCCACCGACGCGGGCACGCCAACATCGGCGCACCGCTTCGGATCGTCGGTCCACTCGGCCGGCAGGTAGAGCTGCCACGCCAAGGGCAGGCTGTTCGAGTCTGTCGCCAGCGACAGACTGACCGCCACCCGGCAGTTGTCGGTCTTGCCAGTCTGCCCGCAGTATTGGCGGGCCACGCCCACCGAATGCCTGCCCTTCTTCGGAAAGCCGGTGTCGTCGATGATCCAGAAGCAGGGCTCCGCTCCGCCGCGCGTCAGCACCGGCAGCACCTGCTCGGCGACCGTGGCCAGCAAGGCTTCGTCGCTCCAGTCCGAGGTCGACACCAAATGGTGCATCGACTGATGGGTCGAGCGCACCTCTTGTGGCCGCACGCGCGCCGCCATCGGCTCCAC
>JBBRIE010000054.1:0-15149 GCA_038221545.1 Lysobacterales bacterium
ACCAGCGCCGGCCGAAGGTTTTCCCAGGCGATCAGTGCGGTATCGCCCGGACCGCACAGGTGGAAGGCGCTCAGCGCCACCGATTCCCCGACCGCCCTGACCCAGCGCCCGCGGCGCCAGAGGCGGGTGATGTAGTCGTCCCAGGACAGGAGGGAGTCCGCGTCGATGCCATCGAACACGCCGCGCAGGCCCGCCTTTCGCGCAGAGTGGTATAGCGGGAAGGTGATGCCGTTGGTGTAGTCGAACGGCTCGTCGACGTCGTCCACGAAACGCGCGAGCTCGTTGCCCATCGCGGTGACGTCGCCCCTGGCCAGGGAGCGCGCGTCGAAATCGGGATTGGCCTGCGCGATGCGGATGCCAGCCATCTCGTTTGCGTCCTCCGGGTCGACGCTCGTTCCCGAATACGTGATCAGCCTGCGACCGCGGGAGCGCTCGATCCTGCCGGCAAGCGCCGCCACCGAGTTGGAGTCGAGTCCGCCGCTCAGCATGGAACCGACGCGCAAGCCCGGTCTCATGCGGTCGGCCACCGCGCGTTGCAGCAGCTCGCGCAACTCTTCCACGTAGTGTTCGTCGCCATGCCGTCCGTCGGCGTCGAGCTCGCAGCGCACGTCGTGGTAACGGAGAGTGTCGCTTCTCTCCTTCGAGGCGGTCATGGAATGGCCCGCGGGCATGCGACGGATGGCCTGGAAAAACGTGGCGGTTTCGTCAAGCCCTTCGGTCGCGAGCACCAGGTAGTCCATGATCCGTTGCTCGTCGAGCTCGGCCGGAATGGAGCGGCAAGCCAGCAGCGGCCGCACGGACGTCGCGATCGCCAGCAGCTTGCCCGGCGCGAAATGCCGCACCAGGGGGATGGCGCCCAGCGGGTCGCGTGCGGCGAACGCCCGTTGCTGGCGTGGATCGAAGAGGGCGAATGCAAAATCGCCGCGCAACCGGCCGGGCATCGAGGCGCCCCATCGCTTCCACGCGGCCATCAGCAGGCTTGCCTCGTCGGCGCGCGCGGCTTCCGCGCCGAGCGCTGCCGCGAGTTCGCGGCGGTTGTCGATGCGTGCGCAGGCAACCAGGACGCAGCCCGTTTCGGTATCCACCAGCGGCTGCGCCCGCTCCGGCGAATCGGGATCGAGCCACAGGCCCGAGTGGCACGCGCCCACGGGTCCGCGTGCGTGCACGGCGGTCGCGTCCGCGTGGGCCAGGCCCAGCCGCTCCGCCATGCGCTCCAACTCCGATGGGTCGGCCGGAGACCCGTCGAGATGCCACACCAGCGCGAATTCGGACATCCGGTCAGATTCCCGTCACGACTGCGATTCGCGCGCGGACTGCGCGGGTTGCGGGACAGGAAGTGCCGTAGGCTCGCCTCGCCGGTCGAGATGCTTGCTGTACCGCGCAACGGCGCCGTACGCCTGCCCGTCGATCTCCACCCATGCATGCGCATCGAGCGTCGCCGCGACAGGGTCGATGGCGAATTTCAGTGCTGGCGCGAGATGCCGCGCGCGCGCCAGCCGCTCGAGCACCATCGCCCTGGCGAGGCAGCGCGGTGTACCGAGCAGCAGGCGCGCCGCCAACTCCACGCCGCGATGCAGCGCATCGCCGTCGGTGGAATCCGGCGCGCCGTCCCGCGATGGATCACCGGCGGGCATGCGACCGAGGACGGCTCGACCCGCCGCCAGTCCGCGACTACTGAGCATCGCCGACGCGATCGGCAGCGCGACGATCGAGAAGCGGACGGCGCGGCGCGTCAATGGCGACAAGGCGCGCCAACGGGACCATAAGGACGCCACGGCAACTACTGGAGTTCGACCAGACCGGCTTCGCGCAGGCTGGCGACCAGGCTCGAGACGTCCGCGGAGAGGACGTCGGGCTGAACATCGAACTCGTCGAGCAACGTGGAATAGGCGGGCGCCAGTGCGGGATCCCCGCTCAGCAGTTCCCACAGCCGAGCGCCCACCCGATTCAACCCGAAGAACTTTTCGGACGCAAGATCGACGAGTACGGCCTGGTCGTCGACCTGCTGGAAGAGGACGTCGAGAGAGGGAGTGATGCGCGATCCTGGCGAAACGCCTGAGTGCCAGTGATCGTCGGTCGATTCGGTCATGTCGGATACCCGGGGCAGGCTGGGGCGTCGGCGGCGTGACGACTCGATCCATTATAGTCGTTGACGAACCCGTTGTTCCCCGCATTGCAAAAGGCTGATCCGTGCTCTCGACGCACACCCCTGCGTCTGGCATCGCCGGACGGGATTCGGCCGACGCGCTCGCCGCGCGGCAATCCTGGCGATTGCTGTGGGCCGCGACGCGAGGCAAGCGGCTGCTGATGGCGGCCGGTATCGGACTGATTATCGCGCAGGCGGCGATCGTGCTCGTCCTGCCCTGGCTGGCCGGTTCGGTCGTGCAGGAATTCACTACGCGCGCAGGCGCGATGCCTTCGCTCATGCTGGCGTTGGGCGTATTCGCCGCGATGGCGCTTTTGAGCCTCTGGATGGCGGGCGCGGTGTCGTCCGTGGTCGAGACCCTCAGCGCGCGCATGACCGAGTCGATACACGACCGGCTGATGTCGTTGCGCATGGGCTGGCATGCGCACCGGAGCCGCGGCGATTGCGCCGCCCTGATCGCACGCGATGTCCCCGCGGCGGTCAACGGCGCCATGGTGGTGTTCCTTGGTATCCCTTCTGCATTGGTCACGGCGGTCGGCGCCATAGCGCTCATGCTCGGCATCTCGAGCGCCGCTGCGATCGCCGTCCTCGTGCCGCTACCATTGTTCGTCATTGCGTTGAAGTACGCAGGCAGGCGGCTCGGCCGCCTGTCGAGGGAGGAATCGGACGCCGCGGCCGCGCTCGATGCCTACGCGAGCGAATCGATCCACCGGCTCGCGCCGATCAAGCTGTTCAATCTCGAGCCGGCGCGCCAGCAGCGGCTCGCTGTGATTGCCCGCCGCTGGACCGGCGCACGCCGTGCGGTGGCGCTGTTCCTGGCCCGGCAGGCCGCGGCAGTGGCGATCGCGGCCAGCATTGTCGGCGCGGGCTATCTCGCCTACGTGGGGCCCCGTGCGTTCAGTGACTCGCTCACGCTGGCCGAACTGGTGCGCATCGTTGGCTACGCGACCGTGATGGTGGGGCCGCTGGCGACGCTCGCGTCGACTTACGGCTCCATCCGGCGCCTGCACGGCTCACTTGCCCGGTTGGGATCCGTGCCGCCACTGGAATCGCCGATGTCGGAGCGCCGTGCTGCGCCGACGGCCCCGCTGTCGACGCCTCCCCGGCTCACACTGTCGAACGTGCGATTCCAGTACGCCACTGCGGCCGGCCCGTTGCTCGATGGCCTTGACCTCGTCGTCGAACCGGGTGCGCGCGTCGGCATCGTGGGCGAGAACGGCAGCGGCAAGTCGACGCTCGCGCACCTGCTCGTCCGGTTCCTGGACGGATGGGAAGGGGCCATCGAGTTGTCGGGTCGCTCGATTGCGGACATTCCGCACCGCGAAGTCCGCGATGTGATCGGGCTCGTGCCTCAGGCGATCGAGCTGTTCGACGGTAGCCTCGCGGACAACCTGCGCGTCGCGGCACCACTGGCGAGCGACGAAACCTTGCGGGACGTGATGGCTCGCGTGGGGCTCGACCGCTGGCTGGATCGGTTGCCCGAGGGATTGGAAACCGCCATCGGCGAGAACGGCGGGCGGATTTCCGGGGGTCAGCGTCAGCGCATCGCGATCGCGCGTGCGCTGCTTTCAAATGCCCAGATACTGGTGCTCGACGAAGCCACTTCCATGCTGGATGCGGAAGGAGAAAACGAACTCGTGCACCTGCTCGACCGCGAGTTGCAGGGGCGCACGGTCGTGGTCGTCACCCATCGCCCCGCGGCGCTGCGACTTGCCAAAACCCACTATCGGCTGGAACGGGGGCGGCTCTCGCCGCTCGTGCCTGCAACCGGCAACGCGTGCGCCGTCGCATGACGCAGCCGGACGCGCCCCTGGCGTTCGCACTGCGTCTGGTCGCGAAAGCCGCCGTAGAAGTTCATCCGGCTACGGGCCGGTTCGGGCTTGCGACTATTGAATCCCGTGGCTGAGGAACCGGCGACGATCGAGCGCAGGCCGGGCGATGTGCCGGTCAGCGCCCCCATCCTGACGGCCATGCAGACGCTGGCGCAGCGACGCGTGCTGCGCGAAGTACTGGGTGAGCTGGCCGCCCGCGACACGCCGGTGCTGGTCCTCAAAGGCCACGCGCTGTCGCAATGGCTTTACCCGTCTTCCGAGCAGCGCCAGACCGCCGACGTCGACCTGCTGATGCCCGCGAAGCCCCATGTCGACGGACTCATGGCCTGGCTCGCGGCGCGGGGCTTCACCAAGGTCGAGTCGACCTTCCCCGGCGACATGGTCTGTTCCGAACTGGCGTGTTGCGGGCCGCAGCTCGGCGGCCGCAACGTCGAACTCGACCTGCACTGGCGGTTGTCCACGCTGCCCGTGTTCGCATTCCGTTTCGACTTCGCCGAACTCATGGCCGGGTCGCAGGCGCTTCCGGAACTTCATCCGCATGCGCGTGGCCTCGGTCCCGTTCATGCGCTGCTGCATGCGTGCATGCATCGGGTGCAGAACATGCCTGATGGCATCCACGACGAAGCCAAGTGGCTGCGCGACATCGAGCTCCTGATCGCCGCTCTCGACGAAGCGCAATGGCGGCGGTTGGCGACTCTCGCAGTCGAGAGAAAGCTGGCCGCCGTCTGTCGCGATGGCCTGATAGCGGCCGGCGCACGCGGGGCGACTCGTGCGCCGCAGTGGGTAATGCAGGCCCTGGCCGGGGCGGCGTCGACGCAGGGAATGAACGTCGCACGAATGCAGCGATGGTCGTACGTTCAATGGCAGTGCTGGCGCGCGATCCCCACGCTGCGCCAGCGGCTTCGCTGGTTGCGTCAACGCATCTGGCCAACCTTCCAATACTTGCGTCATCGGCATGGCGCAGTCGCGCACTCGAAGATCGGGATGCGAAGCGTGCGCATCGTTTCCGGATTGCGGCAGGCAGCGGGGCGCGGCCGGGATCCGCCCGATTGACACTTTGCAACGCGCCGGCCCAGTCGAGGTCGAGGACGCCACTGATATACTTCTCGGCTCGCCACCTCTTGGTCGCGGGTCCGCGACGGGCCAGTGCGGACCCCGCGCGTCCAGCCCCGACCCTGACCTGATGACAGACACCCAATCCCTGACCTGGCTGGTGACCGGCGGCGCCGGCTTCATCGGCAGCAATTTCGTGCGCGAGGCGCTCGCGCACGAACCGCGCCTGCGGATCGTCAACCTGGACCTGCTGACCTACGCAGGCAACCGGGACTCGCTCAAGGACATGGACGCGGATCCGCGGCACGTCTTCATCGCCGGGGACATCGGGGACCACGCGCTGGTCGCGCGGTTGATGGCCGAGTACCGTCCCTGCGCAACCGTCAATTTCGCCGCCGAAAGCCACGTCGACCGTTCCATCGATGGTCCCGCCGCGTTCGTCTCGACCAACGTCGTCGGTACGCTCGCACTGCTCGAGTGCGCGCGCGATTACTGGCGCGAACTCCCGGGACCCGGGCGAGCCGCGTTTCGTTTCCTGCATGTGTCGACCGACGAGGTCTACGGTTCCCTGGGTGCCGAAGGCCGTTTCACGGAAGCCACTGCATACGCGCCGAACTCCCCCTACGCGGCGTCGAAGGCGGCATCCGACCACCTGGTCCGTGCCTTCCACCACACCTACGGCCTGCCGGTGCTCACAACCAACTGCTCGAACAACTACGGCCCTTACCAGTTCCCGGAAAAGCTGGTGCCGCTGGTGATCGCCAAGGCGCTCGCGGGCGAGCCGCTGCCGGTTTACGGCGATGGACGCAACGTGCGCGACTGGCTGTTCGTCGCGGATCACTGCCGCGCGATCCTGCGCGTCCTGGCCGCAGGCCGGGTGGGCGAGGTCTACAACATCGGTGGCGACGCGGAACGCGAGAACATCGAGGTGGTCCGCACCCTCTGCCGCCTGCTGGACGCGCGCGGCGCGTTGGCGGATGGCCGGAAACGCGAGTCCCTGATCACGTTCGTGGCCGACCGGCCGGGGCACGACCGCCGTTACGCGATCGATGCGGGCAAGATCTCGGCCGAGCTGGGCTGGCGGCCCGCCGTGGGATTCGAGGATGGCATGGCAGCGACCGTGGACTGGTACCTAGCGAACGGCAGTTGGGTGGCGAACGTGCTCGATGGCAGCTATCGCATGCAACGACTGGGCGGGGTGGCGGCATGACGCGACGCGGCATCATCCTGGCGGGCGGTTCGGGCACGCGCCTCTACCCGCTCACGCAATCGATCAGCAAGCAGCTGCTGCCGATCTACGACAAGCCGATGATCTACTACCCCCTCAGCACGCTGATGCTCGCGGGCATCCGCGACGTGCTGATCATCAACACGCCGCACGAGCAGCCGCTGTTCGAACGGCTGCTGGGCGACGGCACGCAATGGGGCATGCGCTTCACCTACGCGGTGCAGCCGAGCCCGGACGGCCTGGCCCAGGCTTACCTCATCGGGCGCGACTTCGTCGCCGGCGAGCCTTCGGCGCTGGTGCTCGGCGACAACCTTTTCTATGGCCATGGCTTCACCGAGCAGCTGCGACGGGCAGCCAATCGCGTCGACGGCGCCACCGTGTTCGGCTACTGGGTGAACGACCCCGAGCGCTACGGCGTCGCCGAGTTCGACGACGACGGCACGGTGGTGAGCCTGGAAGAAAAGCCCGCGAAGCCGCGCTCGAATTATGCGGTGACGGGCCTTTATTTCTACGATGGACACGCGAGCGACTACGCGGCGACATTGACTCCGTCGGTGCGCGGCGAACTCGAGATCACGGATCTCAACCGGCGCTATCTCCAGGAGGGCTCGCTGAACGTCGAGAAGCTTGGGCGCGGCTATGCGTGGCTCGACACCGGTACGCACGAGTCGCTTCTCCAGGCGGGCGACTTCATCGCGACCATCGAATCGCGCCAGGGACTGAAGGTTGCCTGCCCGGAGGAGATCGCGTTCGCGCAAGGCTGGATCGACGTGGCGCAACTGCGCACCCTGGCCCAACCGCTCGCGAAGAACGCCTACGGCCAGTACCTGCTGCAGCTGGCCGAACGCGGTTACGCCGCGTGAAAGTCACCGATCTGCGGATTCCGGGACTCAGGCTCATCGAGCCGACCGTGCATCGCGACGAGCGCGGGGCGTTCTTCGAATCGTGGAACCGCAAGCGCTATGCCGACGCGGGCGTCGACATCGACATGGTGCAAGCCAACGTCTCGCACTCGGACCACGGCGTTTTGCGGGGCCTGCACCACCAGTGGCCACATGCGCAGGGCAAGCTGGCATGGGTGCAGGCGGGCGAAGTGTGGGACGTGGCCGTGGACATCCGCCGCGGATCGCCCTCGTTCGGCCAGTGGGAAGCCGTGGTGCTGAGCGCCGATAACGGCAGGCAGTTGTGGATTCCGCCCGGCTTCGCCCACGGGTTCGTGGTGCTGAGCGAACGCGCCACGTTCTGCTACCTGTGCACCGAGGTATTCGACCGAGAGGCCGACGCTTCGATTCGCTGGGACGATCCGGATCTCGCGATCGACTGGCCGATCGCGCGCCCGAGCCTGTCGCCCAAGGACGCCGCCGCGCCATTGCTGAAAACCATCGACCCGACGCGACTGCCGGAATTTCGCGAGTGATCCTGCTGCTTGGTGCCGGCGGGCAGCTGGGTCGCGAGCTGGTGCGTTCGCTCGCGCCGGTCGGCGCTTTGACACCGGCCACGCGGGACGGAATGGGCGCGGGCGGCACCGCCTGCGCGCGTTTCGATCTCTCGCTCGTCGACGGCATCGACGAGCGGCTCGACGCGATCGCACCGCGCGTGATCGTGAACGCGGCCGCCTATACGGCGGTCGATCGCGCTGAGGACGAGCCGGAACTCGCCGATGCGATCAATCATCTAGCGGTCGCGGCGCTTGCGCGGTGGGCGGCGCGCAACGATGCCTTGCTGGTGTATTACTCGACCGACTACGTGTTCGACGGCAGTTCCGGACGCCCGTATGACGAACACGCAGCGACCGTGCCGCTTTCGATCTACGGATGCTCAAAGCTTGCCGGCGAGGAGGCGATCCGATCCAGCGGTTGCGCGCACCTCATCCTGCGCACGGCGTGGGTCTATGCGCCGCACGGCCACAATTTCCTGCGTTCGATGTTGCGCGCGGCGCATGCCGGGCGGACGCTGCGGGTGGTCGCCGACCAGTTCGGGGCACCCACCTCCGCACGCTATCTCTCGGCCACGACGGCGCGGCTGCTGGACGATGTGAATCATCGCGGTACGTCCGGACTTCGCGAGACCTTGCATGTCACCTGCGCGGGCCAGGTTTCCTGGCACGGTTACGCGCTACGCCTGCTCGAACGCGCAAGCGCATTGGGCCTGCTCGCGCAGGCGCCGCCGGTGCAGGCGATCGAGTCGGTCGACTGGCCCACGCGCGCGCCGCGCCCCCGTTACTCGGTGCTCGATTGCGACCGGCTCGCGACGCGACTCGGTGTGCGCGCCCCGCACTGGCATGATGAGGTGGACGCAACGCTGCTCGAACTCGTCGCCGGCCATTGCCTCTTCCAGCCCCGAACCTTCGATGCACGCAGTTGAACAGGAACGCATGAGTCCCAGCCCGATAATTCCAGTCATCCTTTCCGGCGGCGCCGGCACCCGCCTGTGGCCGGTGTCGCGCAAATCGCTGCCGAAGCCGTTCATGGCCATGCCCGACGGCGAGACCCTGCTGGGCAAGACCCTGGAGCGCGCCTTGTCAGGCGCGAACGGCGCAACCCCGGTCGTGACCGTGACCAGCAGCGCCTATCGCCACCTGACCGAAGCACTTTACGCTCGGGTCGCGCCCGGTGACGTGGCCCGACAGCAACTGCTGCTCGAGCCCTCCGCGCGGAACACCGCGCCGGCGATCGTGCTGGCGGCCTTGTGGGCACGCGCAATCCACGGCGAAGACGCGGTCCTGCTGGTACTGCCCGCGGACCACCTGATCCGTGACATCGCCGGTTTCGCGGCATGCGCCGCGATTGCGGAATCGCTTGCCCGCGAGGGACGGCTGGTGACCTTCGGCATTCCGCCGACCCGTGCGGAAACCGGCTACGGCTATATCCAGCGGGGCGATGCGCTGCCCGGGGGCTTTGCGGTGGCGAGGTTCGTGGAGAAGCCGGACGCCGCCACCGCGAGCGGATATCTCGAGAGTGGCGACTATCTCTGGAACGCGGGGATGTTCTGCTTCCGCGCGGACGCGCTGCTCGCGGCGGCCGCGCAGACCTGTCCCGACGTGCTCGAATCGGCAAGCGCCTGCTTCGCGGCGACGCCCGCCGCGGGCGCTTCGCTGATCTGGGACGCGGCCACGTTCTCGCGCATCCCCGACATCTCGATCGATTACGCGGTCATGGAGCGCGCGGACAATGTCGCGGTGGTCCCCGCGACGTTCGATTGGAATGACATCGGGTCCTGGTCGGCGATCGGCGATGAGCTTGCGCCGGACGCCGAAGGCAATCGGGGCAGCGGCGAATGCATCCTGGTCGGCGCGCGCAATTGCCACGTGCAGGCGGGCAGCCGGGTGGTCGCCGCAGTCGGCGTCAGCGACCTCACCATCATCGAAACCGCGGACGCGGTCCTGGTCGCGCACCGTGATCGCGCGCAGGACGTCAAGCGCGTGGTCGAGGCGCTGCGCGAGCGCGCGCATCCGACGGTCGATGCGCACGTCACGACATACCGGCCGTGGGGCAGCTACACGATCCTCGAAGACGCCGACGACTGCAAGGTCAAGCGCCTCACGGTCAAGCCCGGACAGGTGCTGAGCCTGCAGCTGCACCACCGGCGCAGCGAGCACTGGACGGTCGTGTCGGGCACCGCGAAGGTCCGTGTCGGCGACGACGAATTCCTGCTCGAGCGCAACCAGTCGACCTATATCCCCGTCGAGACGCTGCATCGGCTCGAAAACGCGACCGACAGCGACCTGCACCTCATCGAAGTGCAGTGTGGTGATTACTTCGGTGAGGACGATATCGTGAGGCTGGAAGACCGCTACGGCCGCGTATAGACTGCGCACCCATGCGCCAGGGCCGGCCGTTTGCGCGCTCCCAGCCGCCACCATCAGGGATGATCAATGAAAATCACTGCCACGCTCCTCGCCACCGTCGCGTTTGCCCTCGCGGGCACACTCACCGCCGCGGAACCCGCCGCCGGCACCCCGGTCACGGCGCCTTCCGGCCCGCTTCCGATCGAGCAATTCGTGGGCGCGGACCTGTTCGAACAGCTCAAGATCTCGCCCACCGGTGAATACCTGGCCGCGACCGTGCCGCTCGAGGACCGCACGGCGCTGGTGGTAATGCGGCGCAAGGACATGCAGCGCATGACGGTGGTCAACGTCCAGCCACGCACGCGGGTCGAGAATTTCTGGTGGGTCAACGACCGCCGCGTCCTGCTCACGCTGTCGGAACAGCACGGTGCGTACGCGCAGCGCTATGGCACCGGCGAAATCTGGGGCACGGACGTGGACGGCGCGAATCAGGGACTGCTGGTCGGGCTGCGGCGCGCCGGCAGCACGCACACCGAGTCGCGGATCAAGTCCCGCCACCAGGAGCTCATCTACGCACAGATGGTTGACACCCTGCACGACGACGATGACCACGTGCTGGTGTCGATCACGCCGCTCAACGCCGGCGAGGATCCTTTTACCTCGCTTGAGCGGATGCACGTGACCCGCGGGAGCCGCCAGAAGATCGCGCGCGCCCCGGTCCGCAACGCACGCTTCCTGGTTGACCACGCCAAGGTCGCGCGTTTCGCGCTCGGCCAGGGCGCCGACAACCACAGCAAGCTCTACTATCGGTCGGGCCGCGATGTCGAGTGGGAACTGGTCAACGACCATGCGGTGAGCGACGTCAATGTCTACCCGCTGGCGTTCCGTGGCGACGACCGTGTTGCGTACCTCGAGGTCGAGCAACCTGGCAAGCCCAACGCGGTGCACGCCTTCGACGTCGCGAGCAAGCGCCACGCGCTGCTGGTGCAGGATCCGAAAGTCGATCCGGCGGGCCTGCTGTTTGGCGCCGACGACACCACTCCCTACGCCATCGATTACCTCGACGGGATCCCGCGCCAGCACGACCTCGATGCCGCCGTGCCGGAAGCGCGACTGCTGCGCTCGCTGCAGAAATCGTTCCCGGGTCACGGGGTGCGGATCACGGGCTTCACGCGCGACGGCAACCTGGCGCTCGTGTACGTGTACAGCGCGGGCAATCCCGGCGATTTCTACGTCTTTGATCGCGCCCGCAAGGAAGCGCACCACCTGGCTTCGCGGCGCCAGCAGATCGATCCCGAGCGGATGGCCGGGATGCGTTCCGTGTCGATCCGCGCGCGCGATGGCCGCATGCTGCACGGCTTCCTCACCGTGCCGCCGGGCGTGGGTGAAAAGTCGCTGCCCGTGATCGTGAACCCGCACGGCGGACCGTTCGACGTTTTCGACCGCTGGGAATTCCTGCCGGAGACCCAGCTGTTTGCCTCCCGCGGCTACGCAGTCCTGCAGCTGAACTTCCGCGGCTCCGGCAACTACGGGCGCGACCATGTGCGCGCGGGTTACCGCCAGTGGGGCGCCGCCATGCAGGACGACCTCACCGACGCCACGCGCTGGCTCATCGACGAGGGCATCGCGGACAAATCGCGCATCTGCATTTATGGCGCGAGCTACGGCGCCTATGCCGCGCTCATGGGCGTTGCACGCGAGCCCGGCCTCTACGCCTGCGCCGTCGGCTACGTGGGCGCATACGACTTGCCGCTCATGCACGACGACGGCGACATCCGCGACCGAAAATGGGGTGCCAACTATCTCTCCGACACGCTCGGCGCGGACCGCCGGCGGCTCGGGGAAGTGTCCCCCACCCGCCTCGCGGAACGCATCGATGTGCCCGTGTTCCTCGCAGCGGGCGGCATCGACGAGCGCACGCCGATCAAGCATTCGGAACGGATGCGCGATGCGCTGACCGCTGCTGGCAACCCGCCGGAATGGCTCGTATTCCCCGACGAAGGCCATGGCTTCGAGCAGGAGGCGAACGTGAGGACCTATTACACGCGCCTGCTCGCCTTCCTGGACAAGCACATCGGCGCACCGCGCCGCTGAGTTCGCGACGCGACCGGTGGCGACCGGGTCGCCGTACCGCGGCCAAGCCACTACCATCGACGGGGCACGCGATTCCGCGCGTGCACCCCGACCCCGGAGCAATCGATGGCCGAAGCCCGCGTCCCAGAACTGACCCTCCGCGCCATCCTGCTGGCGATCGTCCTGGCGGTGATCCTTGCCGCGGCAAACGCCTACCTCGGACTGTTCGCGGGCTTGACCATCGCGACGGCGATCCCCGCGGCGGTGGTGTCGATGGCGGTGCTGCGCCTGTTCGGCGGCGGCACGATCCTCGAGAACACGATCGTCCAGACAGGCGCGTCGGCCGGCTCGTCGATCGCCGCGGGCGTCATCTTCACCATCCCGGCGCTGGTGATCCTCGGGTACTGGCAGGACTTCCGCTATTCGTGGGTGCTGGCCATCGCCGGCCTCGGTGGACTGCTCGGTGTGCTGTTCTCGGTGCCGCTGCGCCGCACCATGATCGTGGAGGAGCCGCTCGCTTTCCCCGAAGGCAAGGCGGCGGCCGAAGTGCTCAAAGCCGGCGAGAACCCTGGCGCCGGCGTGAGGATCCTCGCGCTTGCCGCCAGCATCGGCGCGCTGGTCAAGCTGGCCGCGGGCAGCGGTTTCCGGATTATGGCCGACGACGCGGCGACCGCCGGGTTCTTCGGCAAGTTCCTCGGCTACATCGGCACCAATCTTTCGCCGGCCCTCCTGGGCGTGGGCTACATCGTGGGCCTCAACATCGGCATCGTCGTGCTTTCCGGTAGCGTGATCACCTACCACATCGCGATACCGATCTACTACGCGTTCTTCCAGGGCACCGACCCGGCGCTCGCCGCGCAACTCGTCGGCCTCAGCGCGGAGGATGCCGCGGGCGTCATCCGTGGCGCGAAGATGCGCTACCTCGGGGTCGGCGCGATGCTGATCGGCGGCATCTGGACGTTGTTCTCGCTGCGCAACTCGCTACTGTCCGGCGTGCGGAGCGGCATCGCTGCTGCACGCAAGGGCAGCGGGCAAGCCGTGGCGGAAACCGAGCGCGACCTGCCGATGAAGTGGATGCTGATCGCGCTGGTGATCTTCATCCTGCCCCTGGCGCTGCTCTACCAGGCGATTGTCAGCGACTGGACGGTGAGCATCACGATGACCATCATCATGATCGTCTCGGGATTCCTGTTCGTGTCGGTGTCGGCCTACCTCGCTGGACTGGTGGGGTCCTCCAACAATCCGGTCTCGGGCATCACCATCGCGACCATCCTGTTCGCGTCGGTGGTGCTGGTGCTGCTGCTGGGCCGCGAATCCCCGATCGGCGCCGTGGCCGCGATCATGATCGGTGCCGTGGTGTGCTGCGCCGCGGCCGTGGGCGGCGACAACCTGCAGGACCTCAAGACCGGTTATCTCGTGGGCGCCACCCCGTGGAAGCAGCAGCTCATGCTCGGTATCGGCGCGTTCTCCTGCGCACTGGTCATGGCGCCGGTGCTGAACCTGCTTGCAGCGGCATACGGCATCGGCGGCGAAGCCACCGCGGCGCATCCCAACCCGTTGCAGGCGCCGCAGGCGACGCTCATGGCGTCGGTGGCCAAGGGCATGTTCGGCGGCAAGTTGCCCTGGGACATGATCGCGATCGGCGCCGGCATCGGTGCGGTCATCATCGCCTTCGACAGCTGGCTGAAGGCACGCGGCTCGACATTCCGCGTTCCGGTGCTGGCCGCCGCGATCGGCATCTACCTGCCGCTCGAACTCATGGTGCCGATCTTCCTCGGTGGCCTGCTTGCGCACCTGGTCGAGCGCAAGCACAAGCTGGACACCCGCAATGAAGAAGCGCGCGATCGGCTGCACAGGCCCGGAACCCTGTTCTCCGCGGGCCTCATCACCGGCGAAGCCCTGATGGGCATTTTGATCGCGATCCCGATCGTGTTGACAGAGCGCGCAGACGCGCTTGCCCTGCCGTCCTACATGCATTTCGGGCAGTGGCTGGGGCTGGTCGTGCTCGCGGGCGTCGGCTACCTGCTATATCGCTCGGGTGCCAAGCAGCCGGCGACCTGAACACCAACAATCGCCACGACTTGCGATGGCGACGCCCAGGCTGCCAGCCTGTTCATTAGTGCACGCCAGACCCCCCGCAACCCCGATCCTTGAAGAAGTCACCGGAGCCGCTCGCATGATTCCTCGTACCGTCATCGCCCTGGTGCTCGTGGCAGGCGCATGGGCGAATTCCGCAGTTGCCGCGCCTGAACCGCGTGCTTTCGACATCCGCGACCTGGTTGCGCTCGATCGCGTCAGCGATCCCCGCCTGTCGCCGGGCGGAAAGATGGTGGCGTTCCAGCTGCGGACGACCGACCTCGACGCCAACAAGGGCGTCACCAGCATCTGGACCGTACCCGTCGACGCAAGCTCGCCGGCCCGGCCGCTGACGCCCGCCGGCATGGTCGCGAGTTCGCCGCGTTTTTCACCGGATGGCCGGCGGCTGTATTTCTCGAGCAGCAAGAGCGGCACCAGCCAGGTATGGCGGTTCGACTTCGGCAATGGACAAGTACGCCAGGTAACCGACCTGCCGCTCGACGTCGGCAGCTTCAAGATCGCCCCCGACGGCGCCTCGCTGGCGCTCTCGATGGAAGTATTCGCCGACTGCGCGGACCTCGCCTGCAATCGCAAGCGGTTCGACGCGCTGGCCAAGCCCAGGGCGAGTGGCGTCGTGTACGACAAGCTGTTCGTTCGGCACTGGGATACCTGGAAGAACGGTTCGCGTTCGCAGCTCTTCGTCGCCCGCATCGGCGAGGACGGAACCGCGTCGGCTCCGGTTCGCGTAAGCCGCGAGATCGACGGCGACGTGCCATCGAAGCCGTTCGGCGACGACGGCGAGTTCGCCTTCTCGCCCGACAGCCAGTGGATCGTGTTCGCGGCACGCATCGCGGGCACCACCGAGCCCTGGTCCACCAACCTCGACCTGTTCCTGGCCAAGGCCGACGGCAGCGCGGCGCCGTCGAACCTCACGGCGGGCAATCTCGCAACCGA